>NZ_JBHLUH010000060.1:0-293927 GCF_042433955.1 Phytohabitans kaempferiae | reverse complement strand
CTCGACACCGAGGCGATCGACACACAACCCACCACCCCACCACCAACCAACACCACCGGCCACGACCTGGCCTACACCATCTACACCTCCGGCTCCACCGGCACACCAAAAGGCGTCATGATCGAACACGCGGCCGCAGCCGAGGCGATCGCCGGTGCCCACGCCCGGGTCACCGCCGCCTGGCGCGGAGCGGACGCCGCGCCCGGCGTGTGGCTGAGCGGGCGCGCGGTCATCGACGGTTCGTCCGAGTGGGAGCTGTGGGCACCGCTGCTCGCCGGTGACCGGCTCGTGCTGGCGGCGCCGGAGACGCTGCGCGACCCGCGCAAGGTGTGGACGCTCGTGCGCGCGGAGAACGTCACCGTGCTGTGCCAGACCCCGGGCAGCTTCCGCGCGCTCGTCCGGGCCCGGCGGCCTGACGCCGCGACCAGCTCGCTGAGGGCCGTGGTGCTCGGTGGCGATCCGCTGTGGCCGGCCCAGCTCAGGCCGCGCGCCGGCGCCGGGCTCGACCCGTCTCTGCGGCTCGTCGCCACGTACCCGATCGCGGAGGCGTTCGGCCCGGCGATGGCCTGGTCCTCGACGCTCGGCGAGGTCAGCGGATCCGGTCCGCTGCCGCTCGGCGAGCCGCTGCCCGGCCGAACGGTGCGGATCCTCGACGGGGCCGGCACCGGGGTGCCGGTCGGTGTGGCCGGCGAGATCTGCGTCGGCGGCAGCGCGCTGGCCCGCGGTTACGTCGGTGATCCGGCGGCGGCGCGACCGTTCGAGACCGATCCGGTGACCGGTGAGCGGCTCTTCCGCACTGGCGACCGCGCCCGGCGCCACCTGGACGGCCGGGTCGAGTATCTCGGGCGCGTGGTGGAGCAGGTGCGCGTCCGCGGCTTCCGGGCGGAGCTGGTGGAGGTGGCGGCGGTACTCGCGGCGCATCCGATGGTCGGTGAGGCCGTGGTGGTGCCATTCGGCGACGGCCAGTCCCCGCGTCTGGCCGGTTACGTCGTCCCCGCCGAGGGCCGCGTGCCGCCCAACCAGGAGCTGCTGGAGTTCGTCGCCGAGCGGCTGCCCGCGTACCTCGTGCCGTCGGCGTTGACGGTCATCGGCGCGATGCCCCTCACGTCGAGCGGAAAGGTGGATCGGCGGGCGTTGCCGGTGCCGGATGTGTCGGCGGCGCGCAGTGGTGCGGAGTTCGTCGGCCCACGATCCGATGTGGAGCGCGCTCTCGTCCTGGTGTGGCAGGAGGTGTTGGGCGTCGATCGGGTGGGGGTGGAGGACAACTTCTTCGAGCTTGGTGGTGACTCGATCCTGTCGATCCAGGTGGTGTCGCGGGCGCGTGCGGTCGGGTTGGGCTTGACGTCGAAGGACCTGTTCGTGCGGCAGACGATCGCGGGTCTGGCACAGGGTCTGTCGTTCACCGATCAGTCGCCGGCCGCGGTGGACGATCCCGTGGTTGGTGAGGCCGAGTTGACGCCGATCCAGGAGTGGTTCTTCGAAACGTTCGAGCGTGACCCGTCGTACTACAACATGTCGGTCCTGCTGCACCTGGCATCCGATGCCGACGTGGAGGCGGTCGCGATGGCTGTGGCGGCGTTGGTGGAGCACCATGATGGTTTGCGGACCCGGTTCCGGCGCGATGGTGGGCGGTGGCGGGCGAGCTACGCGCCGGCCGAGCCGGTCTTCGAGGTGATCGACCTGGCCGGTGTGCCGGAGGGCGAGCGGCGGGCCCGGATGCAGCAGGTCGGCCGGCAGGCGCAGGCGGGCCTTGATCTGGGTGACGGTCCACTGGTGCGGGCGGTGTTGTTCACCGGTGGTGGTGACCCGGCGCTGTTCCTGGTGGTGCACCATCTCGTGGTCGACGGTGTTTCGTGGCGGGTGTTGCTGTCCGATCTGGTCGAGGCGTATGGGCAGGTGGCTGACGGCAAGCCGGTGACGCTTCCGGCCAAGACGTCCTCGTTCCAGGCGTGGGCTGGGCGGCTGGCCGCACACGTCGCCGACGGCGGGTTGGACGGCGAGGTCGAGTACTGGTCGCGGGTCGGCGACTGGCCCGCCGCGCTGCCCGTCGACGCCAGCGGGGCCAACCTGGCTTCGAACACCGCGGAGGTGGTCAGCCAGCTCAACCGGGAGGACACCGACGACCTGCTGCGGCAGGTGCCGGCGGTCTATCGCACGCAGATCAACGATGTGCTGATCAGCGCGCTCGGGCGGGTCCTCGGCCGGTGGGCCGACCGGCCGAAGGTACTGGTCGGGATGGAAGGCCACGGCCGGGAAGAGATCTTCGACGACCTGGACGTGACCCGCACCGTCGGCTGGTTCACCACACACTTCCCCCTCGCCCTCGAGATCCCGGGCGAGGCGCTGGCCGACCAGCTGGGCGCGGACGAGTGGCGAGCGCTCATCCGCTCGGTGCGGGCCCAACTGCGCCGGGTGCCCGGCCGTGGCCTCGGCTACGGCGCCCTCCGCTATCTGTCCACACCGGACGGGCCGGGGCGAGCCCTGGCCGGCCACCAGCAACCCCAGATCATCTTCAACTACCTGGGCCAATGGGACACCGGCGAACCGGAGCAGCAGCAGCTCGTCCGTGGCCGCGAGACCGGTCTGGCGCCCGATCACAACACCGAGGACGCCCGGCCATACCTCATCGACGTGGCGGGCAGCGTCGAAGACGGCCAGCTCTCCTTCATCTGGGTCTACAACACCGAGATTCACCACCAGGACACCATCCAGTACCTCGCCAGCGAGCTCACGCGCGCACTCCAGCAGATCGTGGAGCACTGCCGCGAGCCGCTGGCCTGACACCGAACGCCTCACAGGGACGGGTTGACACGATGGTTGATCCCAGCCGGGCTTCCGCCTCCGGGCCGGCACACGACCCGCCGGAGCCGGCGCCACCGGTACCGCTCCGGCGCAACCGCAACTACCTGATCCTGTTGACGGGTCAGACCATTTCCGAATTCGGCTCCGCGGTGTCCACAGTGGCGCTCCCGTTGCTCGTACTCGTGCTGACCGGATCGGCCATCCAGGCTGGATTCGTCGCGTTCGCCAACATGGCGGCGCGGTTCCTGTTCGGCATCGTGGCCGGCGCGCTCGTCGACCGCTGGAACCGCCACCGCATCATGCTGGTGTGCGAGGGCGGCCGGGCGGCCGCGATGGGGACGCTGGCGACGGCGCTGCTTCTCGGCAACCCGCCACTGACCCTGATCATCGTGGCGGTCGTCGTGGAGGGCGCGTTCGCGGCGCTCTTCGCGCCGTCAGAGGAAGCCGCGATGCCCAGCGTGGTGCCGCCGGAGCAGCTGCCCAACGCGATGGCCGCGATGGCCGGGCGGGCGTACCTGGGCGTGACGGTCGGCCCCGCGGCCGGTGGCTTCCTCTTCCAGCTGAAGCACACGGTGCCGTTCCTGGTCGACGCCATCTCGTACGCGTTCTCCTTCTTCTTGCTGTTCTTCCTGCGGCTGCCCCGGCGGGTCGTCGCGGCGGCCCGGCCGAAGGAGATTCTCGGCGAGATCGGTGCCGGGCTGCGGTGGGTCCTCGGCGAACCCCGGATCCGGGTCTCCTTCCTGTCCGCGGTCGCGCTCAACCTGGTCTTCAACGCGCTGCTCTTCACGGTCATCCTGGTGGCGAGCGAGCGCAAGGTGCCGGCGTCGGAAATCGGCATCATGACGGCGATGCTCGGCGTGGGCGGGCTCGCCGGCGCGTTCCTCGCCCCCCAGTTCCAGTCCCGGATGCGTCCACACACGACGGTCATCGCGCTGGCCTGGATCTGCACCCTGCTGACGCCGCTGCTGGTCTTCGTGCCGGCGGGCATCGGCTTCGGTCTGGTGATGGCCGCGATGGCGTTCCCCACGCCAGCGGCTACCACCAGCATCCAGGCCGCCCAACTGCTGCTCACCCCGGACGGGCTGCGCGGGCGGCTGAGCGGCGCGACGCAGCTGTCCGGCGGTGTCTCCGGTGCGCTGGGACCGCTGACGGCGGGATTCCTGGTCAACCTGACGTCGGACGGCATGGCGTTTCTCATCTGCGCGGGCGCGCTGCTGCTGATCTCGCTCTCCGTCACCTTCAGCCCGTCACTGCGTAGCCTGCCCGACCTGGCCAAGGACGCCGCCGGTGGCGAGGTCCCACGCGAGCGCGACCCGGCAGCGGTGTGACCGCAGGCGCGTCCCGATTCGGGGGACAACCGGATAGCACATTCGACGCCGACGATGTGAGATCGGACCATGACTGGTGATGGTTTCTGGCGCCGGGAGGGGCACCTCTCCCGGCGCACCTGGGCCGAGTTGGCCTACGCGCTGAGCGGTGTCTTCGTGGTCGTGGCCGCCGCCGCGTACGTCCTCGTCATGTTCGGTGCCGGCCTGGCGCTGCTGGTCCCGGTGGCCGGCGTGGCCCTCCTCGGCGCGATGATCGCCGGGGCGCGCCGGTTCGCCGACCTGGAGCGGGCACGGGCCCGGGCGCTGCTCGGCGTGGTCATCGCGGCACCGGCCGCGCCGAAGCCGCGCCGTGGGTTTCTCTCCTGGTCCAGGGCGTGGCTTGCCGACCGGGCCGGCTGGCGTGCGGTGCTCTACCCGTTCGCCAAGCTGCCGGTCGCCATCGTGGCCGTCGCGGCAGGGCTGCTCTGGCCGATCGGCCTGGCGGAGCTCACCTATCCCATCTGGTACCACTTCGGCGCCGCCTCGCAGGACGGCGCCAACCCGGCTGGCCAGGTCGTGGGCGGGGTGCGGCTGGACACCTGGCCACGCATCGCCGCGGTCGCGGTGGTGGGCGCGGTACTCCTGCTTGTGGCGCCGTGGGTGGTGCGGGCCGCCACGCGCCTGGACGCGCGCGTCACGCGCGCCATCCTCGGCACCGGCGGTCGCTGAAAGGCCCGGCAGCAGGCCAGGTCGACCTCCGCGGCCCGCCTCGATACCGAAGACTCTGTAGCTTTACAAAGATTGGGCTGCCGCGATGACCGTCGTGGTCCGGGCCGCTGCTCCCGCAGCCGCACCGTCCGTCGTTCACAACCTCGCGGTACCTGCCGGTCGAGGGTCGGTGCTCACCGCCCGATGGTCGATGGTATGTGCCGCGACATCTCCGGCGAAGCTAGAGCGGCCCGCGTCCGGCGCGGAGCACCAGCAGGGCGACGTCGCGGCCGTCCGGCCCGAGTTCGTCGGTGTACCGGCGGATGACGACCATTTCGCGGGACAGCACGAGCCGTGGGCCGCCGGAGGCCAGGCGGAGCTGACCCACCTGTTTGGACAGTGCGGCCCGGCGCTGCCAGAGCTCGATGATTTTCGAGTCCAGTTCGTCGATCTCATGCCGCAACTGAGAGATGTCCTCATCGGTGCCGGTGGCCGTGCCCGACATGCCTGTGTCCTCTCGTCGCCCCAGGCGATCGAGGCTGCTCACCGGGGGTTGGGGTGAGCAGCCTCGATCTTCGGGTGGTGGTGGAAGAAAGCCTGTTGTGGACAGCCCGTGGGGGAGCCGTCGCACTAGCCGAGGATGCGGGAGCGGGAGCCGTTGTGCAGGTAGATCCGGCGGATGTCGCGGATCAGGTTGAGCCGCTTGAGCCAGCGGTCGTTGCCGTCCCACCTCGGCGCGAACGGGTTGCGCCCGTGCACCACGCGGTAGTTGTCGATCATGACGAGGTCGCCCGGCGCGAGCACGACTTCCTGTGCGCTGGCGACCAGGTAGTCGTGCATGACGCTGATCGCCTTGGCCGCGTCCTCGTCGCCCTCCACCGCGTCCATGAAGTCGAGGTCGAAGCGCAGGTACGGCCGGTCCGGCGGACCGAAGGCCACCTTCCCGACGGTGTGGTACCGGCTGGTGAGGCGGTCGTCGCCGGCCTGGCGGCGCTCCGCCGGGACGTGTGAGTCGTCGGGGTAGAAGCGGAACCGGTCCTCGGACAACACGGCGAGGAAGTCCTCGGGGACCTCCCGGGCGTCGAGCCGGGCGAGCGTGGTTGCGGTCTGCTCGGGGTTACGTGTACACAGCAGGGCCACGTAGTCGCCCCGGCAGGGGTGGAAGACGTCCTCCGTGTGCAGCGACAGCGCCAGGCGGCTGCTCGCGCTCGTGAACGACGACTCCTGGCCCCGCCCCGGGCACACGTCGTGCACGATCCGCCCGTCCTGCTGGCTGGCCCAGCCGAACGGCTCCGCCAGCGCCGAGGCGCACAGCAGCAGGACGATCTCGGCGTGTCGGCCGGCACCTGTCGCGGCCGCCGCCCGCCAGTCGACCGGGGTGGGCGGCAGGTCGCCGACCGAGAGCCCGGAGATCACCGCGATCTCCGACTCGTCCGCGCGGATACCGGCCAGGAAGTCCCGGAGCCGGTGCGGCAGTCGCTCGGCGAGTACGGTGCCCTCCTCGGCGATGCCCAGCACGTCGGGCGTCGAGTCTCGGCCGAGCACCTCCTCGACGAGTGCTGTGATCTCGTCCCGTTCATCCGGCGTGAGCACGAGCCGGTCCATGTGGCTGCTCCATTCTGCCGGTCGGTGGAGGCCACCTCTTCGGCTCCCCGTGTGGAACACCGAATGCGCCGATTCGGTCCCGTAACCCACTTAAGTCGGTCAATGAGTATCTGCGTACCCGCGTTTTCTGGCGGCTCTCTTTCCAGAGCGGTCGCCGACGGACAGCTAGGTCAATTCAGAGTCTGGTGGGGACGCGGCCGGGGGGCAATGAATTTAAGGGCTTGACGAAATGCGCAGGTATTGGGGCTGAAGATCGCCGTCAGCCGTTGGCCAGGAAGTCCAGCAGTGCCGCGTTCACCTCGGACGGTCGCTCCAGGTAGCCGTAGTGGCCGCAGTCCGGGATCTCCCGGTACCGGCCGCCGGGAATCGCCTCGGCCACCTCCCGGCCGAGGTGCGGCGGCGTGACCAGGTCGTCGCCGAACGCGATCACCAGGCAGGGGACCTTGATGTCCCGGTACGCAACGATCCGGTCCTCGGCGAGCTGCTCGAACCGCACGTGCCGGCGCGGCTCGGGCTGGCCCCCGTTCGCCTCGGCGGCAAGCTCGAAGATCTCCAGCCAGTCGCGGGTCTGCCGGTCGTCGGCGCGGGTACGGCGGGACAGGTACTGCATCGCGCGGAAGGCCGCGGCGAAGCTGGCGGGCAGGGCCACGCCGGCGTCGGCCAACTCCTGCTCGGCGAGGCCGAGGGCGCGGGTCCAGCGGTCCAGCCGCCCCCTCGTGCCCATCAGCACCGCGCAGCGCAGCAGGTCCGGGCGGGTCAGCGCCACCTCCTGGGCGACCCGCGCGCCGAGTGAGAACCCGACCAGCCGGACCGCGCCCAGCTCGAGCCGCTCGATCAGCTCGACCGTGTCCGCGACGAGGTCCTCCACCAGCACCGGCCCGGCGGTGGGACCGGCCCCGGCCAGGTCCCGGTTGTCGAAGGTGATCGTCTGGTATCCGGCCGAGGTGAGCGAAGGCACCTGGTGCAGGTACCACACCCGGCCGCTGGTCGCGGTACCGGCCACGAGGACGACCGGCTCACCGGTCCCCGAGACGTCGTACCTGAGCTGGATTCCGTTTACCGACAGCAGCGGCATCTTTGCTCACCCGATCCCTAGGTTTGCGATTCCGATGCCCTCCTATCACGGCTTCGCGAAGACAAACAAGGCGTTTCACCTGTCCTTAAAAGCCGGGGCGGTGACAATCCCGCCGCTTCCCTGTGGAGCCGTCGATGGCTACATTGTGCGCGCTGGGAACATGACGGGGGCGGAGCGAATGTCAACTGTTGCTGTCGTTTTTTGTTTTCCGCCGGCCGGCGCTGGCGCGAGCTTTTTCCATCCCTGGCGGGCCTATTCGCCGGAGTTGCGGGTGGTGCCGGTCGAGATGCCCGGCCGGGAGAAGCGGTTCGGCGAGCCGGCGCCGGACGACCTGCGCGAGATGGTCGACCGGGTCCTACCCGACCTGCTGGAGGACGCCGTCGCCGGCGAGCGGGTGGTGATGTTCGGCCACAGCTTCGGGGCCATCCTCGCCTACGAGGCGACCCGGTCGTTCATGCGCCTGCGCCCGGAGGCCGACGTGCTCCTGGTGGTCAGCGGCTCCCCGGGCCCGCGCACGCTGCGCGGCACCACGCGCATCGCCGACTGGGCGGACGACGAGTTCATCGCCGGCGTACGGGCGATCTCCGGATACCACCACCCGGCCCTGGACGACCCGGAGTTGCGTGACTTCCTGCTGCCCGTGCTGCGTACGGACGTGGTGATGCACGAGGGCTACGAGCCGGAGGCCGGTGCTGTGGTGGACGTCCCGGTGATCTCGATACGTGGCGAGACCGACGAGGTGGTGGACATCGCGGCCGCCGAGGAGTGGCGCGACTGGACCACGAAGGCGTTCCACACCGAGGAGCTTCCCGGCGGCCACATGTACCTGGTCGACGGATGGCCCGGCCTGCTCGACCTGATCGAGCAGGAGGCCAGCACCGTGGACGCGGCCGGATGAGCGCCCCGATCGCCGAGGCGGAGACCCGCCGCGCCGGCCGGCTCGAGGGGAAGGTGGCCGTCGTCACCGGCGCCGCCCGCGGAATCGGCCGGGCCTGCGCGCTCGCGTTCGCCGCGGAGGGCGCCGACCTCGTCCTGCTCGACGTGGCCGGCGACATCGACGGTGTGCCGTACCGGCTCGGTTCGCGCAGCCAGCTCGACCACACCGCCGAGCTGTGCCGGGAGCGTGGCGCGGCGGTTCTCAGCGAGCCGGCGGACGTACGCGACATGGCCGCGCTGGAAGCCGCCGTCGCGGTCGCGGTGGACCGCTTCTCCACAGTGGACGTCCTGGTCAACAACGCCGGGATCGCGGCGCCGTCCGGCCGCGTGCTGCACGAGGTCACCGAGCGGGAATGGTCCCTGATGATCGACGTGGACCTGACCGGGGCGTGGCGGATGACCAGAGTTCTCGGCGCGCTGATGGTCGCGCGCCGGGCCGGCAGCATCATCAACGTGGCGTCCACCGCCGGACTGGTCGGATACCGCAACTTCGCCGCGTACGTCGCGGCCAAGCACGGGGTGGTCGGGCTGACCCGGGCCGCCGCCCTCGACTACGCGCCGCACCAGGTCCGGGTCAACGCGCTGTGCCCGGGCTCGGTCCGTGACGATCAGCTGATGGAAGGGCGGATGCTCGCCGAGATCGCCCGTTCGCTTGGCGTCCACGTCGCCGACCACGAGACGGAGTTCGTCCAGCAGCAGCCCACGAACAGCCTCGTCGAGGCCCAGGACGTGGCCGCGGCGGCGGTCTGGCTGGCCTCGGACGAGTCCCGCCATGCCACCGGTTCGGTGATCACAGTGGACGGTGGCTACAGCGCCCGCTGAGCCAGGGAGGCTATGTTGGCCGCAACTCAACAGTCCGAAGTGGACATAAGTCGGCCGGTCGCGGCGCTGTACCGTGTACCCGGCCGGCTCGATCCGGCGCACCGCGAGCTGGCCGCGTCCGGACGGCGGCGCCTGCCGGGTCGCTGGCCCGAGCTGTGGGTGGAGCGCGTCCTCGCGCCCGCCGACAGCGAGCCGGCCGCCCGCCGCCGGGCCCGGGAGCTGTCCCGCGGGCTCGGGGCGCCGGCCAGCGGAGCGAGCGCGGCCCGACTGGTGCTGCTCGCCTACCAGGACGGTGCCGCCGACCTGGTGGTGACCGGCCAGCCGGACGCCCACGGGCTCCCCGCGGTCGACGTCACCGACCTGCTGCGCGCGCTCGCCGGGCCGCAGCCGGACGGGGCGGAGCCGCGACCGGCCGCCGCGGGGGAGGGCGCGATCGCAGGCGCCGGCCTGCCGGTACCGCTGGGCACCGCGTTCCCGCTGCCGGCGCGGGCCACCGCCGCTGATCTGGCCGCGGCCGCCGGCCTGGTCCTGGCCTGGTACGCCGGTGAACCCCGCGCGCGTGTGCGGTGGTCCGGCGCGGGGGAGCCGGCCCGCTGGGCGCGGTTCGGCGCCGATCCGGGGCAGAGCGTCGCCGCGTTCCGGCTGGCCGTCGCGGCGGCGACCAGGAGCGGCGAGGCGGAGCCGCCTGAAGCCACCGCCGCCGCCTCGTACGCGGTCGAGGTCGCGGTCGTCCAGGGACCGCCGGCTGCCGGCGCGCGTCCGCTCAGCCACCTGCCGCGGACCGACCTCGACTGCCAGCTCGCGGTCGTCCTCACGCCCGGATCCGGTGGCCCGCCTCGGGCCCGCTGGTGGATCCGCGACGGCACCGCGCCGCGCTGGCTCGCCGAGCAGGTCGCCGAACAGGCCCGGCACGCGCTGGCCGAGCTTGTCGACGGCGACCAGGACCGGCCGCTCACCGACGTGCCCCGGTACGGCGACGCCGAGCGCGACCGCGTGGTCGCGCTGGGCCGTACGCCCCGGCCGGCGGACATCTGGACCGGAAGCCTCCACGATGCCTTCCTCCGGTGCGCGCGGGCCGCGCCGGACGCGCCGGCACTCACCGACCGGGACAGCACGCTGACGTACCGGGAGGTGGCCGACCGGGCCGCGCGGATGGCGCACGGGATGCGCGAGCTGGGCGTGCGCGAGGGCGACCGGGTCGGCGTGTGCCTGGACCGCTCCGCCGGCCTGGTGGTGACCCTGCTCGGCGTGCTCATGGCCGGAGCGGCCTACGTCCCGATGGACCCGGCCAACCCGGGCGCCCGGCTGGCGTTCGTCACCGAGGACGCCGGCCTCGCGCTGGTGGTGGCCGAGGAGCGGGACGGCACCGCGTTCGGCGCGACCCGGGTGATCAGCCCCGACGCGCTGGCCGAGCTGGCGGCGGGCGCTCCCGCGACGCCGCCGGTGGTGCGGGTCGGTCCGGAGGCGCCCGCGTACATCATCTACACATCCGGGTCGACCGGGCAGCCCAAGGGCGCGGTGATCCCGCACGGGAACGTGGCCCGCCTCCTCTCCGGTACCCGGGGCATGTTCGGCTTCGGGCCGGCGGACACCTGGACCTGGTTCCACTCCGCGGCGTTCGACTTCTCGGTGTGGGAGATCTGGGGCTGCCTGCTCACCGGCGGCCGCTTGATCGTCGTTCCATATTGGACGACCCGCTCGCCGGAGGACTTCCGCCAGCTACTGGTGGACGAGCGGGTGACCGTGCTCAACCACACGCCGTCCGCGTTCACCCAGCTGCACGAGCTGGAGCTGGCCGCCCCCAGCGACCTCGCCCTGCGCCTGGTCATCTTCGGCGGCGAGGCCCTGGACGCCCGGCGCATGACGACCTGGTTCGACATCCATCCGGAGTCACGGTGCCAGGTGGTGAACATGTACGGCATCACCGAGACCACCGTGCACGTCACCGCCCAGGTCGTCACCCGGGCCGAGGCGCTCGCCGCCTCCCGGTCGGTGGGGCGCCCGATCCCGGGGTGGTCGATGCGGGTCGTGGACGAGCGGCGGCGGCCCCTGCCGCCCGGCATCATCGGCGAGATCGCCGTCGCCGGTGACGGCCTGGCGGTGGAGTACCTCAACCGTCCCGAGCTGACCGCCGCGCGGTTCGTGACCGACGAACGTACGGGGGAGCGGCTGTACCTGAGCGGAGACCGCGGCCGCCTGCTGCCGGACGGCCGGTTCGAGCACCTGGGCCGGATCGACAGCCAGGTGAAGGTGCGCGGTCACCGCATCGAGCTGGACGAGATCCGCACGGTGTTGCAGGACGACCCGGTGGTGCTGGCCGCGGCCGTGGTGCTCGGGCAGGCGGACCCGGACGACCCGGCGAGCGCCCGTCTGGACGCCTACGTCGTGCTCAACGGGGGCGACCCACGGCAGGTTCGCCGGCGGGCCGCGACGAGGCTTCCGGAGTACATGGTGCCGGCCACCGTCACGGTGCTCGGCGCGCTGCCGCTGACCGTCAACGGCAAGCTGGACCGGGCCCGCCTGCCGGCGCCCGCGAGGGAGGAGGCTGAACAGGCGGCGACCGGCCCCGCCGAGGGACCACTGTCCATAGTGCTCGGTGCGTGGCGGGCCATCTTCGGCGAGGTCGCCGAGGACGACAACTTCTTCGACCTCGGCGGCAACTCACTGCTGGCGGTGCGGATCGCCCGCATGCTGCGGGACCAGCGCCTGCCGGTCGGGGTGCGGGAGATGTACCTGTACCGCACACCGCTGGAACTGGCGCGTTTCCTGGAGGCAGATGAACACGCCATTTCGGCGTCGGCTTAATGTCCTGGCTCCCGTGGTGCGCTGGCGTCGATATTAGGTACAGCGACTCCGGTGCGTGTGCGGCCAGGGCGACGCGACGGTCTGGGCCGGGCCCCTCCTCTGATTCACGAAACCACAAACAGTCCACAGTCTCCAGAGCCGGAGGTAACGGTGTGACCACCCAGGTCATCAATGAGGCACAGCGCAGAGCCACGGCAGACATCTTCAACTCGGCCGTCGCTTCGTGGGCGATCAGCGCCGCGTGGGAACTCGGCGCGCTCGACGAGCTAAACCAGCACGGCAAGCTGGACGCGGAGGAGTTCGCCGCGGCGAACGACCTGCACCCGGCGTCCACGGTCGGGATGCTCGTCGCGCTCGCTTCGGTGCGTGCGGTAGAGCGGCAGGGCAATCTCTTCGTCGTAGGCGAGAACTTCGCCGAGGTCTTCCGTACCAAGTCCTTCTTCCACTGGCTGAGCCGCGGCTGTTCGGACCTCTTCACCGACATGCCGGACGTGCTGCGCAACGAGAAGCGGGTCGGCGACTACTACCGCCGGGACGCGCCCGCGATCAGCTTCGCCTGCCGCGACATCAACGCGATGTGCTTCGACCCGGCCTTCTGGACGGCGATGGAGGGTCTGGACTTCACCTTCACCAGGGTCGCGGACATGGGCTGCGGCAGCGGCGAGCGGCTGCGGCAGATCGCCCAGCGGTACCCCGGCACGCGCGGTCTCGGCCTGGACATCGCCGCGAACTCGCTGGAGGTGGCCCGGGCGGACACCGAGAAGGCCGGCCTCGGCGACCGGATCGCGTTTGTGACCGCGGACGTCCGGTCGATGGAGCCTCGGCCCGACTTCGCCGACGTGGATCTGCTCACCTGCTTCATGATGGGCCACGACTTCTGGCCCCGGGACAACTGCGTCGCGACGCTGCGGCGCCTGCGTGACCTCTTCCCCAACGTGAAGCGGTTCCTGCTCGGCGACGCGACCCGCACATCGGACATCGCCCCGACCGAGGTGCCGGTGTTCACGCTCGGCTTCGAGCTGGGGCACGACATGATGGGCGTGTATCTGCCCACTATGGACGAGTGGGACGGTGTTTTCCCGGACGGCGGCTGGCGCTGCGTGCGTAAGCACCTCATCACGAGCCTGACCGCGTCCGTCGTCTTCGAGCTGGAAAGGCTGCCGTGACCGACCACTCCACCGCCGCGGAACAACCTCCCACCACAGAGGACGGTGGCGCCGCGCTGCTTCGATGGTTGCGCGAGAAGGGGGCGCACGGCCCAGTCTGGCGTGATGAAGAGGGCGGCGCGGTGCACGTGTTCAGCCACGAGCACGCCGGCAAGGTCCTGGCCGACCCGAAGACCTTCTCCTCGGACATGAGTGCCGCCGTACCGGACGACGTGCCCAACTTCATCGAGGGCAGCCTCGCCACCACCGACCCGCCCCGGCACCGCAAGCTTCGCCAGGTCGTGACCGACGCGTTCACCGCGAAGACGGTCGCCAGCCTGGAGCCGCGGATCGTCGAGGTGACCAACCAGTTGCTCGACCACGTCTCCGGCGGCGAGTTCGAGTTCGTCGAGACGCTGTCCAACCCGCTCCCTGTGACGGTCATCGCCGAGCTGCTCGGCATCCCCATCTCCGACCAGCCGAAGTTTCGCCGGTGGGCCGAGGCGGCGATCACGGCCACCGCGGAGGCGCAGGTCGGTGAGGCGGAGTTCCAGATCAACGAGTGGGTCGCCGACCAGGTCCGGGAGATGCAGGAGTACCTCACGGACCACGCCGAGCGGCGCCGCAAGGAGCCGACCGGCGATCTGATGAGCCGGCTCGCCAACGCCGAGGTCGACGGCACCAGGCTGACCGACAACCAGGTGTTCAGCTTCGCCGCGGACCTGCTCTTCGCCGGCCACATCACCACCACGATGTTGCTGGGCAACACACTGCTGAGCCTGGACGAGAATCCGGCCGCGGCCGTCGCGGTGCGGGCCGACCGGTCACGCCTTCCGGACCTGATCGAGGAGGTGCTGCGCTACCGCCCGCCGGTCACGCTCACCCACCGTCTCACCCGCCAGGACACGACGGTCGGCGACCTCGACGTGCCGGCCGGTTCGCTCGTCGTGGCGTGGATCATCTCGGCCAACCGGGACGAGCAGCGCTTCCCGAACCCGGACGTGTTCGACATCGACCGGGCCAGCAACCCGCACATGTCGTTCGGGCACGGTATCCACTTCTGCATCGGGGCGCCGCTGGGCCGGCTCGAGGCACGGCTGGCACTCAACATCATCCTCGACCGGTTTCCGGACCTCGCGCTCGCGGGCAAGCCGGACTACCTCGCCGCCCCGGGCCTGTTCGGGGTGCAGACCCTGCCACTGCGTTACACCGAAGCGCGCGGCTGACCTCCGGGTCAGTCCTCCGCGCGACTGGGCTCCAGGTACCGCAGCACCGCCAGCACCCGGCGATGATCGTCGGGTGATGGCGGTAGGTCCAGTTTGGTGAAGATGCCGGTGACGTACTTCTCCACGGCCCCCGGCGAGACATGCAGCGCCTTGGCGATGGCCGTGTTCGACCGGCCCTGCGCCATCAGGGCCAGGACCTTGCGCTCCTGCGGAGTGAGGGTATCGAAGTCGTGGAGCTGATCTCCGGCGTTCATCAGGCTGGTCACGATGTCCGGGTCGAGCACGGTGCCACCGGCGGCGACCCGGGCCAGCGTGTCGAGGAACTCGCTGACGTCGGCGACCCGGTCCTTGAGCAGGTAGCCGATCCCGTCGGCCCGGCCGGCCAGCAACATCCGGGTGCAGCGCGTCTCCACGTACTGGGAGAAGACCAGGATCGCCAGGCCGGGCTGGCGCCGGCGCAGGTCCAGCGCCGCGCGCAGCCCGTCGTCGGTGTGCGTGGGCGGCATGCGGACGTCCACCACCACGATGTCCGGATCCTGTTCGGCCACCACGGACGCCAGCTCACCGGCATCGCCGACCTGCCCGACCACGCTGTGCCCTCGGGCCGTCAGCAGGCGGACCAGACCCTCTCGCAGGACGGCCGAGTCCTCGGCAAGTACCACACGCATCGCAGCCTCCGGTCAGGGCGTGTTTCATAGGGGGTCGGTCGAGCCGCAGGCCGGGCATGCCCTGTGAAATACCCTAAGCCCGCAGGGGCAGGTGCACGGTCACGAGGGTGGGCCCGCCGCGCGGGCTGTTGAGGGCGATCCGCCCGTCGACGGTGCGCAGCCGGTCGGCGAGGCCAGAGAGTCCGGTGCCCCCGCCGAAGGAGGCGCCGCCCACCCCGTCGTCGCCCACCTCCAGCCGCAACATGTCGAACCGCTGCGTCGCGCGGATCGTCGCGTGCTGGGCGCGACTGTGCTTCGCCACGTTGGTCAGCAGCTCGGCCGTGCAGAAGTAGGCGATCGTCTCGACCGCGGGCGACGGGCGGAACGGCACGTCGACGTAGACGTTCACCGGGAGGGAACAGGCGTCGCCGAGGCTGGCCAGCGCCGCACCGAGCCCCTCGTCGAGCACCGGCGGGTAGATGCCGCGGGCCAGGTTGCGGAGTTCGATCAGGGCCTTCTTGGCGTTTTCGTGCGCGATGTCGATCAGCTCGCGGGCCTGTCGTACCTCGCTCTCCCCGCCCGTCCCGTCGAGCGTCTCCTTGGCCAGGCCGAGGTCCATCGCGAGGGTCACAAGCCGGGCCTGAGCGCCGTCGTGCAGGTCTCGCTCGATCCGGCGCAGCGCCGCCGCCGAGTCGTCCACGGCGTAGTCGCGTGCCTCCTCCAGCACGCGGATCCGCTCCTCGGCCCGGGTCGGTCGGAGCAGCGCCTTGGCCAGCAGCCGGTCGGGCACCAGCACCGCGTGCACGAGCCACGGTGTGAGCAGGAGCAGGAACAGGCCGAGCGCGCCCACCGCGATGGCCTCCGGCCAGGTGTCCAGGTACAGGTCACCGATGGTCATTTTCGTGGCGCTGCGGGCCGGGCCGTCCTCGTACCTGGTCGGGCTGCCGAGCCAGAACCAGCTCGGGTACGTGGCCAGCACGAGCCCGACGCCGCAGCCACCGAGCGCGAGGCAGAACGCCACGATCGCGATCGGGAGCTTGAGCACGAAGAGCAGCATCGTGCGCCACCCTGCCGGGTCGCTGACGCTGGCTCGCAGCCGTGGCCAGAATCCATCTGCCGAGGGCGGGGGAGCGGGCAGGCCGAGGTCGAGCCGGAGCAGCCTGCGACCTCGGTCGGCCTCCCAGCCGCCGAGCTGCCGCGCACCGGCGACGACCGCCGCCAGCAGCGGCAGCCCGACGAACACCACCGCCAGCACCGCGGACGCGAGCAGTCCGAGCACCGTGAACGCCACACCGGCGGCCACGATCGGCCCGCTGCCGATCGCGTAAGCCAGCTCGTGGCCGAACCGCGCGGGTAGGACGCCGCGCCTGGCCAGCCGCACGGTAGGGACCCCCTCCTCGTTGCCTGTCAATGGAGTCTTCCACCTCTGTCGCGGCCGCCGCCCGGGGCGGACGGCTGAGTCGTCTCCTGGATCTCGGTAATGCGCGGCGAGATCCAGGAGACGGGCCGCTGTCACGCCGTGGTGTCGACCCGCTCGGTCGGGGTCGACTCGGTGGCCTCCGCCGGCGTCTCCTCGCGGCGGCGCATGAACCGGGGCGCCCACCAGTTGCGGTGTCCCAGCATGGTCATCGCCGCGGGCAGCACGACCGCCCTGATGATCGTGGCGTCGAGCAGGATCGCCACCGCGAGTCCCACGCCGAGCTGCTTGAGTTCCAGCGCGGTGAGGGTGGCGAAGACCGACACCACCGCGACCATGATGACGGCGGCGCTGGTCACCACGCCGGCGGAGCGGACGATGCCGGTCTCCACCGCGACCGTGGTCGGTTGGCCCTGGAGCACCGCCTCGCGGATCCGGCTGACCAGGAAGACGTGGTAGTCCATGGACAGTCCGAACAGGATCACGAAGAGCACCAGCGGCAACCACGCCACCACGCCGCCGTTGGACTCGAAGCCGAGCAGCCCTTCGGCCCACTCGCCCTGGAACACGGCGGTCAGGATGCCGAACGCCGCGACCACCGACAGGCAGTTGAGCAGGATCGAGAGCGTCGCCACCACGACCGAGCGGAAGGTGATCATCATTACCAGGAAGGTGAGTACCAGGACGATGGCGATGATCAGTGGCAGGTCCCGGGTCATCTCCGCGACATAGTCGTGGTCCGCGGCGGTCTGGCCACTCACCGCGTACTCGATGTCGGGAATGCGGTCCAGCGCCGAGGGCAGGAGCGTCTCACGCAGCGCACGCAGCGAATCCTCGGCCTCCTGCGTGCCCGGGTTGGCGGGCACGCCGATGGTCAGCGTGCTCACCCGGCCGTCCGCCGAGGTCCGCAGGACCGGCTCGCGGTCGTGGGCGAACAACGGGTCGACGGCGGTACGCCGGGCCAGGCCCTCGAGGGCCGTCCGCACCTCGCCCTGCCGGTCGGCCGGACCCTCGACGGCCACCACATGCTCGCTGCCGGTGCTCGGAAACGCCGCGACGAGCCGGTCGTACGAGCGCATGATCTCGATCGAGCGGGGCAGGTCCGAGGGGGTGGTCAGGCGCAGCTTCATGCCCAGCGCGGGGGCGGCCAGCGCCAGCAGCACCAGGACCGCGACCGTGAGCGTCGCCGCCGGGCGGCGCAGGGCCGGCCGCAGGATCGTCGACCAGACGCTGCGCCCGGTCGCCGCGCGCCGCTCCCGCCAGCGCCAAACCAGCGGGATTCGAGGGCGGTCGACCCACCGGCCCAGCTTGCTCAGGATCGCCGGGAGCACGGTCACCGAGCCGAGGACGGCCACCGCCACCACCAGGATCGCGCCGGTGGCGGTCGAGGAGAAGTCGGCATTCACCGCCGCGTACAGGGCCGCGAGCGAGACGATAACGGCCAGGCCGGAGACGACGACGGCGTGTCCGGAGGTGGCGGCCGATGTCTCCACGGCCTCGCGGGCGTCCCGCCCGGCCCTGCGCTCCTCACGTTCCCGACGGACGTAGAACAGCGAGTAGTCCACGCCGACAGCCAGGCCGATCAGCAGGATGATGCTGCTCAGCGAGCTGGTCGTCGGCACCAGGTGCGAGGTCACCGAGGCAAGGCCGAGCGCGGCCGCCACCGCGGAGAGGGCCAGCAGCAGCGGAATGGAGGCGGCGATCAGCGCGCCGAAGACAACGAGCAGGATGATCAGGATCAGCGGGATGCTCACGAACTCGGCGAACTTGAAGTCCTCCTCCTGAGTCTCGCCGAGCGCCTTGTTGATCGACCCGGTGCCGACCTGCTCGATCCGCAGGTCCGGGTACGCCTGCTGCACGGCCTCCGTCTCGCGCAGTAGCGGCTCCACATTGGTCACCGCGTCGGCGACCTCGCCGCGCATCTGCACCTGGACCAGCATGGCGGTGCCGTCGGGGGAGGGCACCGCCGTACCTACGGCGTCCACCTCCGGCAGCCCGCCCAGCCGCTGGCCTGCCGCGGTTGCCGCCTCCTGCGCCCGCGTGGCGTCGAGCGTGCCGGACCGTGCGGTGATCAGGATGTGCTCCGCCGGCCGCTCGCCCAGGTCACCGGCCGAGCGGATCTCCTCGGCGCGCCCCCACTCGCCCACCGCGGCCTCGGTGGGCGTCAGCGTACGGGTGCCGACCGCGCCGCCCACGAGTACGCAGATGGCGACGAACAGCAGCCAGGTGAGGATGGCCCGCCATGGATGGAGGACGCTCCACCGCGCGATCCTTACGGTCGTCGGTTGCCGAGTCATTGCAGATTCTCCCGTGGGGGTCGTGGGCATGCCCGCGCCAGCCTGGCGCCAGTGTCAATCAGCCTGCCGGACCGCGGGCCGCTGGTCTTTGCTGCCGGCCCCCGGGTTTCGTCGGGACAACCCGATGGTCGCGCTTTCGGGTTAACCCCCAATCCTGTCGCCGGCGGGTCTCGCCGGCGCCGATGTCGGCGAGCGCGAGCTCGGCCCGCGTGCCAGCGCTCGTCGAGCGCGGTCATAGCTTCCGGTCGGGTCCGTGCATGCTCGCCGTCAAGGCAATACGTCACAATCTACCGACCTTTCATGGTCAGGGTCCCTCCTGTGTCCACATCGCCGTTTTGAGCGATTCCATCCTGTTCACTCCTTGTGTCTTGATAGGAGTATGCGATACGGCGATGGCGGCGGAACCGGGCCACAGGCCCGCGCCCGCCGGGAACAGGTCCGTCTGCGGGCAGCGAAGATGTTCGCCGCGGGAATGAGCGCACCCGACGTCGCCGAGGCGTTGGAGATTTCCACCAAGTCCGCACACACGTGGCGGCGGGCGTGGGTCGCTGGCGGCGACCGCGCGCTGGTGTCCAAAGGTGCACCGGGGCCGCAGCGGGTACTGTCCGAGTCGCAGGTTCAAAAGCTGATCGCCAAGCTGCACGAGGGTCCAGCGGCGGCCGGGTGGGTCGAGGACCAGCGGTGGACCCTGGCGCGGGTACGGACGTTGATCGGCCGGATGTTCCATGTGACGGTCGCGGTCTGCACCGTGTGGCAGGTACTGCGGCGGGCCGGGTTCACCGCGCAGCAACCGAGCCAGCCAGCGGCCGAGCGCGACGAGCAGGCTATCGCCCGCTGGCGCCGGTACCAGTGGCCCGCGGTAAAACAGTCGCGCGCAGGCTGGGCGCGTGGATCTGCTTCATCGACGAGTCCGGACTGTCGCCCAGACCAGCCCGGGGCCGTACCTGGGCCCCGCGTGGCCATACCCGATCGTGCGGGTCGCTGGCCGGGGCGGCCGGAAAGTATCCGTCGCGGGTATCACCGCCTACCGCGCCGGCCACCGTCCCCGCCTGATCTACCGAATCATGCTCACAAAAGACGTAAAGGCGAGCCGAAAGGCTTTAACGAAGCCCACTTCGCCGAACTACTGGACGCCGCGCACCAACAACTCGGCGGCCCCATCCTGCTGGTCTGGGACCGCCTGCCCGCGCACAAGTCGGCGAGAATGCGAGCCCTCATCACCGCCCGCCGCTGGCTGCGGGTCTACCACCTGCCCGCCTACGCCCCAGAACTCAACCCGGCCGAAAGCGTCTGGTCCAGCCTGAAACGCGCCATGGCCAACCTCGCCCCCGGCGGCATCACCGAACTCGCCCGGATCACCAAGAACCGACTCAAAAGCATGCAGTACCAACCCACCCTGATCAACGGCTTCCTCACCGCAACCGGCCTACACCCACCATGACCAGACCAGGACCCTGACTCCAAAAGGTCAGTAAACGGTTACGGGCTACTATCTGCTTGTGACCGTGACGATCAGGGAGGTGGCGCAGGCTGCCGGTGTCTCGGTTGCGACGGTGAGTCGGGTGCTTACCGGTAAGGACCGGGTCGCTGAGCAGACGCGCCGGGCGGTCCTCCAAGCCTGCAAGGATCTTGACTATCAGCCCGATGCACTCGCCGCGTCCCTTCGCAGCGGCTCGTCGAGTTCCGTCGGGATGTTGGTTCCCGACATAACCAACTCGTTCTTCCCTGCGGTTGTCCAGGCGGCGGAGCAGGGCTTCGCGGAGGCAGGGCTGGACGTAGTGTTTTGTGATGCGAGTAACGATGTCGCCGTGGAGGCGCAACGACTACAGACGCTTCTGCGTCGCCGGGTTGACGCGTTGCTGGTATGTCCCGTGCACGCTACGGGGAGCGCGCCTGCGCTGCGCTCGGCGGCACGGTCCACGCGGGTCGCGCAGCTCGAACGGCGAGCGGTCGACGAGCTCGACTTCATTGGTGTTGATCAGCGCGCCGGAATGAGCCAGCTGGTCCGCCATCTGGCGTCGAGCGGGGCGCGAACCGCCGTCTTCGCTGGCGCCACGTCGGCCCTCTCGAGCATCAAGGACCGGTCGACGGCGTTTACCGAGGCGTGCGAGGTGCACGGCATTGAGGCGTGGCCGGTAGAGGACCTGGACTTTCCGAGCGCACGTAACGGACGGGCATTCACTCGTCGGCTGGTCGAGCGCGGCGACCTGCCCGATGCCATCGCATGCGCGAACGACGATGTCGCCTCGGGAGTGATCCTGGAGCTGCGGGATCTCGGTGTTCGTTGCCCTGCGGACGTCCTGGTCACCGGCTACGATGACGTGCCCGTGGCGGCGTTGCTGGGTCTGACGACGATCGCGCAGCCATTGCGAGACCTCGGCCGGGAAGTCGTGCATCTGCTGAGTCACGAAAACGGCACTCCCCGCCAGGTACTGCTCGCACCCGCGCTCGTCGTGCGGGCAAGCACGTCTGGTTCCTGACTCGCTACGCGCACAGGCGTCAGGCGAGAGACCCGTGATTTGAGTCCCGCGCCCTGGTTGTGGCAGGGTTGTAAGAACGTTTACACATCGGGATTGGATCGAGGACGATGGGGTCGGTACGAGCGGGAGCCGGGACTGGTGGCGCTGAGCGGGCGGGGTCGCAGGACCGCTATCTGCGGTCGCAACGTCACATCTTGCTGGACATGCATATCCCCGACTGGGATGAGCGCTTCCTGACGCGATTCGATCCCGCAAGCTTCGTGGCGGGGTGCGCGTCCGCGGGAGTGGACGCGGTTATGGTGTACTGCAACTCCCACGTCGGTCTCTGCTACTGGCCGACAGTGAGCGGGCAGATGCACGCGGGTTTGCGTGGGCGGGACATCGTCGCAGATCAGGTGAGCCTCCTCCGCGAGCGTGGCATCGCCGCCTGTGCGTATTACAGCGGGCCCGTGTTCAACGGATGGGCATATCGAGAACATCCTGAGTGGCGCATTGAGCCTTCGAGTCGGGGCGGCATGGCGGGGCCCGGAAGCCGGTACGGCGTCGTATGCCCGAACAACCCCCAGGCGATGGAGTTCATGCTGCGACAGGTCGACGAGCTCGCGGGTGCCTACGAGTTCGATGCATTCTTCTTCGACATGGTGTTCTGGACGAGCGTGTGCGTCTGCGAGAGTTGCCGGGCGCGGTACCGGGCCGAGTGGTCGGCGGAGATCCCGGAACGAGTGGACTGGTTCGGAGCCGAGTGGTGCCGGTTTCAGGCAGCACGCGAGCGGTGGCTTCTGGAGGCATTCGTCCGGCTCCGTGAGCGCGTTCGCGCCCATTGTGACATTCCTGTGTTTCTGAACGGGGGCATCATCAAGTTCGACTGGTGGGCGGGGGCCGGACACGATCTCATGCACGCCGGAGATCTCCTGGGTGGGGACTTCCATCACCAGAGCGTGCTGCCCGCGCTGCAACGGTTGACACCTTCAGTCATGCAATACATGAAGGCGGTGTCCGCATACGGTGGCGGGGCCAGCCTTCTCATGCCGGTGCAGGAGCAGAAGGCACACGCCCTGGCAGCGACGGCCGTCGGAGGCCAGTTCATGGCGATCGACGCTGTAGCTCCAGACGGCAGCGTGAGCGCCCCGGTCTACGAGCGCCTCGCCGAGGTGTTCGCCGCTATGGAGCCGTACCGTGAGTTCCTCGGTGTCGGCGACATGATCGCGGAGGTCGGCGTCTATGCAAGCCAGGCCGCCGCTGTGGACTTCGCCGACAATGGCCTGCCACTCGATAAGCTGGCTGGCAGCTTCCGGATGTCGGGCCAACCCTCGCCACACTCCGCAGCCGTCGAAGGCACGGTGCGCGCCCTCAAGTCCGCGCACATCCCGTTCACTGTGCTGAGCCGGGCTGATCTCGGACGACTCGCCGACATCCCTGTCGTGGTACTCCCTAACGTCCTCCGCATGGACGAGGAAGAGATTGATGCATTTCGCCGCTATGTTGCGGAAGGCGGCCGGCTGTACGCGAGCGGCAACAGCTCCCGAGTCACGACGCGCGGGACCCGGCATCCCGACTTTCTGCTCGCCGACGTGTTCGGCTGTCGATTCGGGGACGAGCATACTGCGTCCGTTACCTACCTCAAGCCGAACACCGCAGAATTGGCGGCCTCGATCGCCCCGGTCGCATACGTTGCCCACGGTGAGCCGGACGTGAACCAGGCTGGGTTCGACCGGTCCGTTACGGCACTACGGGTAACAGCCGCAGAGGGTACGAGGATTCTCGCTACGGTCAGCCTGCCCTACGGCGATGGCCGTGGCAACCGCGATGACGAGCGCTGGGCCAGTATTCACAACTCGCCTCCGTGGACAGACACGACCGAGCCGGCAGTCCTTGCGAACCGATTCGGCGCTGGGTTGTCTGTCTACAGCGCGATGGACATCGAGGCGACGGCAGAGGGCTCCCTGAGCGCGGCTCCGCAGCTATTTGTGGCGCTCGTGCGCAGCCTTCTCGGCCGTGAACCTCGGGTAGCCGCAGATGCGCCGCCGTCAGTCTGGCTCACGGCGTTCCATGACCACGAGGTGTCCCGGGTCCGAGTTTGCGTGCTCAACCACCCTTCGCGATTTCCTGCGCTACCGGTGCCGCAGGTCTCGCTGCGAGTGAGCCCTCCCGCTCACGCCCGCTTCCGTGACCTGCATGCGATCGGTTCTGAGCGCATCGTGCCATTCGAGATCGATGCCGACGGCGTGCTCCACACGACAATCGAGGACCTTGAGGTTTTCGAGATGCTCGCTGCCACGTACGAGATCGGTTCGTCCGCGACCGATGAACTTGCCAGCGAGTCAGGAGCCCTTGGCCAGCCAGATGACTCGGTCGTAAGCTGAGGTCTGAAGCGCTATTCAGAACGGGCTTATCCCCAGGTTCGGTAGATCTCCGTCCGGCGACGGTGCGTAGGAGGTCGGGGAAGTCGGTGAGGCGTCCGCGCCAGCCGGTGTCGAGGATTTTCCAGTTGGCCAGGTGCGCGATGGCGCGTTCGACACCGGCGCGGGTGCTGTTGATCGCTTGGTTGCAGGCGCGTCGCACGCCGCCGAGCTCGGCGCCGCGGGGTTTGCGGTGTCCGGTGATCGCGTCGGTGCCCAGATAGCCGAGGTCGGCGACCATATCTGGGCCGCCGGGTCGTAGGTGATGGAACACGGTCGAGTGGAGCTAGCCGTTCATATGTGCCCGGTCATCTGAGCCGCCGCCGTGAGCCCTTGCGCGAGTAATTGGAGCGACGCTGCTCTGGTCTGTGGAGGTCAGGCGGGGTCGACGTTCATCGCGTTATCAGGGTTCTCTGGACCGAAGTGCTTGAGTATGACCAGCGGTTGGGTCTCGCTTTCATTTGCAATCCGGACCCCGGTGAGTGCCGCCGACTCGGACACGAAGAACTCGTCCTGAGTAGGGGCTCCGAATCGGACCACGGTTGGTGTCTCCAGCGGCCAGACCCCGAAGCGGCCCCGGCCAGCTATCGCGATGGCACCATATGCGGCCGGGTCCGTCACGACGACACTGCGTCCGGGCTGCACGACCAGGCGCTTCGCACTGAAGGCCGAGGAGCGGTAGACGATCCACTCCTCGCGGTACCCGTCGCCTTCAGAAGCTGGCAGTGGGCGCATGAAGCGGTTCTGGGCGAAGAACGGATCGGTGTTGCGGTCCCAGTCGAGCAGGTCGATGATGTAGTCGACGTTTCCACGCTCAGCCGGAGGGACGTCCTTCCAGAGCAGATCGGCCGAAATCGTCCTCGAACTCGTCCAGCACTCGCACATGGCGAAGACGTCCGATGCCGCTTGTGGCTCGTACGTGAGAACGCTTGCGGGCGCGTGCAGCACGCCCGGTGGAATGTCCCACCCCGTACCCAGCTCGATACGGTATGCCTGCGAAAGCTCGGTGACGCGGTTGTCACCCACGGTACTGAAGGTCCGTAGCCGATCGGCCAACTCCTGGCGCGTCGTGCCAGGGCGCAGTCCGAAGTAGCTGACCGGCGTGAGTCCCAGGTGGTTGTTCAGCTCCGGTGGAAAGTAGTATGCCTCCGGTTTGCCGCGCCTGCCGACACGGGCCGCAGCCTCGTCGTCGTGATGAACATGGAACGGCAGCGGCCCAGCGTTGTCAAAGAACTTGCTGTAGACCGTCCATCCCCCGTCCCGGTTCCACAGCCGCGCCCCAATGAGCGTGCCGCCGAGGTTGTCGACGACCGTGTCGAACGGAATGTGCCGCCCGTCCGTCCCGAGTACGAGGCTGACGCCCTCGTACTCTCCCGTAGCCGGGCCGTTGTCGGCTCTTGTGGACGAGCTCAACCATCGCTCATCGATGCCTCCCCGTTCTCCGCCGTAGGCGAAATAGTCGTCGGGATGCAGGCGCAGGCGGCGACCCGGCACGCAGAAGGAGCGGGGCACCCAGGTCGGCATCATTCGCAAGACGCCCTCGCCCTCCTCCAGCGCCGCCTCCGCAGCGCTATCGCTCGTTGTCACGACGTTTTTTTCGGTCACGAGACCTCCCCTATGATCAGCAGTAAGAACGGTTTCACTCTCTGACCCACACACCTGACGACCGATGACACGGTGCCTTGACTACCAGCAGGCCGGTGTGCATGATGCATGTAATAACGATTACATCGGCGTGTCAAGGATGTTGCGGTACTCGAGCGAAGGTTGACCCTGGCGTCGACGGCGGGCCTCAGCTCACCCTCGATGCTCGTCGCTGCAGCGCGGGTTCCACTCGGGCCGTTGCTGAGCCGGGACGACTCACGCGGGCCACGCGTGCTCGCCGGGAGCGTGACGGCTTACCCGGACTTGATATTCAGGAGGTTCGATCATATGGCGGGTCTTCCCGATCCCCCGACTCGCGACCTGAAGTCCCGCTTGCCGATGCGGAGGTGGGTGCGCGGCGCAGCCGTTCTCGCCACAGCGGCTCTGTCGCTGTCGGCGTGCACGTCCGTTGACCGCGCTGACGAGGGGGTACGTTCTCTGCGGATCGGGTGGTTAAGCCCGCCCGTCAGCCTTGACCCGGCGCAGGCGTCCGGCAATCTCGTGTATGCGCAGATCGCGTACGAGCCACTCATCTACGTCGGAGCGAGCGGCGACCCGGCGCCTGGGCTAGCGGCGTCCTGGAAGTTCCTCGGCGCGGGGAACTTACAGTTCGAGCTACGGCTCCGTGACGGTGTTGTGTTCGGCGACGGCTCGGAGCTGACGGCTGACCTCGTCAAGGCGAACCTCGAACGGACGCGCGAGTTGGGCGGGCAGCCCGCCACGCAGCTTCGGGCGATCGAATCGATAGAGACCGTCGATTCCCTGACGGTACGGCTCTCATTGTCCGAGCCGACCCCGCTGCTCCCGCGAGTGTTGGGTGAGCTGCCCGGCTACATGGTCGGTCGAACTGCCTTGGACGACCCCTCGATCCTGGCCACGCAGACCGTCGGTGCGGGCCAGTACAAGCTGGATCCGGCAGAGACCGTGAGCGACGATCACTACACGTACGTCCCCAACCCCGACTATTGGGATCCCGCACGCATCGTCTGGGAGAAGATCGTCGTACGCGTCCTGCCCGACTCCAACACGGCACTGTCGGCGTTGCAGACCGGACAGGTCGACTTCATTCAGTCACAGGACCCGAACCTCATCATCACGGCCGAGGAGGCCGGCTTGAAGGCGACGAGCATCCCAGCCGTCTTCCTCGGTCTGGCCCTGGCGGACCGTAACGGCGAGGTGGCCCCTGCCCTGGCCGATGTGCGGGTGAGGCAGGCATTGAACTATGCCGTCGACCGGGAGAGCATCGCACGCGGCATCTACGGCGAGCATGGCGCAGCCACCGAGCAGATCGTCGGACCCGGCCAGTCCGGGTACAACGAGGAGAAGCGGTACCCATATGACCCCGAGCGAGCGCGTGAGCTGCTGGCCGAAGCCGGCTACCCTGACGGCTTCTCGCTGGCTGTGGTCTCCGTTTCGACGACCGATGCGGTCGTCCAAGCGGTGGCCGACAACCTGCGCGAGATCGGGGTCGACGTCGCGATCACCGCCGCGGGTTCGGGCGACCAGTATCTTGAGCAGATGCGCAGCCGGCGCTTCCCCGCGTACGGAATCGGCTACGGCTTCCAGGAACTGCAGCGGACAGGTCCTAATCTGTTCCTGCCTGGAGCCACGCAGTTCAATCCCTTCGGCAGCTCCGACGAGGAGGTAGCGCGTCTATTCCGCGAGGCGGCCGCCGCCGATCCACAGGCCCGGGAAGCACTGGAGCGCCGGCTGGTCGCTCGCATTGTCGAGCTTGGCTGGTTCGTGCCGGTGACGGTGCGACCGTTGGTGTTTCTCTCCTCCGAGTCGATCGAAGGGATCCAGGTCTCCGGAGGACGGCTCAACCCCAACCCGGTCGAGTTCCGGCCAGCCGAATAGCAAGGGCATCCAATCACCCTGCGTCGGTGTGGCCCTCGACCCGGTGCCTTCGCGGTCCCGCGAACGAGGCCAGGCCGATGCAGCTGGGCAGAAGGCATACTCATGCTAAGACTCATCCTCCGGCGGGTGCTCCTGTCGGTCCCTCTGATCTTCGCGGTGTCGATCCTGACCTTCGTGCTTCAGGAGCTCGCGCCCGGCGATACAGCGCAGACGATCCTCGGTGACAACTACACCGAAGAGTCGTACGACTATCTCAGGCACCGTCTCGGTTTGGACCAGCCGATGCACGAGCGGTACCTCGACTGGTTGGCGGGAGCACTCCGCGGCGACCTCGGCGTGTCCGCCATCAGCGGCCTCGATGTTGGGCACCAGATCGCGGCGCGGATGGGCGTGACCGTCTCGCTCGCGGTGGCGGCAACTACTGTATCCGCCATCGTAGGCGTCGCATTGGGCGTCGTAAGCGCGGTGCGAGGTGGACTGCTCGGCCGTGCCGTTGACGTGCTGTCGCTGATCGGCTTCGCGACTCCCGCCTTCTGGCTCGGGCTCGTGCTCGTGTCAGTCTTTGCGGTCGAGTGGCGGATCCTGCCGGCCACAGGGTACGTCCCGCTGACGACGTCAGTCGGAGGTTGGCTCGCGAGCCTCGTCCTCCCAGTGGCCGCGTTGACGTCGAGCGCGGTCGCGACCATCGCCAAGCAGACGCGTGACGGGATGCTGTCCGCGCTGTCGCGAGACTTCGTGCACACGCTGCGGGCAAACGGCGCTACTGAGGCGTCGATCATCTTCCGCCACGCCTTGCGGAATGCGGCTATTCCGGTCGTCACGGTCATTGGGCTGCTGTTTGTCGGGCTGATGACCGGAGTGGTCGTGATCGAGGTGACGTTCGGTATGCCGGGCCTGGGTTCGTTGGCGCTGACGGCCATCACACGACACGATCTGCCGATGGTCCAGGGGATCGTGATCGCATTCACGTTGATTGTTGTTGTCGGCAATCTGCTCGTTGACCTGACGTACGGCTGGCTCAATCCTAAGGCGAGAGTGTCGTGACCATCTCGAGTCTTCCCCCTTCGAACGAACCGCCCGCGCCTGAGCGAGGGGCCCGATCGCTCCCGCGGCGTACCATGATCCACGGGTTCGTACGCCGGCCGCTAGCGGTGTTCGCGCTGGCGTACCTGGGGTTCCTAAGCTTCGCGGCGGCCAGCGCATCCTGGCTCGCCCCGTACGACGCGCTCAAGACCGATATGAACAACGTGCTCTCCGGGCCCAGCCGCGAGCACCTCCTGGGAACTGATGCGCTCGGGCGAGACGTGTTGTCCCGCCTTATGCTGGGCGGCCAGGTCAGTCTCACCGGCGTCGTCCTAGCCGTCGCGACGTTCTTGCTTCTGGGGGTTACTGCGGGCTTGATCGCTGGCTTCGCGGGAGGCTGGACGGATCGAGCGGTGTCTTGGGTCGTGGACCTGGTGATCGCGCTGCCCGGCATGGTCGTGTTGCTCGTTGTCCTCGCGATCTACGGGGCCAACAACACGGTCGCCATGATCACGGTCGGGATCCTGTCTTTCCCGAGCATCGCCCGTGTTGTCCGAGCCGCGACGCTCGCCGTACGCAACGAGCTGTATGTGTCGGCGGCGCGAGTCGCTGGGCTGCCGAGCTGGCGCATCGTGCTCGGTCAGATACTGCCGCGCGTGACTGGCCCGGTGCTGGTGCAGGCCTCGCTCGCCGCGGGGGCCGCACTGCTGACCCAGGCGGGGCTGAGTTTCCTCGGGCTGATCGCGCAACCGCCGACGCCCACCTGGGGCGGCATGATTTCGGAGGCATCCCAGGTCATCGCTCGTCAGTCGTGGCTGCTCATCCCTCCAGGTGTGGTGGTGGGTTGCGCGATCCTCGCCTTCGCGCTGATCGGAGACGCGATCCGCGACGTCGGGGAGGAGCGGGAGCGCCCGCTCTCGGGCGGAGCCCGTCGGCGGGGCATGCGTGCCTCCACGCCGTCCCGTCATGTGTACACCACCCCGGTGTCCCTGCCCGCCGATTCGCTCCTGTCAGTGCGCGGCTTGACGGTCACGCTGCCTGGCACTGCGGGCCCAGTTCGGATCATCGAGGATGTGGCATTCGACGTCGGGTCGGGAGAAACCATCGGGCTGGTCGGCGAGTCGGGCTGCGGCAAGAGCATGACCGGACGAGCTGTCCTGGGGCTATTGCCAGAGGGCGGACAGATCTCCTCGGGCATCGTCGTCTTCGACAGAATCGACCTCACGGGCTACTCCTCACGAGCGTGGCGCGACGTGCGCGGCTCTCGAATCGCACTCGTGTCCCAAGAACCAGTCGGTAGCCTGGATCCCGTCTTTCCTGTCGGCAGGCAGGTCGAGGAACTCGTGCGTCGGCACCACGGCGGAACTAGCCGGGTCGTACGGGCCCGGTCGCTCGAACTCCTGGCGAGCGTGCGATTGCCCGATCCCACGTCCGTCGCCCGCCGCTATCCGCATGAACTCTCCGGAGGTATGGCACAGCGAGTGTCGATCGCGATGGCATTGTCGGGAGATCCTGACCTTCTCATCGCCGATGAGCCCACGACCGCGCTCGATGTCACGGTGCAAGCCGAAATCCTCGATCTCTTGCGCGACCTGCAACGTGACCGTGGGATGGCGGTCGTGCTGGTCAGCCATGACTGGGAAGTGATCGCACGCATGTGCGAGCGCGTCTACGTCATGTACGCGGGCCAGGTGGTTGAGTCGGGTACCGTCGCGCAGCTCACCGACGCTCCGCGGCACCCGTATACGGCCGGCCTGCTCGCCTGCAGGCCAGGTCGCACCGCGCCCCGGGCTCCTCTGCCAACGATTCCCGGCAGCGTCCCCGACCCGGAGAGTTGGCCGACGGGATGTCGCTTTGCCGCCCGCTGCCCACTCTCCGGCCCGGAATGCACGGCCCGATCAATCGAGATGTTCCCCGCTGGACCAGGGCAGCGATCACGATGCCTGCACCATGCCGCCGTCAGTAAGGAGCCCGTCTATGGACGCCTCGAGACTGCTTGAGGTCGAGGAACTGGGCGTCACTTTCAGGGCCGGTCACCGCGGTCGAGATGTGCAGGCCGTCGATGGCGTCACCTTCGATGTCAACCCAGCGGAGACCCTCGGGATCGTCGGTGAGTCCGGGTCCGGCAAGTCCACGGTCGGCAACGCCATTCTCGGTCTCGTGACGCCGAGCAAGGGCCGCATCCTCTTCCGGGGCGAGGACGTCACCCGGACGCCGCGCCGCCGTCGGCGAACTCTGGCCAGCCAGATCCAGGTTGTCTTCCAGAGCCCCTACGGCTCGCTGAACCCCTCGCGTACGATTGGCCAAACCCTCGGCGAGCCGCTCAGAGTGCATGAACGCCTGTCTGGCCGCGATCTCACAAGCAGAGTCACGGCCGCACTCGAACAGGTCGGTCTTCACACCGACACCGCAACCCGATACCCATCCCAGTTCTCCGGCGGACAACGCCAGCGCATCGCCATCGCCCGGGCACTGATCCTCAAACCCAGCCTCGTCATCTGCGATGAGCCCACCAGCGCTCTCGACCTGTCTGTCCAGGCACAGGTGCTGAACCTGCTCATCAGCCTCCAGGACCGTCTCGGCCTGGCGTACTTGTTCATCTCCCACGACATTGACGTCGTGCGGCATGTTTCCCATCGGATCGCGGTAATGCGATCTGGACGCATCGTCGAGACCGGACCTGCCGCTGCCCTTACTCGGGCGCCCCAGCACCCGTACACGCGAACGCTACTCAACGCTGCCCCAAACAATCGACATCCATCCGACTAGCGGGGACGCGCGGGCTCGAAGAGCAAAGCACACTTTCTTGAACTAGTGTAAGAACGATTACATGCGCGCCGGCTGGTGCTTGGCGCTGACCCAGGGAGGGATGACGAGTCGTGGCGGTCATCGACGCTGTTCATGACGTAGCTGTATTTGGCACCGGGCATGCTGGGTACGCCGCCGCTCTAGCACTCGCCCACGCGGGCCGGGCGGTGCTCCTCGTCGGGGAGCGGGGCGATCTCGTTTGGGAGTCCGGTCGTGGCCTGTTTCCGGTCAGCGGCGAGTGCGACGAGCCGGAGTGGCGCTCGCTGGCGAGCGAGGTCACGGTCCGCGGCGGGGGCGCCGACGGCTGGCTTGACGGTGCGATCACAGAGGTGGTCGCGACAGATCGGATCATGCGGGCAGGCGTCGCTGTCCTTTACTACGCCCGGCCTGTCGGGGTGGAGATCGACCACGGGTTAGTCACGGCTGTTGTCGTCGCCACGCGAGCTGGTCTCCGCCGGGTCCGCGCCCGGCAATGGATCGACGCGACAGAGACGGGCTCGCTCGTCATGCGGGTCGATCTCGCCGCCTCGCCGCGTCAGCCGGTATCGAGGTTCGCCACGATGGCACTTCAGCATCCGGCCTGGGACACGGCTGGCGACGGACTACAGCGGACAACGTGGCCGACCGAACGTCTCCTCACGGTCGAAGTTCCGGAGAGCCCTGTTGCCATGCGGGATCGGCTCCTCTCGGCGTTGGTCGATCTCGAGGAACGATCAGGCGATGCCACGGCGCACATGTCACTTAGCCACTGGAGCATAGAACCGGTCGCGCGCTTCTCGGCCGGCGGCCCCGATGTGTGCGGACCGGAGAACCTCGTGAACGCATCCGCGTCCTTCGTCACCACCGAAATCTCGACTCTGGCCGACCGTCACATGCTCGGTGTGCGAGCAGCGGCCCAATGTCTCGCCGGTGCGCGAGCAGATGGCATTCCCGACCGGTCGACCGTCCCCGCGTCGATACCGACCGCCGACCGCCTCATCCGCAGTGACGTCTGCATCGCTGGCGCGGGCACCGGTGGCGCGATGGCGGCTATCGCGGCCGCACGTGCGGGGGCGCAGGTCGTCGCCGTGGAGGCTCAGTCCTTCATCGGCGGTATCGGAACGGGAGGCGGGATCCACGGCTATTGGTTCGGAGTGTCCGGCGGTCTTCAGAAAAGCCTGGACGCCCGGACCAGGGCCCTGATGAAAGAACTACGTGGGGGGCCGTTCGGCGACGGCCCGTTCAACCCATGGGCCAAGCTGGTCGTCCTCGAGAGGTGGTTCGCGGAAGAAAACGTTGACGCCTATCTGGACGCAATTCTGTTCGGTGTGGAGCGCTCCGACGATCGACTCGTCGCCGCCCTCATCGCGGACGTGGATGGCATCACTCGCATCGAAGCAGGATCATTCGTCGACGGAACAGGCGATGGAGACCTCTGCGCACTCGCCGGCGCGGAGTTCACCCTCGGTCGACCAGCCGACGGCATGCTGCACGCATATTCGCAGTCCTCCGGCCGCCTCGCCGACGACAGAGGGCGCCCCCGGATGGCGATGGTCAACTTCGACGCCGGCTTCTGCGATCCAACGGATCCCGAGGACGTCAGCCGCGCTCGTCTCGCCGGTATCCGCCAATATCTGGTCGATCGGTACGACAACCTGAGCCGTCCCACCTATGTCGCACCCATGCTCGGCGTGCGACAGGGGCGCCAGGTGATCACCGAACGGATGCTGACCCTCGATGACCTCATCAGCCGCGTCAGCTGCGACGACCCCATCGGCTACATCGGATCGCACTACGACAGCCACGCTAGCGACTACGAGTTCGAGAGCGACGAAGCCGTGTTCTGGTGCTGGCTGAACCGCCAACATGCGCTGCCCATGGCATGCGAGGTGAGCTATCGAACGATCGTGCCCCGTGGCCTGACCAATGTGTGGATCGCGTCACGATGCCTGGGAGCCACACAGGACATGCAGTACGTCGCGCGCATGCAAAGAGACATGCAACGGATCGGAGAGGCAGCCGGCTACGCCGCGGCCGAATCAGCCCGGCAAGGTCGCGCCGCCCTGGAGATCGACTACGCCGCGATCCGCGCACACCTCGAGGCTTCCGGCGCTATGGGACGCGCGGCCCAGCCGAGCCTGGCATTCGGCGCCTACCCCTTCGGCGGCAGCCCGATGACAACAACGGATGCGACCGCGGACAATCTGACGCTCCGCACCGCGCTCGAATCCCTCGACCGGACAGAGCCCGGCGAGCCACTCTGGTGGCTCTACCGCCACGAGTCGCTCGCCCACGAAGCGGTGCTCGCGCGTTTGGACGATGAGCGACCCTTCGTGAGCTGGCTCGCCGCAGGCATCGCCGCCATGTGGGGCGAGCCCGCCGCAGAGCCACGCCTAATCGCGGCGATCAATTCCCTTGAATACGGTTATGGGCGAGGCTACGAATGGACCCTCCGGCGGCCGGGATCGCAGCCGGCTCGCCCGATACCAGAGCACTGGTCCGCCGTCGCACCGAACTGGCTCTGCGCACTGGCTCTTCTGCGGCGCTGCGGAACCCAGGCGTCGCTCACGCCCATTGAACGTTTACTGGATCTCCCGACACATGGAATCAACACCCTGACGACAGTGGCGCTCACTCTGGAGCGTCTCGTCACCCGACATCAGGTCGACGACGACGAGAGCCGAAAGCGTGTCCTCGCGCTACTGGACCGGCTGGCCCACGTAGAAAGGACCGGATACTGGGACCTGCCAGGACGCCCGACCGGGCGCACGAGCGAGCTTGCGGTCCGCGGGCAGTCTGAGGATGACCAGCCCGGATTCCTGACCTGGGCGGAGGGCACCGCATACCACGCCCAGCTGCGGAACGCATTCCAAGACAACACCTGGCAGCTGGACCTCTCGATCGCCCGAGCATCAGTGGCGCTTGGCCTCAGACCACACGGGCTCATAGAACGCTATCAAAAGGACGGCCGCGCGATCGTCCGCCGCGCCTTCAGCAGCCTCCACGCCGACGTACCGCCCTTCAGCCTTGATCATTCGCCGGTCTGGCGGTCTTAACAAGGGGTCATCGGTTCAAATCCGGCCGTCCCGACAGCGAGAGGGTTTCCGCGTCAAAGACTTGCGGGAGCCTCCCGGGCATCGCGAGGCTTCAACCTCGTCGGCGAGTATGCCGCGTTGGAACCCTTGACTCGGCGGTCTAGTGACTCGATGTCCTGCCGTATTTGCCCTGTATTGTCCAGCTACACCGTAGCCGACGGCGTTGTCTCGCTCGTTGTCTGGACTCCTTGACGGAGGGCTATCTCCGGACAAATAGGCGCCTCTGTGTCTACGTGCTTGCGCTCGATGCCTTCCCTGCCCGGAGCCGGGAGGTCGCGCGAGCATCGGAATCCTGCTGCGGCACCAGCGGCTTGCTGGCCCTCATGATCGGATGAGGCCGGTAGGATCCGACACGTGGTGGTCAGGTATGAGCCGATGAGCTTGGCAAGCGCTCGGCCAGCACCTGTCAGCGACCGCAGATGAGCGGGTGCTGTGGAAGTTGGTGTGGGAGTTCCTTGAGGAGTATCGCTGGGAGCCGGCTGATACCCCAGGTCAACCTCCTCCAGGCTGAGCCGCCACCCGTGGGAGACGAGCGGTGGGATGCCCTGCTCGCCGCGTTGGCCGAGCACCTGTGCGCTCAGCATGATCTCGCTCCACCGGAGTGGACGGAGCCGCGGGTGTTAAGGCGGGCCTGGTTTCCCGCCGAGCTCGCCATCCAGCGCGCCGACGCGCTGGTCCGAGCACCGGCGGCGTTCCGTAAGCATGGCGTTTATTTGTCCGCGCATGATCTGAAGGCGGCATGACGGATGCCGATGGGGTCCTCATGGGCCGCGCAGATCTGGAGCGCGCCTTCACCGCTCTGGGTGAACGGCTGGCCCGTCGTCGCGTCGTTGCGGACCTGTTCGTCGTGGACGGCGCCGCGATGGCGCTCGCCTATGACGCGGGCCGCGTCACGCGGGACGTCGATGCCATGTTCGTTCCGCACGGTGTCGTGTTGGAGGAGTCGCGAGCCGTTGCGGAGGGAGCTTGGGCTGCCGCTGTGGTGGCTCAACGAACAGGCTAGCGTCTATGTCTCTGGCAAGGACGACCCGGGAAGGCGGCGCGTTTTTCGATCACCCGAACTTGAGGATCATGGCCGCCTCGCCCGAACACATCTTCGCGATGAAGGCGCTGGCCGCGCGTACCCGTGACATCGACGATCTGCGCAGCCTCGGCGTGCTCGCCGACGTCCACACCGTTGATGACGCGCTGCGTATCTGTCGGGACTTCTACCCCGACGAGGAGGTCTCATCGCGGGCCAGGGGGTTCTCGAAGAGCTGTTCGGGTAGCGCTCCTGCGTGATGCTGGCGCCTGACTTCGCACCGTGCATCACTGGCTTCAACGTGCCGCCGCCGGCCCACTCGCCGGGCCGGGACAGCGTTCGTGTCTCCTGCCGGCGGAGACGCGGATCGCGGGAGGCAAACGGCGGGCATCAGCGTCCGGAGAGAGATATCACAACCCCTCCCAGTGCGGGAGGGGTTGATGGCCCTGTTACTGCCACGTACGACCTCGCTTTCGCGAGTACGCGCTTGGGGCACTGCGGTTGCCGACCACGACGCCGACAAGGACGTACCGGTCGACGTCGCTGCTCGCGGGGCGGTGACGGGTGACCCAGGCGCACTCGGAGAGGTGGCGGACGCCGGTCGGGTGCGGCGTTAGATCAAGGACGAGCAAGATGCCGAGCGCGGCGCTGGTTCCGGAGTAGTCGGCGGCCCGGGTAGGAACCAGTCGCGCCGCCCTTGCCGCCGGACCGCCCGTTGCTCCAGCCAGCGGGGCGCCGGATTCGGCTGCCCAGGCAGAGCGGCAGGTCGGCGCCGGCCAGCGCGCGATGTTGCAAGACTGTCACGCCTTGCCGCTCCACCCAGCCCGTCGCCTCGGCGGTCGTGTGTTTGCGCTGGTCGAGGTTGGTGATGAACTCCTCCAGGTAGGCCACCGTCGCTCGCTTGACCTCGTGGAACGTGGCCAGATCCTCGTCGCGCAGCAGCCGGGCCAGCTGACCGTTGAACGCGATGGTGTTGGTGCGCAGCGCCTGACGGTGGCCTTCCAGCTCGCTCAGCGCGGCGTAGATCCGGCGGTTGTCCGAGGCCGAGTCGCCGGTCAGCCGGTACAGCTCGTCGAGCCGGTCGGCGATGGGGTCGAGCCTGCCGTCCGCAGCGCGCCGGTGGCAGAGAGCAGATGGAGTCCGTGCTGTACACCCCTCGAACGCGGCTTCACCCTTTCGGGTTAACGAGTACTGCAGGTTCTTGCGCTCGTACTCGTCCGCCGAGGAAGTACTGGGCGCTGTGGTTTCGCGCCCGGTCGAGCAGGCCGTAGCCGACTAGGGTAGTGAGCCGGTCGGCCAACTCCGCGTCGCTCACCGGGTCACACCAGCCGACCTCAGGCAGGCCGGCGAGCACCTCGTCGAAGGTGAGCGCGGTGGCGAGTCGCTCGTTGACCACGCTTAGCAGGTGCATGATCGCGGTGTTGAGGTCCGCCCGCTCGGTGGTCGTGAAGGCCAACATGTCCGCTGGCACATGGCGGAAGACTGACTCGATGCGCACCCGCGCATGCTGCCATGCCGGTGCGACACCCTCTGGGCCGTTGCCGGCGCGCGCAGGCTCTTCGCAGCGCCGCGATGGGGGAGCCCTGGCGGCAGCCTGGTCTTGTCACCGACCCGCAGATCGGGCTGGTTGGTAGGCTCGGACCCATGACCCAGCCCGTGCTCGCCTACCGATGGAGCCAGAGCGAGTTCGTGCGCGCATCGGAAGCGGGAGCCTTCGACCACCGGGTGGAGCTCGTTGAAGGAGAGATCTGGCCAGTGGTGATCGGTTCGTGGCACGGTGACACGGTCGGCCAGCTTCTGGCGCTGCTGCCCCGGTCCGGCGTACGAGTGACGACCGCGACGCTGCCGACGGGGGAGTCGCTTCCCGACCCTGACTGCTGGGTGCGTCGGGCGGACGCGGATCCGATTGGATCGATCGGGTCAAGGCTGTCGGTCTGGGACGCTTCCGACGTGCTGCTCGTGGTCGAGGTCGCCGACGAGACCATGATCCAGGATCTCAACGTCAAGGCTAAGCTTTACGGTCAGGCCGGTTACCCGGTCTACTGGGTGGTTACGCAGGAGGCAATCTACGAGCACTCCGGGCCCATTTCGACGGGGTACCGGACGCGGGTCGAATACCTCCATGGGGAGCGCATTACTGTCCCGTACGCTGCTGCGGACCTTGCCATCGACGATCTGATCGCTCCGCGCTCCGCGTGAGGCTTCCGGTGACCTGGGCAGCGTGCGTGAGCATGCCGCTGACCCAGGGGACTACTGGGGGTCAAGGGGTCGTCGGTTCAAATCCGGCTGTCCCGACAAGATAGGCCCTGACCAGCGGAAACGCGGTCAGGGCTTTTGTCCTTGTCTATGGAGTTCTGAATCGTCCCCCGAAAACCCCCCGAAAACCAGAGTCGGCGGCCGGATTCCGCATCGATGCAAGCTGTTCCTCTGACACCCGTGCCCTGTGCCGAACGGGCGACCACGCCGATAGCCCGCACATCGCGTGGGACGTGGACATCGCCGGGCTCGGCGGAGGTGACCTGCAGCTACGAGGGCAGTGTCGAGCTGCCCCTGGGCTGGGTCGCGTGAGCGAGCAGAGGTTCTCCGTGGCACACCTGCTCGATCGTGCCACGGACGTACGGTGACATCATGATCGTCCGTGAGTCGTCCTATGCGTGACCAGCACGGCCGCAGTTCGAGCGGCCACGGGCCACCGGCCGGCGAGCCGCGATCTGACGATGCCCTGAGCCTCGACAACCCGTACGAGAACGTAACGGGCCATCCGGAGGCGAGGGGGACGTTACCGATGGCCCGATACCTACTCGACCTGGCAATCGAGGACGAGATCCAGGCGTTGGCGGCGCAAGCGCCGCCGATGACCGAAGACCAGCGCGTCAGGTTGGCCCGGCTCCTACGCTTGGACCGGCCCCGACACAGTGCCGATCCAGTTACTTGACACGGGCCTCTGAGACGATCTCTGCTGGGGAGTGAAACTGGCTCCCCGAGTTTGGTGGGGGACGGGTTCTCGCCGCCATGAGCTTGTTGGTCTGGTGTTGAGGGGGTGCCTGTCTGATCGCCGCCTCCCGCCGCTTGCGCAAACTCTGTGATGCTGTCGACACCTCGTCATCCCTTGCCGCGCAGGTCCACCTTCACGCCGGCGCCGGTATCACCGGCCTGCGCCAGCAGGCGGGCGGCGACCGCGAGGTCGGCGGCCGCGAACCCGACGCTCTTGAACACCGCGACGCCTTCGCCCCGCGCGCGTGGATGCTCTACCAGGTCTCCTAGGTCGAGCACGGACGACTCGGCGATGAGCCCGTCCGCGATCGGCAGCGAGATGTCACCGGCGCCGTGGATGCCCGTTGGCTTGGTGTCGACGGCCACCACACCGGCACGCGCCACTGTCGCGGCCTCGATCTCGCGGTCGTGTGGCTCGTGCGTGCCGACTCCGCAGACCAGCGCGGTGCCGTCCACCCATTCGTCTCGGATAACCGGCTGTGTCGCGGTGGTGGCCGCCACCACGACGTTGGCTTCGCGGACGGTGGCTTCGGCCGACGACTCGGCTTCGACCCGCACGTCGGCCAGGGCGGGTTCGGCGGCCAGCGCGGCAGCGAAACCGGTGCGGCGGGCCGGCGTGCGGCTGTGTACCCGGATCCGGCTCAGCGCTGGGAGCACGGCGGCCAGCGCGAGCACTTGCGTGCGTGCCTGCAAGCCGGTGCCTATGACGCCGACCGTGGTGGCGTCGGGCGGGGCGAGGTGCCGGGCGGCCACCGCGGTCATCGCCCCCGTGCGAACGTCGGTGATGGCGTCCGCGTCGAGCAGCGCCTCGCGGCCGGTGGCGGCGTCCACGACCATCATCAGCGCGGTGGTCCGCACCGGCGCGCCTGGCGGCTCCACGCGCGACCACATCTTCACGCCGAAGAGGCTCTCGTCCTGTAGCACCGCCGGCATGGCCAGCACCTCACCGGACGGTTCCCGCACGTGCAGGTGGGTGCGGGGCGGCAGATCCACCCGCCCGTACCGATAGGCGAGGACCGCCGCCTCGACCGCCTCGATCGCCAGCTCCATCGTGAGCAAGGCGTCGATGTCGTTTCGTCCTAGTATCAGCATTCGGTTGTCACCACAGGGTCTGTCCACCATCGACGGTCAGGGAGGCGCCAACGAGGAAGTCGGCTTCGGCGCCGGTGAAGAGCAGGACCGCCTCGGCCACGTCGCTCGGACGGCCGAGGCGTCCGGCCGGGATGCGGGCGATGCGTTCACGTTGGAACTCGGGATCGGAAAGGTAGGCACGGTTGAGGTCGGTGAGGACCGTGCCGGGTGCGATGCTGTTGACCGCGATGCCGTGCGGCGCCAACTCCAGCGCGAGCATCCGGGTCAGCATCAACACGCCGCCTTTGGCTGTGGCGTAGGCGCCGTTGCCGGGAAACGCCTGCGCCTGCCGAGTGGATGAGATGTTGACGATGCGGCCGTAGCGGCGCGTCACCATGTGCCGGGCCACCCGCTGCGCGACGAGGAAGTACCCCTTGAGGTTGGTGTCCAGCACAGCGTCCCAGTCGTCCTCGCAAAGGTCGAGCAGGGGCGTGGTGTTCATCATTCCGGCGTTGTTGACCAGGATGTCGAGCTGGCCGAACCGGGTCAGAGTCGCGTCCACGAACCGGTCGACGTCGACGGCGCGGCGCACATCCCCCGCGACGTGCAGGACGTCCGCGCCGGCGTTGGTGAGGCTTCGCACGAGCTCGGTTGGCGGCTCGGCGGCCCAGGTGTGCGCGGCGATCGCGGCGCCCTCGCGGGCCAGCGCCGCGCATATCGCCGAGCCGAGGCCCCCGTCGGCGCCGGTGACCAGTGCTGCCCGTCCGGCCAGCTTCATGGCTGGCTCCGCAGCAGCCGTCCGTGTCCGGTCACCGCATCGGGTAGGCCGAGCATGCGCCGGCTCCACCACAGGATGCTCTGGTTGCAGGTCACCACCGGCTTGCCCAGCTCGGCTTCGAGCCGCTCGACTACGTCGAGCGTGCGCAGGTTGGTCGCGCTGACCAGCACGCCATCGGCCATGGTGAGATCCAGCCCGCGCGCCAACTCGTAGACCACTGTGGACGGCTGACGGTTGGTCTCGTACCACACACGCGGGTCGTCGCTGGATCCGGCGAAGTCGCGGTGCACACGGGATGCGACCTTCAGGCCGTGCGCGGCGAGCATGTGCTCCAACTGGACGCCGGAAGCGGGTCGGTACGGGGTGACCAGGCCGATTGTGGACAGTCCAAGATGGCGCACCGCGGCGAGCATCGCCGTGGTCGCGGTGGTGACCGGGATGCCGCTAATCTCTTGCAGCGCGGCGGCGAGCCCGGCGTTGCCCCGCATGCCGGGCTCGAAGCTCGTCTCGGCGCACGCGTAGACCGCCGCGTCCAGCCCAAGCTCGCCGAAGCTGCCGGCCAAGTCGACCGCCTGGGCGCGCATCCGGGACGGCTCGGTCTCGGTGATGCGGTACGCGTGGAAGCTCATGCCAGCCACACCGACCGAGTAGAGCTCCGGCTCGATCACGGCGTTGTCGGCCGGCACCACGAGACCGACCCGGGCCACGGTCCTGGTCATCGGGTGAGCCCAGCGCGGTCGAGGTATCCGTCGAGGGACCACTTGTCGAAGCCGGGGATGCGCGGTCGTTCGTACATCAGCCGCTCCTGGCCCAGCGGCGCGGTCGCGTCGACGCCCATCTTCGCGCTGGCGCGTGGGTGCGGTGCCGACGGATCCAGGGTGGGGCTGTAGAGGTCGGGCACGATCACGACGTCTCGGTCCGGCTGCATCCGCGTGTTGACCGCCCACTCGACGTCGACCGGGTCCTCCACGTCGATGTCGGCGTCCACGACGGTGACGAGCTTGGCGCCCAGCGGGGCGGCGAGCAGGGCGAGCATGACGTTGCGTGGCTCGCTCGGGTGACGCTTGGTCATCGAGACCACGATGTGGTGGCGTGCGGTGCCGCCCGGCGTCACGTGGACCCGGTGGATCTCCGGGGTGATCCGCAGTGCCTCGCGGTAGGCCATCGCCGTCGCGCTCGGCTGCATCATCCAGTGGTTCTCGGTCATGGGTACGCCGGTCAGCGTGTTCTGGTACAGCGCACCGCGCCGGCTCGTGATCGCCGTGACCTGCATGACCGGCGCCGGTTTGGCGGCGCTGTACGTGCCGGGGTACTCACCGAACGGGCCGTCGGGTTCCAGCCTTCCGGGGACGGTGCGCCCCTCGACGACGATCTCGGCGGTCGCCGGCACCATGACGTCGACGGTGACGCCACGCACCAGCTCGACCGGTTCGTCGCGCAGCCCGCCGGCGACCTCGTACTCGTCCACGCCGTACGGCACCCGTGCCTGTGAGGCGATCTGCGTGGCTGGCTCGGCGCCGATCACCACCGCGATGTCCGCGCCGCGGCCCTGCTCGTGGGTGCGGTCGATGATGGTGCGCAGGTGCCGGCCGGGCGGGGCGAAGACGGTCAGCTCGCGGGCGCCCAACGGCAGCATCCGGTGGATGGAGACGTTGTGCGTGCCTGTGCCAGGGTCGCGCGCGACCTGGAGCCCGGCGGTCACGTACGGTCCGGCGTCCAGCTCGTAGTGGTGCAGGATCGGCAGCGTGCGCACGTCTACGTCCGCGCCCTGGCGTACCACTTCCTGGCACGGCGCCGGCCCGGTGGCGGTCACCGGCTCGAGGCGGCGCGCCTCAAGCTCGGCGAAGTGACGCAGAAGGTACGGGTAGTCGTGGCCGAGCGCCCGGGCGACGCGCCGGCTGGCCCCGAACAGCCCGCTCACGCACCCGTACTCGCTGCCTTTCATCTGGGTGAACAGCAGGGCCGGACCCTCGACGTCGGAGCTGCGGCGGGTCAGCGCGACCGCCTCGTACCGCGGATCGATGGGTTCGTCGATGCGCAGCAGGTCGCGGTCGGCCTCGAGGGCGGCGAGAAAGGTCCGTAGGTCAGGCCAAGGCATGGGTCGTGTCTTTCCTGCGTCGTGGGGTGTGTCGGAAGGGCTCGCGGTGGGCCGGTGCCGGCCTCAGAGGTGATAGACCTTGGACGTGAGGTACTCCTCCAGCCCGAACCGCCCACGTTCGCGGCCGTAGCCGGACTGCTTACGCCCGCCGAACGGGGCCGACGGATTGATCCGGGCACCGTTGACGATCACGGACCCGGTCCGGAGCTTGGCGCCGATCCGCCGAGCGCGTTGGGGCTCACCCCACACCGCGGCGGTCAGGCCGTAGCGGGTGCCGTTGGCCACGGCGACCGCTTCCCGCTCGCTGTCGACAGGAATGATCGACAGTACCGGGCCGAAGATCTCCTCCTGCGCGATCGTCATCTGCGGCCGGACGGCGGAGAAGACGGTAGCGGGAAGGTAGAACCCGGCCGGTGGAAGGTCCGTCTCCACGCCGCCGACGAGCAGGTCGGCGCCTTCGGCGATGCCCGCGGCGATGTGCTGGCGCACCCGCGCGCGCTGCTCGGCGGAGATGAGTGGGCCGAGCTTGGTCCGCGGCGACAGCGGGTCACCGGGGACGTAGGGGGCCGCCGCCTCGAGCACGGCCGACTCGGCCTCGGCCAGCCGGTCCCGGGGGACCACCAGCCGCGTCATCGCGGCACAGGTTTGCCCCGCGTTGCCGAAACAGCTCGCCGCCGCGTGCTGTGCCGCGGCGGTGAGGTCGCCGCCGTCGACCACGATCGAGGCGCCCTTCCCGCCAAGCTCCAGCGCGACCTTGGTGACCGATCCCGCGGCCAGCGCGGCGATGCGCTGCCCGGCGCGCACCGAGCCGGTGAACGACACCATGTCCAGATCGGGATGCCCGGCCAGCGCCTCGCCGGCCACGGCACCCACACCCGGCACGAGGTTGAAGACCCCCGGGGGTACGCCCGCCTCGTCGATCACCTCGGCCATCGTGAACGCGCTGAGCGGAGCCAGCTCGCTCGGCTTGAGCACGACCGCGCAGCCGGCGGCCAGGGCCGGAGCGACCTTGAGCGCGGCCTGGTAGAGCGGGTAGTTCCAAGGCGTGATCAGGCCGGCCACGCCGATCGGCTCGGCGGTGACCAGCGCGCTGCCGAGCGGCTCCGGCGCGGTCACCTGCCCGATAAGGTCGGCGGCGTCGTCGAACACCTGGACCGCGGCGGCGAACTGCATCACCTCGGCGAGCCCACGCGGCGTGCCGACCTCGCGGATGAGCAGGTCCAACAGCCAGTCCGACCGAGCCCGAAGCGCGGCGGCCACGGCGCGGAGCAGGTCGGCCCGTTCCCCGACCGGCGTACCCGCCCACGGCTCCTGCGCGCGGACGGCGGCAGCCACCGCCCGGTCGACATCCGTCGCGTCGCCGTCGAGCACTTCGCCGATGGGCAGCTCGGTGGCCGGGTCGATGACGATCCGGCGGTCCTGCCCGGATGGCGTCACCCACTTGCCGTCGATGTAGAGAGTGTCGTACTCGATCACAGCGTCTTCCCGTCTATCCGAGCAGGTGCCAGGCGTCGGGCATCTCGCCGACCGGTACCTCGATGAGGGTGGGCTCGTCTGCTGCGATGGCCTTGCGCAGCGCGTCGGCCAGCGCATCCGGACCCTCCACCCTGGACGCGGCCAGGCCGAACGCGCCAGCCAACGCCACGAAGTCCGGGTTGACCAGATCGGTGCCCAGGTACCGTTCGGCGAACTGGTCCCGCTGGGTGCGTCGCACGTTCCCGTACGCCGAGTCGTTGAACACCACGCTGACCACGCCGATGCCGTACTTGCGGGCCGTAGCCAGCTCCTGCAGGCACCAGCCGAACCCGCCGTCGCCGTTGAGCGAGACCACAGCCCGGCCGGGGTTGGCCACCTTCGCTCCGAGCGCGGTGGGCAACCCGTAGCCGAGCGTCCCCTGGTACCCGGGGGTGATGTTGGTGCGCGGCAGGTGGAAGGGAAAGGCGACCCGGACCAGGTACGAGACCTGGGTCAGCTCGCTGACCAGGATGCCGTCGTCGGGCAGCGCGGACCGGATCGCCCGCAGGAAGCCGTATTGCGGCTCGACCTCCCGGACCTGGTCGTCGGCCCAGCCACGGGCGCGGGTGACGGCGGCGGCGAGCGCATCCCGGTCGCGGCCGGACCGGTCCGGGCCGGTCGCACCCAATGCCGCGTGCAGCGCCGCGAGGGTGAGCTTGGCATCGCCGTGGAGGGCCACACGCGGGGCGCGGGGCGGGCCCATGCTCGCCGGGTCGGCGTCGATCTGGATGACCGCCGCCCCGGCCGCCACGGGCAGCGGCTTACCGCCAAACCCCATGAACCGGCTGCCCACAGCGAGCACCACGTCGGCATCCGGCATCAGCTGGCGGCCGGCGAGCTTAGAGGCGGCGAGCGGGTGCCGGTCCGGCAGCGAGCCGAGGCCGGTGCGGCTCATCACGACCGGTGCCGGAACGGCTTCGGCGACCGCGCGCAACTCCTCGCCGGCGTTGGCGTTCTGCACACCCCAGCCGGTGTAAATCACCGGCCGTTCGGCCCGCGCGAGCAGGCCGGCCGCCCGCCGGACCAGAGCCGGATCCGGTACGACCCGCGGATCGTCGGGCTCCGGCACGGTAACCAGCTCGATGTCGTCGCTGGCCCCGAGCACGTCCGGCGGAATCTCCAGCGCCACCGGGCGCGGCCGGCCGCCACGCAGCTGGCGGAACGCCTCGTGGACCAGCGCGGGAATGTCGGCCGGCCGGCGCGCCAGCCGGTGCCACTTGGTCACCGAACCCAGCAAGTCGGACTGGCCGGGAATCTCGTGAAGGATCCCGTACCCGCGGCCGATCATGTCGGACGGGATCTGGCCGCTGATGCACAGCACCGGCGACGAGCAGGAGTACGCCGTGGCGAGCGCGGCCATGGCATTGAGCAGCCCCGGGCCGGGGACCACCATGCAGACACCGACCTCGCCGGAACTGCGGGCGTATCCGTCCGCCATGTACGCCGCGCCCTGCTCGTGCCGGGTCATGACGTACCGGATCTCACCGAACCTGGCAAGCGCGTCAGTCGCGTGGTCCAGCTGCACACCCGGCACCCCGAAAATGGTGGTCACACCTTCGAGCCGTAGCTGCCGGACGAGCGCGTCGCCTCCGGTCATCCTCATGCCGGCACCTCCGTCGCGCGACCCATCTGGGCGACGAGGTGTTCGCGCACGTACGGCGGGGCGCTGCCCGGGTCCACCGGCGGGCGGGTGTCGGGGTCAAGCAGCGGTGGCATGGGACCGGCCTGCGCGACCCGCTCCTGGAACTCGGCGGCGGCTTCGGCCAGCACCTCGGGGCTTGTCAGCAGCTCCACTGTGGTCAACGCGATGGCTTTGGCCGCGGTGTGCACGGTCTGGTGCGCGACCGGTGTCCCGGAGAACAGGCCCTGTGCCCAGTTGGGTAGGCCGGACGCGGCGATGCCGTACGCGACGTAGATCCGGGCCGTCGGCGCGTGCCAGCAGAACTCGGTGACGTCGTCGGCCCCACCGGCGAACTCCCGGGTGATACGGGACTGCGGCGGGGTGAGCGTCTCGTCGAACGGCGGGTCGATGTCCGTGCGGCCGAGCCGCTGCAGCACCTGCGCCGCGAGGTCGCGCATCGGTGCGGGGAACGCGGGCGCACCGGCGCGCTCCAGGCCGCGGTACGCGGCTCGGGCGAGGGAGTGGTTCGGCAGCCAGGGCCGGGTGGCGGCGACGACCCGCCGGGAGTAAGTGGCACCCAGCGCGGTGGCCGCGCTGCTGGCCGCCCGGTCCAGCGCGGCGGCGACGTGGTCGATGCCCTCCCGGGTCAGCGACCGGTGCACGTACCACGCCTGGGCGTGGTTGGGCAGCGCGGTCGGGTGCTGCCCGCCGGAGGAGACCAGTTCGTTCACCGAGGCGCGGTACGCCGGCGGGATGTGTTCGCGCAGGAACTGCACGATCACGTTCATCAGGGTGAGCGCGTCCAGTGCGCTGACCCCGGTCCAGGGCTTGGAGGCGTATGTGCTGGTGCCCCCGAAGTCGTAGACCTCCGCCTGGTAGCAGCCGGGGCCGTCGTCCCACTCCACCGTGGAGTACGGGCGGGGGTGCCAGGCCACTACCGCGTCCAGGCCGTCGAAGTGACCGTCCCGGGCGAGGAAAGGCTTGCCGACGCAGAGCTTCTCGGCGGGCGTGCCGAAGACCGTGATCGAGCCGGGGAGTCCGTGCTCCGCCATCGCCTGCCGCACCGCGACCGCGGCGGCGACGCTGGCCGCGCCGATTCCGTTGTGCAGGTCCGTGAAGCCCGCCGCGATGGGGGAGACGGGAGCGGGATACGGCACCGGAAGCTGGGACTCGCCGGGCGTGGCGTCGTACTCACACATCAGCGCGATCGTCGGCGACCCGGTGCCGTATCGGGCGACGAAGGCGGTCGGCATCCCCGCGACACCGGTCTCGACGCTGAAGCCGTTGTCCGCCAGCGTTTCGCACAGCGCTTCGGCGGATCGTTGCTCGCACAGGCCCGGCTCGGCCAGCTCCCAGATGCGGTCGGACAGCGACGTGCCCAACGTCCGGTGCTCGTCCAGCCAGCCGGCAACCGTCTTCAAAGCCTCGTCCTGGCTACTCATCGTTCTCCTTGCGGTGGGGTTACGGAGAGGTGGTCGGTTGCGGGCTATCGTTCGTGCCGTCCGCGCACGAGCAGCCGGCCGGCGAGGTCGACCAGGCGCGTGGAGAGCACGACGAGCGCGACGATGACGAACACGACGGCGTAGAGACGGTCCATGCTGAACGCGTCGCCGAACCGGGTGATCAGGCCCCCGAGTCCGACGACCGCGATGAGCACCTCACCGGTGATGACGCCGTCCACGCCGCGGGCCACGCCGAGGCGAAGTCCGGCCTGGACGTGTCCCCACGCCATGGGGAGCTGAACCTGCCAGAACGTCTGTGCCGGTGTGGCCTGGAACGAGCGGGCCATCGTCACCAGATTGCGGTCGACGCTGCGCACACCGGCGGCCGTGTTGACGATGATCGGGCAGATCGCGAACAGGACCACTGTGGCGACCCGCGTCTGGAAGCCCAGGCCGAACAGCAGGATGAACAGTGGTACGAACGCCACCACCGGCGCCACCATCACCGCGTCGACGTACACGTCGAGCGTGTATCTGACCAGGGGGAACGCACCCATGAGCAGGCCGATGAGGACGCCGGCGACCACCGCGATCAGCATGCCGACGGCCAGCGCGGTGAGGCTCGCGCCAAGTTCGCGGGGGATGGTGCCGTCGAGTACGAGCTCCCACAGGCGGACGAAGACGTCGCTGAGCGGCGGCAGGTAGGCGTAGTCGAGGGTGTGGCCGGCGATCTCCCAGACGACCGCGAGGCCGAGCAGGGTGGCGATGGACGGCAGGTGCTCGTGCCAGCGCGGCGCGGCGGGCGCGGCCGGCGCGGCGTCCTGGCGGGTGCCGGTCTGCTCTGCGGTGGTCGTCATGGCCGTGCCGGCTCCCGGACGATCATCCCGCGCAGGGTGTCCCACACGTAGGAGGAGAGTTCGATGAAGCGTGGGTCGCGCCGGGTCTCGTCGTTGCGCGGGCGGGGCAGGTCCACGTCGATGAGCTCGTGGATGCGACCCGGCCGTGGACTCATGATGACGATGCGGTCGGACAGGAAGACAGCCTCGTCCATGGCATGGGTGACGAAGACGACCGTCTTGTTGTCGGCTTCGTAGATCCGTTCCAGGTCGACCTGCAGCAGGTTGCGGGTCTGCGCGTCGAGCGAGCCGAACGGTTCGTCCATGAGCAGGATCGCGGGGTTGACGGCGAGCGCGCGGGCGATACCCACCCGCTGCTGCATGCCACCGGAGAGCTGGGCCGGGTAGCTGTCGGCGAACCCGCGCAGGCCCACCATGTCCATGTAGTGGCGCACCGTCGCCTCGGCCTGCTTGCCGGTGACACCGCGTATCCTCAGCCCGAAGGCGATGTTGTCGTAGACATTCAGCCACGGCAGCAGCGCGAAGGACTGGAAGACCATGGCGCGCTCCGGACCCGGGCCGGTCGAACGGGCTCCGTTGATCAGTACCTCGCCCTGATCGTGGGGCAGCAACCCGTCCAGGATCTTCAGCAGGGTCGTCTTGCCGCAGCCACTGGGGCCGATCAGCGACACGAACTCACCGGTGCGTACCGTCAGGTCCACCTCGGACAGCGCGTGGACCTGCCGGCCGGAGGTTTCGTCGTGGTAGAGCTTGCCGACGCCGCGCAGCTCGATGGCCGTCCCGCCGCTCACCGGCCGTCTCCATGCCGGACGAGGCGGCGCTCCAGCATGCGTGCAAGGGCCATGATGACGACTCCCTCAAGTACTAGGGCGAGGATGATGGCGAAGACGGCTCCGCTGTCGAAGCGGGTCCGGTAGAACGACAGCACGCTGCCGATGCCGGAGCTGACGAGGAACAGCTCCGCCAGGACCATGCCGGTGATGGCGCGGCCCAGGCCGAGCCGGGCCCCCGCCATGATCACCGGAAACGCGTGCGGCAGGACCACGGTGCGTAGCACCTGGCTCCGGCTGGCGCCAAAGCTGTGTGCCATCTCCCGCAGCTGCGGGGGTACGGTGCGGGCGCCGACCTCGGCGTTGAGTGCGATGTAGACGAACGCGAACAGAAACACCACGACGATCCGGGAGCCCAGTCCGAGGCCGAAGATTGCCTGGATGAGGGGGAGGATCGCGATCATCGGAATGGCGATGAGGGCGACCAGGTACGGGCGGGTGAGTCGGCCGACCCAGCCGAGGCTTCCCATCGCCAGCCCGAGCGGCACCGCGACCAGCAGGGCCAGCAGGTAGCCCGCGACCATGGCCAGATTGCTCTGCGCCAGGCCGCGGGGTAACTCACCTGTCGTCGTCAGGTCCAAGGCCGAGGACAGCGTGCGAGTAAGGGTGGGTAGCCCGAGCCGGGTCGAGTCGTCGCCACCGATCTGCCAGACGGCCAGCACGATGGCGAGGAAGCCCAACCGCAGCGCGACCCTGCCCATTGACTGGGTGCGGGCGGCAGGTGGGACCGCCAATGGTCCGTTTCGCACGGTCGTCCCTTCGTTGTCCGCTGGCCGGTCACTGTCCGTTCGTACGTCAGCTGGGCGGATAGATGCTCTGCTCGTAGCCGCTGACGTTCTTGTAGGTGGTGAATCCCTTGTAGAAGGTGAGCGTCGCGTCGAAGACGTCCCGCTGCACGCCTTCCTTGGCTGGCCACGCCTTCAGCTCGGCCCACTCACCGACGACCTCACGCAGCAGGGTCGGGTCGACGTCCGGGATGAGCTGGACAGCGCGATCCTGGATGCTCTCCGGGTTGGCATAGATGTCGTCCACGGTCTCGCTGTACGCGTCGACGAAGGTCTTGACGAGATCCTTGTTGTTGTCCAGCCACTCGGTCTTGGCGTAGAACCATCCGGACGTGACCTTCTCCGGCGCGCCGAAGCCGTCGATCGCGACGAACTTGCCCGGCTGCTCCTTCTGCAGTTGCCGGAAGCGCAAGATGTGCAGGCCTGAGGCGTCGATCTGGCCGGCCAGCAGGGCGGCGGCCCGGTTCTCGGATCCTGGGATTACCACGATGTCCGGCTTGGTGCCAGGGCAGTTCTTGGCCAACCACTGTGCGGTGGAGGCCGCGATGAAGTCCGCCTGTCCCTGCACGGCGACCCTCTTGCCATTCAGGGAGGCGCAGGTGGACAGCTCCGCTTTGGCGACCATGACGAAGGTGGGATCGGTGAGGCCGAGGAACGCCTTGACCGGCAGCCCGGCGTCGATGGCTGATAGCACTTGGCCGGCACTGTTGGTAGCGACGTCGATCTGGCCGGACTGCAACGCCTGAGCCATCGCGTCGGGCTCGGAGAACTGCACCGCTTCCAGCGTGTAGCCCTTGGCCTTCATCTTGTCGATAGCCAGCGACGTCGGCACGTAGGCGAGGTCCCACGGGGCCTCGATGCCGACCTTGATGGTCCCCCCTTCGGGGACCGTGGCGGTTGAGGCGTCATCGCCGCAGGCGCTCAACAACAGCGCTGCGGTGACGGCGACCGGGAGCATGCCTTTCAGACGCATGTAGGACCCCTTTTCGGCATCCAGCGGGCCGGAAAATTCCATGTGGAGAAAATCAGTTTCGTGTGATGAAAATGGAGTATGGTGAGCCCGGCTCGCGGCTGTCAAGGGGTGATCTAGGCCCTGACTTGGGAATCTCGCCAGGCGGTGCGACGTGCTGCGGGTCGCTGGGAGAGAGGAGACCAGGGTGTTCCGTCATGTGGCGCTGTTTCGCTTCCATGAAGCGGCATCGATGACCCGGCGAACGGAGTTTCTTGCTGCGCTGGCCCGGCTGCCCGGGCAAATCCCCTCGATTCGGCAGGTGTCCTGCGGCTTCGACATGGGGTGCCAGGCGGGCAACCGGGACGCGGCGTTGATCCTCGACTTCGCGGACCAGGCCGGCTTCGACGCCTACAAGGCCCACCCTGCGCACCTTGCTCTCGTACGGGACCACGTGCGAGCGGTGGTGGCCGAGACCGTGCGCGTGCAGTATCCGCTGCTACCCGCGGACTCCACACTTGACGGTGGTCATCGTCGTAGCGAGGATGAGTCCTCGTTGTAAATTCCATAATGCGGAAGTTGACCTTCCGTGTCACGGAAGGACGCACATGCAGGTCGTAGTCCGGGCGTTGACGGTCTTGCGCACCGTCGCCGCCGCCGACGACGGTAAGTCCCTGGCAGATCTCAGCGCCGAGCTGGAGCTGGCACCGGCGACCATCCATCGCCTCCTCGCCGTGCTCACGGAGGAGGGCTACCTGTCCCGGGACAGCACCACCCGGCGCTACTTCGCCGGGCCCGGACTGCTCGACCTCGCCGTCGGCGGCCGCCCGCACCGCCTGCCCGAGCTGGCCGACCAATACCTGCGCGAGCTAGGGCACCGGTTCGACGAAACCGTGTTCCTCACCGAGCGGATCAGCGACCGGGCCGTCTGCGTGAGCATGGTGGAGAGCCGCCGCCCTCTCCGCCTATCCGTCTACACCGGACACCACCTGCCCTGGCACGCGGCGGCGTCAGCGCGGGCGATTCTGGCCTTCCTCGACGAGTCGGATATATACGCGCTGCTCGGCAACCAACGGATGACCCGCTACACCACCGGCACCCCGCAGACCATCGACGACGTGCTGGAGCATCTCGAGCAGGTGCGCAAGCGCGGATACGACGTCTGCGACGACGAGCTTGACGACCGGGTCTGGGCGGCGGCCGCACCGGTCTTCGACGGTTCGGGCGCGATCCTCGGCGCGGTCACCCTGGCCGCACCCGCGGACCGCATCTCCACACTGGAGAGCCGGTCCGCCGTGATCGAGGCGGTCCGGCGCACCGCCCGCCGGATCCACGACGGCATGCGCCGGCCACACCCGGTCCCCTCCCGGCGGACCTCGGTCGAGGTCGCCGCCGCGGCCGACTGACCGCGCCCACCCCGGGCGCGCACGCACCTTTCAAAGGATGGAACCGATGCTTGGCCAACTCCAATACACCTTGCGTAAGCAGGACGACGCCGGTCACCGCCGGGAGCTCGCGCACGATTTGCTGGCCGCCGGCGCCGGCATCGAGGACGGCCAGCCCGACTGGTACCTGCACACCGCGAGTTTTCTCACCAGGCCCAGTATCCTGCGCCGGCTCGCCAGCGAGCTGGCCGCGCTGGTGGAGCCGGACGTCGACCGGCTCGCCGGACGCGCGTCGCCGCTGCTCGCCGCGGTCGCCCTCGCGACTGGGCTGCCCTTCGCGACACTGCACCCGGGGGCCGGCTCGGACGGATACTCCATCGTGGACGGTGAGATCCACACCGACGAGCGGGTGCTGGTGATCGAGGATGTCGTCCTCAGCGGAAACACCGCCCGGGACACGGCGAACGCGATCCGAGCGGTGGGTGCCCGGGTGGACACTGTGGTGTGCGCGCTGGATCTCGGGCGTGGCGGTGCGAAGGTAGTCGCCGCCGGGGGATACCGGCTTCGCCCGGTGCTGACGGCTGACGACCTGCGCCCGCTACGCCCCGTGGACGGCACCGTCGACGATGACCTCGCCATGGCGGGATTCGCCGGGAACGGGCAAGCACCGCGGTTCGACCTGCTGGCCGACACGAGGTGCACGCACCGCTTGGGCCGCGCGCTCGGCGACCTGCTGCGTCACCGGGAGCTCAGCCACCTGCTGGTCTGGGAGCGGCCGGACGACGTCGTACTGGGCTTCGTGCTGGCCGCCGAACTGGGCTTGCCGGTGGTCCGCCTTGAGTCGGTCTCCGGTTTGCTCTACCTCAGCGGCACCTTCCCACCGTCCGCCCGGGTGGCGGTGGTCGCCTGCGCCTTCGAGTCACCCGGCGAGCTGGTGCCACTGTCGGCGCTGCTCGCCCAGACCGGGACCACGCTGGCTGCTGTCGCGGGTCTGGTTCGCACGCCCGCGGTGACCGCCGAGATCGCCGGCACCGCCGACGCCGTATTCCTGCACGAGGGGGAGGCGGCGCGGTGAGAAACGACCCGGACGAGGTGTGGCAGCGCCTGCAGCGCATCGCACAGATAACGACCGGCTCGGGTCCAGGGGTGACGCGCCTGGCGTACACCGAGAGCGAGCGCGAGGCGCACCGCCTGGTGGCCGGCTGGTTCGAGGAGCTCGGACTGCAGGTGTACACCGACCCGGTGGGCAATACCATCGCCGAGCGGGCGGGTCAGGTCCCCGGGTTACCGGCAATCGGCACCGGCTCCCACCTCGACAGCGTGCCCGAGGCCGGCCGGTTCGATGGCATCGTCGGCGTCGTCGCGGCGGTCGAGGTGGCCCGGCGCCTGGTGGGCGAGGGCATCGAGCACGCGCATCCGTTCCGGTTCGTGGTGTTCGCCGCCGAGGAGGGCGCCCGCTTCGGTCAGGCTTGTATCGGCAGCAAGGCCGCTGCGGGACAGTTGACAACGGCCGCGCTGGACGAGCTACAGGACGCCGGCGGCGTCAAGCTCGGTGACGCGATGCGCGCCGTGGGCCTGTCACCGGACCGGTTGGCGGAGGCGGCGTGGGACGGCAAGGACTGGGCCGGCTTTGTCGAGCTGCACATCGAGCAGGGCCAGGTGCTGGAGACCGCAGGCACGTCCATCGGCCTCGTTGACGTGGTCTCCGGCAGCACCCGGCTGGAGTTGACCGTACGGGGGCAGGCGTCGCACACCGGCGGCACGCCGATGCACCTGCGCTCGGACGCGCTCGCCGCCGCAGCCGAGGTCGTGCTCACCGTCGAGGAGCTGGCCAACCGGCCGCAGTGCCGAGGCACCCGGGCCACCGTCGGCCGCCTGGTCGTGGAGCCGGGCAGCATAACGACGATCCCGGGGACAGTGACGTTCGCGGTGGACGTGCGGGACGTGGACAGCGATCGGCAGCGGGCCGTCGCCGCTGAAATCATCGATGCGGCACGGTCGGTCGGAGCCCGTCGCGATGTCCTCGTCGACCTGCGGCTGCTCGCCGACACTTCGCCGGTCGTGCTCCCGGCCCGCCTGCGGCAGCTGACCACACGCGCGTGTCGTGACCTCGGCTTGTCGTATCGCACGATGCCGAGCGGCGCCAGCCACGACTGTCAGATGATTAACGCTGTCGTCCCCAGCGCTCTCATCTTCGTACCGAGCCGGTCCGGCCTCAGCCACGTCCACACCGAGTGGACTGAGCCGGCCCAGATCGTCGCCGGGATCGACGCCCTGGCGGCCAGCATGCTGCTGATGGACGCGAAGTCGAGAAGCATTCGCGTGCGGACGGCGCGAGCCGCGTGAGCAGCCTCCTCGTCACCGGCGCTCGCATCCTCGGCGGCCGCCCGGCCGATCTGCTCATCCGCGGCGGGATCATCGTGGAGATGGGCTCGCTGCCGGGAACGCGGGCCGACGCGGTGCTGGACGCGGACGGGCTCGTCGCCCTGCCCGGTCTCGTCGACCTGCATACCCATCTGCGCGAGCCCGGTCGCGAAGTCGCCGAGACCGTGTCCACCGGCACCCGCGCCGCCGCCGGGGGCGGATACACGGCGGTCCACGCCATGGCCAACACCGACCCGGTCGCCGACACACCACAACGCGTCGAGCACGTGTACGACCTGGGCCGGCGCGACGGTCACTGTGACGTGATGCCCGTCGGGGCCGTCACTCTCGGGCTGGCGGGGACCGAAATCGCCGACCTCGAAGGCATGGCCCAGTCGCGGGCAAGGGTGCGGATCTTCTCCGACGACGGGCGTTGCGTATCCGACCCGGTTATCATGCGTTCCGCACTCGTGCGCGCGACCGCCCTCGACGGTGTCGTGGCACAACACGCGCAGGACCAGGATCTGGCCGGCGTTGGGCAGGCCAACGCGGGGGAGGCAGCGCGCCTGTTGGGCGTACAGCCGTGGCCCAGCGTCGGCGAAGAGGTCATCGTGGCGCGGGACTGCCTCCTGGCTCGCGACGCCGGCGCTCGGCTACACGTGTGTCACGTCTCCACAGCCGGCACCGTCGACGTCATTCGTTGGGCCAAGCAGCGAGGAATCAGGGTCACCGCCGAGGTGACGCCGCACCACCTCATGCTGACCGACGCCCGGACCGCCGAAGCGGACACGAGGTTCAAGGTGAACCCGCCGTTGCGCAGCCGCGAAGACGTCGTCGCGCTGCGGGCCGCCCTCGCCGACGGCACGATAGACGTCGTCGCCACCGACCACGCACCGCATCCCATGGTGGACAAGGCACAGGAGTGGACCGCCGCCCCGGTCGGCATGACCGGACTTGAGACGGCTCTGGCCGTCGTCGCCGAGGTGATGCTGAGTGGTGGCGCGATGAGCTGGGGTGACATCGCCGCCTGCATGTCACACCGTCCCGCCGCGATCGCCGGGATCGCCCATCTGCACGGTCGCCAGTTGGAGGTCGGTGCGCCCGCGAACCTCTGCCTCGTCGACAGCGGCGGCAACTGGGTAGTCGATCCCGACAAGCGGTTTAGCCGCAGCGGCAACACGCCATTCGCCGGACATCGGTTTTCCCACAGGGTTGTCGCGACGATCCTGCGGGGAACCATCTCACATCAACAGGTGGCCACGTCCAGCACCTGAGGTATCGGCCCGACCTCACCCGCGTCCTTGCCTACCGTGAGCATCGGTGCCTCCGAGCACCACACCGCGGCCCTCCCGGACGCTCCGCCAAAAGAAGACCGGGAGGGCCGCTGGCCTACCAGACCCGCTCACGTTGATGTCGCACACGAAAAACGGCAACTGAGCCATCAGGGCCGCCCACAACCCGCTCACGCCGAACGACGCGCTCCTACCCCCCACGTACTCACGCCGAGCGTCGGACAACAGCGGTTTCGCTCGTTCACCTATGACGAACTGTTGGCCAATGACAAGGTCAACCTCGACATCATCTGGCGCAAGAGCCCCAGCCTCGATGACACCGACGCGCTGCTGCCCCCTGAGGTGATCGTGCGGGAGATCGTCGAGGACTTGGAGGCTGCGCTCAGCGAGTTCGCCGCGATCGCCGAGGCACTGGAGCGCGCCAAGCAGGCCAAGACGCCTACCGGTGACACGACCGTGTGACTCGGGAGTGTCGGAGGCGAAAAGCAATGGCCAGCGACGTTCGAGCACCGTCCTTGGGGCTGGCGAGTGCGCTTGCGACCCGCCGCTACCGGGGACCTCGCCTTCGCTGCGCTGTTCATGGCGGCCCTCATCGAGCCATTTACAACCCGACTTTGCTGGTACGGCAAGAGGGGCCGGATATCGATGAAGGTAAGGCTCCAGGTGAGACAGCAGTCGACCAAGATCCGATGCCCCGACCGGGAGCATCGCCTGTGCTGCCCTACCCGTCCACGATCCCTGCCTAGCCGGACGCTGATCACCTCGCCGACCGCTTCCGGCAAGACTGTAAGCAGGACCGATCCAGTGGCGGCGCCTCGGCCCAGGACGGAAAGGCGCTGCTAGTTCTCGCCGCATCCGCGCAAGGCGCCTCGAACAGAGCAGGCCGAGCACGCTCGTCCATCCTCATTCAAGAGGATCTGAGACGCCAGCATCCAGGACGTCGCCGGGATCGACACGGCGACGTTCGGTCACAGAAGCCACCGACGACAATCCGCGCGTGGCAGGACCCATCGGGCCCTGCCACGGCACTGGGTGACCAGCAAATGAGCCTGACTTGAAACGCCCTCGGCCTCATGAACCCTGAAGGTCAGAGCGCCGCCGCTCAAGCCCGGGTGCGAGGTCGTTTAGATCTTGGGGATTCCGAGGCCAGCGAGCATGGCCCGCGTTTCAGGGTCGACTGAGTAGAGGACTGCTCCGCGCATACCTCGGGTGGCGAGGACCTTGTAGGTGTTGCGGACCAGCTGGTCGAAGTTTTGGGCGCCCTTGACTTTGCTGTCGTGGCTCGCCTTTGCGTTTGCGGTCCAGGCACCGGAGCGCCAGACGAGGTCAGGACCGAGAATGACGCCGGCGTAGTCGTATTCCAGGCCCTGAGCGGTGTAGACGCAGCCGATCTGGTGGAATCCGCCCTCGTGGGTGGCCCAGAGGTCGGCCGGGGGGATTCCGTTGAGCGTCCGGTCGGCGCGAGAATTCCAGGGTCGCCGCCAGTCGCCGATCACGATGTCGTTCACAAGGCTGCCGTCGGGGCGGGCGTCGCTCCAGGGCCAGCAGTATCCGGCGGCGATCCGGGCCTGGAGTCCTTGGTCAAGCTTCCCCTTCAGGTGATGCTCCATCGCTTCCGGCGTCTCGGCGAGCCAAAGCTCGAAGCTGTCCTGCGGCTTCCATACCTGCGGCCCGTTGATGGTGAGGCCGAGGAGGTCTTCGACCCAGTCGACGTACTCCTGACAACCGCCGCATCGAAACTGGTCGCGGAGGTGTACCTCTGTGACCTTGATCCCGCGAGCTTGCGCGGCTTGCCTGATCAGGTCGATGGAGCCGACCTCACCCTTGCGGACGATCTGGTTCTCGTCGAGTAGGAACACTGGCACGCGTGCCGCGCGGATCAGCTCCTCGACCTGGGCGATGTCGGATCGGCGGTCGCGTGGTGTGAAGCGGGTGTTGGAGTTCTGCCTGATCCGGTGTGCCTCATCAGCGATGAGGACGTCGATGTCGTTTGGCTTCACGTGTGCGTAGTTGTTGAAGTAGGTGAAGACCTGCTTGGCCCTCCGATTGGTGGTGCCAAGCTGGTCGCGCAGGGTCTGGGTAAATGATTTGCTGCCGGTGGCGTGGACCGCGCTCGTGTTCAGCCGGCTAAGCGCGCCGAGGAGTTCGATAGCGATGACGCTCTTGCCCGTACCCGGGCCACCGATCACCAGGATGATCTCCTTGTGGTCGTTGGCTTGGCTCTCGTGGACCGCCCGCAACACGTGGTCGTACGCCAGGCGTTGGTCGTCGAGCAGAGTGAAGACGTTGCGGCGCAGCACGCTGTCGCTGACCGCGGACATCAACGCCCGGGTAGGCCGCGCCGGGGATTTGAGCAGGTAGTCGGCGTTGCTGGCCGCGTCGGTCGCGGAGAGCACCGCGCGGAAGAACCGGGCCATGTCGTCGCGTTGGTCGTCGCCAAAGATGCGGACATTCTGGCACACGTCGGAATCAAGACCCTGTACCGCGGGCAGGATCTGATGGAGGTCCTCCGAGGAGGCGTTGTGCATGTTGACGATGCCGTAGACGTGGGCGTTCTCCAGGGCCGGCAGGTAGTTGGTGAGAGTGTTGCAGTATGCCCAGACCTGGTTGGCCGGGTGTACCTGACTCTCCCAATTGGCGGGCAGCCCGGGTACTTTGACGAGCTCGGAGGCGGGTACTGGTTCAACCTTCGACCACTGCTTGTTCTCCACCACGACGACGCTCGGCCGGCCGTCGGCTGGGTGCGAGCCCACGAGGACAAGGTCCATCCGGCTGTTCGTGAGCGGACTGCGCAGCTCAACGAGCACTACAACCTGTTGGAGCCCTTCGGCGGCGAGAGCCTGCGTGATGGTAGGGATGCTGCGGTGCCAGGAGCGGATCTCACTCGCGTCCGGGCGGGTACCCAGTTGGAGGCGGAACGCCTGCTCCAGTTCGGCGACGAAGAGGTTGCTGTCGGTCTGGAGGATCTCGCCGACGGTGCGGCGCAGCAGACTTCGAGAGCCCATGCGGCTCTACTCCTTCTCGGTGGGTGGCGTGAAGCCAGTCGGATACCGGAGAGGTACGGCAGAAACCTTAACCGGGACCACCGACATCCCGCTGCTGCCGCAAAGGTGGGCGTGTCGCACGCGGGAGCGGGAGAACGCCCGCACGGTGCCGAGGATGGTCTCAATAGCGAGTGACCCTGCACGAGCTGCAAGAACAGGTACGACGCTTCGCCCCAGGAACGTGATTGGGAACAGTTCTACAACCCCAGAAACCTGTCCATGGCCCTTGTCAACGTCGCCACCCCAGCCGGCCCGACGCCGAACCAGGTACGCGCCGAACCCGGCAAACCGTTGCCCCTGACCGTTCTGCCTCCACCCAGCGCCTGACGCCCCTACCCACGCGACAGCAATGCATGATGGTCGGCGTGGAGGCCGACCTGGAATGGCAGCTCAACAGCACCCTCAGCATCGGGCCGTGGCCAGTGCACGTTAGCACCGACGCCAGCCACGCTCGGCTACGCGACCTGGACGCACTCGAAGATCTCAGAGACATCCACAACTGGGACCCGATGTTCACGCTCCGGTTCCCGGACGGCATAACACGCCATGTCGCGGTGAGCCGCCCAGACGACGACGGCAGTTTCACCCTCATCGACGCCGACGCCGCGGCAGCCATCGAAGCCGCCACCACCTCCGACCAAGACCCCAATGGCCTCCTGCCTGAACCCGCGGACGTTGCCAGCGCCACCGCATGGCTGCACGAGCACGGCTTCGCCACCCGTGAACACTCGCGCGGCGGCAAGCTCAGCGGCAGCCGCCTATTCGAACGCAGCGACGGCTGGCGGGCGCGATACAGCTGCGTCCTCGGCACCTGGTCGCTAGAACTGTCGCCGCCAGAACACGACTGGTTCACCAGCTTCCATCGGCTTTGCCGCGACAAGAACACCGCCTGGCGTGACGCCCTGCCAACACTCATCGGCGATCCACCACATGACATCGACATCTCTGATTCCACAGAATGATGCGGTTGACGTTGCCTTCGACCGGGCCGGAGCTCCAGGGCAGGGTCAGGCCGTGGCGGACGGAGTCGAGATCTCGGCGTAGATTGCCGGGTCGTCCTCACTCACCCCGGCGCTGACCTGGTTGAGCTCGGCCTCGCCGCCGTCCTTGGGCTTGCGCCGGCAGGCGGCCGTGATGACCAGCGAGACGGTGTTGTCGGCGCCGGTGGGGTGCACCAGTGGCATCGCGTGGGCGATCCGGTCGTCCGCCGCGGCGCTGGCGCCGGCCCGTAGCGCGGGCTCGTACCGCCCGGCGAGGAAGGCCGCCACCGCGTGCTTCGGCCACCGGGCGTCGTTCGGCCCGATCGAGGGTGTGCCGCCGACGCGTTCCTTGCGCAGCCCGTTTCGGAGCGTGTCGAACAGGAACTCCTGGGAGATGCGCATCGGGCCGTACCACAGGATGTTCGGCACCACCTCCAAGCCGGTGTTCAACTGGCCGAGCGCGGCCACCGCTGCCATGTCGACCTCCAGCCGGAGTGTCCCGAGGGTCCGCCAGCCGGCGTAGGCGGCGGCGGTGAACTGGACGTCATCGGGATCCGGGGTCGTGCCTGGCGCCGTGGCGTCGGGGGATGAACAGCAGCTTCCCCGGCAGCAGCGGCCGGATCTGCGGGACGGTCGTTCCGGCCAGCCGGAAGCCCAGCCGGAGCGCCTGCGGGTACGGGCTGCCGGGCGCCGGCGCCGCCGTGTACCCGATGTCCTCGGTGGTGATCGACGGGGCCTGGATGGCCCCTTGGTGCTCCACCGAGAACGGGAACAGCAGGAAGCCGGCCCTCATCGCGCCGGCCCTTCCGTCACGCCGCCCCCGATCCGTGGTGATCCGTCCACGACACACCCCCCGCTCTTCATATGCCGGACCACCATTCAAGATGAGCGGTCGCTTGTGGACATCGCGCGAACGTCTTTCATGATCAGCTCTTTGGATGACAACCATTGTGAGCGGGGCATAGCGGCGATCCACCGATCGTCGCCACCGCCTCCACCGGCCTTGATACGTAACTGACGGGAACACGACTACGCGCGGTCGCCGCCGGGACGGCCCTGGCAAAATCCGCCGCCGCCGAGCCTCCCACGGAATGGATTCGTGGTGATCGTTGTCTCGATGCTGGTAGCCGGTCTGGTCGGGTGTCGACGCCTGGAAACTTTCCTTCCATATGACGACACAACCTGCAAACATCTTTGTCCGCCACCTGTGACGCAGAGCAGGGCGTCATGAAAGTCGGGGCATCGTTAAGACACCCGCTCGACGTCCTACACCGACACCGGAGCCGGCGATACCTGCACCTACTACGCCGCCGCCTTGGACTGGCTTCACCACGAAGGGGCGGCGAGCGCCGGCAAGACCGTCGGGCCGGCCGGCGGCGGGCCCACCAGCGCCAGCACGAGCCGGGGTACGTCGAGCTACTCGGCGGAGCGCTACGGCACCGACCACCGCTACGCCGACCCCGTCGCGGCAAGCGACCCCGCGTGGTTCGTTGGCACCATTCCCAGCGCCGGGACGTACCGGGTGGAGGTCTGGTATCCGGCGAACTCCGGCTACAACAGCTCGGCGCCACACCTCGTCGTCGCCAGCGACCGCCCCCACACCATCAACGTCGACCAGCGGACAAACGGCGGCAGGTGGCGCAGCCTCGGCACGTTCAGCTTGGCCGGCGGCACTTCGTGCCCGTCGAGTACGACCCGTCACCGCTGCTCACCGGCGACGTCGACGGCTTCCTCGCGTACGTGACGAACGAGTCGGTCATCGTCGAGTCGCAGGGCTACGAGGTGACGAACCTCCTCTACGCGGAAAACGGCCTCAAGTTCGTGACCGAGAGCTTCATCGCCACCGAGGACTCGATCGCCAACTCTGGCACAACTCCTACACCCCCCGCCCGAGCCGCCCTGACGGGGTGCCGGTAAACGTGTTACCAGATCCAAGCGGCAGTGATCTCACCCCTGGTTTGGGTTATGGAAGCTTCAGCAACTCCCATCCTCCCAGCTCAGAAGGCACCTTCGCGCCCGGGCGCGCCGCCGTAGGCGTCGTCAGATGTGTACCTCGCCGCAGAGGTGGACGGTGAGGCCGATGGTGTGGAAGAGAGCGGCCTTGGCCAGAAGCGCCCGATCGGCGGTCCGCGCGTCGGGGGCGTAGGCGACGTTGAGGTGGTTTGCCTTGTGCCGGGCCATGAATTGGTCGCGGCTGATCCCATGCAGCACGGCGTGCATGATTGGCCACTGTGGAGTGGTCGCGTCGAGCCGGCGTTGAGTTTCCGCAGCCGGCAGCTCGCGTACGGTGGCGCGGCCGAGGTCGACGTGCAGCGATCCATCCATGATGAAGACTCGGGACCAGACGATCTCGCCGGGTTTGGCCACGCCGCTGAGGGTGCCGCCGCCGAGCGGAAAGTACATCGGCGGTTGTCGCATGCTGTACGACTTGTCGTAGCCGCCGTTGTGTACTGCCGGGACCGAGCCGGAGATCTCGAACACCCAGACGAACTCGCCGTCGTAGTCGGCGCCCCAGCGCACGTCGTGCAAAGTGGTGGCGGGGTCCAGGCCCATCGCCGTCCAGACCCGATTGGTGACCAGTGAGTCGACGGCAGCCCCCTCGTCCACTTCGTTGAAATGCGGCAGCGGCCGTCCCGGGTACAGCTCGCGGTAGCCGTCGCGGCTGCGCACCGGTGGGCGGTTGCCGTCGTTGAGCAGGCCTTCGGCCAGGTCGGACGCGGGGACGGTGTCCTTGAGCCCTTGCTGGTACTGGATGCCGATCGCGTCCAGGCCGAAGTCGTCGGCGATGCGCAGGGCGGCGATGTACATCTTGAACTGGCTGAGCAGCTGTGCCTCGGTTAGCTCGGTGGCCTCGTCGGTTCCGACGTGGAATTTCATGCCGGCCTTGTCGAGCCACGCGCGGACCTGGCCCGCCTCGGCGTCGCTGACGGTGCGCATCTCGGCGACAAGCGTGCTCTGCGACAACCGCTCCTTGTAGATGCCGAGTGGGTTCAGCAGTTCGTCGTCGATGATCGCGTTGTACATGCCCATGCAGCCCTCGTCGAGGACCCCGATGATCGCCTTGTCTGTCATGAGCTGCCGGCCGAGCGCTTGGCCGAGCGCCACCTCCGCGGTGTCGGGCAGCTCGGGCAGCTCGCGGACGTGGCTGGTGTCGTGCGTGAGCCGGCCGGTGGTGAGCCAGGTTTCGAGGCGGCGTACCGCCCAGTCGTCGGTGAAGTCCTCGCTCCAGAGCGTGGCGTGCTCGACCCTGGCCTTGGTCAGGCTGGCGGTCAGGTTGAGCAGACCGACCAGTCCGGGGAACTCTCCGTTCCAGTTCGCGGCGAGCATGATGGGCCCGCCGTGGCTACGCAGTCCGGCCAGCACATGGTGGGAGTACTGCCAGACCGCTTCCGCCACGATGACCGGCGCGTCGCGCGGGATCCGCGCGAACACCTCTATCCCGGCGCGCTGGCTGTCGATGAACCCGTGTTCCTTGGCCGGGTCCGGGTCGTGCGCGCGGCGCACCGACCGGCCGAGCTTCCCGACGGCGGCCGTCAGATCCGCCTCGAACCGCTGCTGCGCTGGCCAGCACGTGACGTTCGCGGACTGCCGCAGGTCACCGCTTGCCACGAGGTACACAGTGTCGGGCTCGCCGGCCCGTGGCTCGGTGGCGGGTGGGAACGCGTACGCGGTCATGTCAGCTCCTCGTGACTGCTGGATTGCCGGCGGGCGAGCGCGTGCACGATGTCGGCCGTGCTCGCATACAGCCGGCGGTAGAGGTCGTAGCGGTCGCCGTACTCGGCGGCGGTTTCCAGGCGCGGCGTGACGATCCGTGCCACCGGGTTCCAGTCCTCGATGGACACGTCGGTGACGAGTTGGGCGGCCAGTAGCGCACCGCCGTAGCACGCACCGATCGATACCTCGCGGATCTCCTGTGGCAGGCCGGTAATGTCGGAGACGATCTGGGTCCAGAGCCCGCCTTGGGTGCCGCCGCCGACTGCGACCACGCGCCGCACGTCGCCGCCGGCGGCCTCGATCGTCTCGATGTTGTGCCGGACGGCGAACCCGGTAGCCTCCAGCGCCGCCCGGTAGAGGTCTCCGGCGGTGTGCCACGCGGTCAGGCCAGCGAGCACGCCCCGCGCGTGCGGGTCCAGGATCGGGGTCCGCTCGCCGGCGAAGTAGGGCAGCATCAGCAGCCCGTTGCCGCCCACGCCGGCGGCGTCGGCGGCCGTGAGCAGCTCGGTGTAGTCGGGGGAACCGAGCAGCTCGCGCAGCCACTGCGTGACCGCGCCGGAGGTGGCCATGCCGCCGGCCAGGTTGCGGGTGCCGGGCCGCGCGCCCACCGTGCCCCACAGCGCCGGATGTGTGATCCGCTCCGGCACGGTGTGGATGAGGAACATCGTGGTGCCGTACATGAGCATCAGGTCGCCCACGCCGTGCGCGTCCACGCTGAGCGCCTCGGCCCACGCGTCCACCGTGCCGGTCGTCACGGGAACTCCCACCGGGAGGCCGGTCGCCGCGGCGGCCTCGGCGGTGACGGTGCCGGCGGGCTCGCCCGGCCACCGCAGCGGCGGAAGTTCGATGTGGGGCGCGATCAGCTGGTGCCACGGGTCGTACCACCGCAGCGCGACGCTGTCGTAGAGCGGCGTGCACTGGCTGGCGGAATGGTGGTCCAGCAGGTATGTCCCGGTCAGACGGAACGCCAGCCACGAACTCGGCAGGAACAGTCGCCGCGCCTTCGCGAACACCTCGGGCTCCTCGTCGGCGACCCAGGCGAGCTTGGGCCCGGCGGCCTGCGCCGACAGTGCCGACCCGCACAGCTCGAGCACCGCCTCGGCGCCCAGCTCCCGGTTGAGCCGCTCGATCTGGGCGCCCGCGCGGGTGTCCACTCCGTAGAGGATCGCCGGTCGCAGCGGCTCGCCGTCCCGGTCGGTGAGCAGTACACACGGTCCCATGCCGGAGACGCCGACGGCCGTCACGTCGTGTTCGGCGCCACCGAGCAGCTCGCGGGTGATGGAGACGAACTCGTCCCACCACACGCGCGCGTCCATCTCCACCATGCCGGGCGCCGGGCGCTGTACCGTGTGCTGCCGTACCGCCGACCGCAGCACGGTGCCGTCCGGCCCAGCGAGTACGCCTTTGCTGCTCGACGTGCCGATGTCGACGCCGACGACTGTTCCTTGCCGGTGTGCCATGGCTATCGCGGGGTTATCCGCAGGGTGTACGTGAGATTCGCCGCGGTGGACGAGATGTCGAAGTTGTGGATGACTCGCTGCTGCGCGCCGCTGAAGAGCGTGGTCTGCGTCGCCGACAGCAGCAGCCGCGTCGGCCCTGCCAGGCGGAGCTCGAATGTGCCGCCGGGACGCTCGATCCGGATACCGACCGCCTCGACCGCGGTTCCCACCCGTACCGGCAGGGGGTCGGCCTGGGTGAGCCAGCTCAGGCTGTCGTGCGGGCCGACGACCAGCGGAAGCCGTTCGACGAAAGAGGAGCTGTCGGTTTCGACGTCGACCGCGAGCTGCTCGGCCTCGAAGCGGAAGGTCTTCGCGACCAATCCGCCGCTGGGCCGGTAGGCGTAGTAGGTGTAGTCGAAGGGGCGCGTCTGGGAGATGACGCCTCGGATCCGGAAGACGCGGGACTCGGCGTCCACGAAGCCGTTGGGCAGGCGGGTGGCCCAGGTGCTGTTCGTGGCCATCTGCGTCGCCACGAAGGCGCCGGTGGTGTGATGGTAGAAGAAGGACGGTCCTTTGGGGACGGTGCTTCCCTTGGGTACGTTTCCATGGTGGCTGGCGAAGTAGAACGAGGGCCGCTTGACGAAGACGTAGTGCTGGTCGAACCGCTCGTCGGTACGGGTGACGACGAACGACGAGTTGCCGAAGTACGGGAACGCGCGGATGGCGCGCATCCGCTGGTCGTACGTCGGGAACGTCTGCTTCTTCGCCGCGTACCAGATGTTCATCGGGTCGACGGGGTTGCCGAGCGGGGCCAGTGGCTGGGTCTCCACCGCCCATCGTGTGCGCAACTCGTTCACGTGCTCGCGGTGCCAGTTGAACGCCACGGCGACCGAGCTGTCGCGGGCGAAGACGTTGAGCAGGTCGGGATAGCTGCTCTCGTCGCTGGACCGCAGGGCGGGCAGGGAACGCATGGAGAGCCGGGTAGAGATGCCGTTGACCGTGAAGCCCGCGCCGTCCGGCTCCCACAGGTAGTTGTAGCGGCACCAGTCGAAGTGCTTGAGCTGCATCCGCTTGAGCCGCTCGTCGCCGTTGAGCTCGTAGAGCCGCGCGAGCATCCGGGTGGTGACGTAGAGCGCGTAGTGCGCGTCGAAACCACCGCCCTCGTAGAGGTAGCCCGCGTCCTGGCTCTGTGCGTGCTTGACGAAGAACGTCATCCGTTCGTGATACCGGTCCATGATTCGCCTGGGCATCAGGCTTCTGATGATCCAGACGCCCATGAGGCCGGGGATGACCTGGTTCGAGAACTCCGGCCCGATGATCCAGACGTCCTCGTTCGTGGGGTCGAGGAAGTAGTCCGCGGCGCGGACCAGGGAACCGATCACCTCCGACCGGATGTCGTCCGCCCAGCCGACCTTCTCCATCAGCAGGGCGGCCTCGCCGAGAAACAGCAGGGCGTACGCGGTCACGTCACGGTTGCGGTCGACATAGCTCCACGCTGGGAACCAACCGTCCTCGCCTTGCAGCGAGATGAAGTACCGCATCGCGGCGTAGATCCGGTCGCGCAAGGCGGGGTCGCGGTAGTAGGGGTTCCACTCCCGCTGCTGGGTGTAGAACCAGGCCATCGTGTAGACGCTCTCCTGGATCCGCGCGTTGTACGGAACGAGCGGCGTTCGCCAGTACCCGCCGGTCAACCAGCCGAACGTCGCCTCGTTCTCGGTGTCCATCTTGTTGGCGAGGTCGGGGAGCGTGACCAGGTACCGGGCGAGCCGCTGCTCGGCGGGGTCGAACTGGCTTCGGACCAGGGTTTGCGGGTCGAACGGGTCGACCGGCGGAAGGGTGTCTGCGGCGGGCGCGGGCTGCGCCGCGGCCGGTGCCGCGGCCTGCGAAGCCAGTGCGAGACCCGCCATCGCGGATACGCCGACGCCCATGAGCGTCCGGCGGGTCAGGTTCGCATCGGATGTGCCGTTCGTGTCCATGATCCTCCTCGTTGATGCGGTGGTGGGGGGACGCCGTCAGGAGGTTTGAGGGGGTCCGCGCAGGGGCCATCGCCAGGGCTCCCTGGTAACGTGGGCGTTGCGTTGATGTAACGCTGCATCAGCTTGCAGCCAGGACCTATCCGTGTCAAGGGTGGGGCCCCGCGCAAGCGCTGTGGCCCCGAAGTGAACGGAACGAATAGGATCCGAGCAATGGTCAAGGTGAAGGAGATCGCCGCGGCTGTTGGCGTCTCCCCGTCGGTGGTGTCGGCCGTCCTCAACGGAAGCCGGCACGTGCGCATGAGCGAAGCGACCCGCGCCCAGGTCCTCGCCAAGATCGAAGAACTTGGCTACACCGCCAACTTCGCCGCGCGTTCCCTGCGCACGTCCCGCTCGGGCGTCCTGGCGGTCGTCGCACCCAAGCTGAGCAACCCGGTCTTCGCGCCGATGTTCGACGGCATCCACGACGCCGCCGAGGAGAGCGGATACGTGATCATGCTCGCCGAGGCCACCCGGCTGGTCGACGGCTCACGCATGCTCGAGCGGATCCTCGGCCACGGCCAGGTCGACGGCACCATCCTGCGGCCCAGCTCGGGCATCGACTCGGCCGGCGTGCGGTCGGTGTTCCGAGGACAGGCGCCGATCGTCGTGCTCGACGAGGTGCCCGACCTCGCCCAGCCCTGGCTGGCCATAGACGACGTCGCCGCCGGTCGGGTCGCCACCGAGCACCTGCTCGAGCGCGGGCACACACGCATCGGCTACCTGGGCGGCTGGTTCCACGCGCACGCCACGTTCCAGCCGCTGGAAGGCTTCCGCCACAACAACCTTCGCCGGCTCGATGGATATCAGGCGGCGCTGAGCGCCGCGGGCATCGAGCCACGGACCGACTACGTGATCGAGACCGACTACACCGCACACGCCGGCCGCGAGGCCGTCAAGCAGCTCACAGCCCTGCGTGACCGGCCGACGGCCATCGTCGTCAACAACGCCACGACATCGATCGGTCTGGTCGGCGGAGCGATCGCGGCCGGCCTGCGGGTGCCCGACGACCTGGCCGTGATCGCGATCCACGACATCGACATGCTTTCCGAGGTCAGCCCGGCGATCAGCGCGGTGCGCATGCCGATGTACGAGCTGGGCTACACGGGCACGAAGCTCGCCGCGAAGGCGATCGACGGGGAGACCTTCGAGTCGTACGTGATCAAGGACCCGCCGCCACACATCCTGCACCGCGAAACAACCTAGTCGTCGTTCCGTGATCTCCCATTGACAGACCGACTGTCGCTGACGTTTGATGCAACGTGACATCAAGCCCTCACCACGAGCCGAGGAGATCAGGTGGTCGACCAGGACAGCACCGGACCAACGATCCTGCTGCGATCGTCCTGGCAGACGTCCAACATCGGTGACGTGGCACATTCGCCTGGTGCCCTGCGAGCCATCGCTCGTCACGCACCCGGCGCCCGGCTGATCCTCTGGCCGGTGCAGATCGACCAGCGCGAGCGGAACATGTTCGCGACGGCCTTCCCCGAGGTCGACATCGTCGACGGGGAACTCCGTCCGGACGGCGCGACCACCCCGGAGCTCGACGCGGCGCTCGCGGCCGCCGACGTGCTCGTGCACGGGTCTGGACCGAGCCTGGTCCGCGCCGAGGACATGCTCGTCTGGGCCGCGACGACGGGCAAGCCCTACGGCTTCTTCGGCGTCTCCCTCGACCCGCTCAACCCCATGTTCACCGGTGCTCTTGACGAGATCGAGACGATGGTGCGGTCCCTTGGCCGGAGCGGCATCGACGAGCACCTGCTGGCGGCGCTCGACGGCGCGGCCTTCGTGTACTGCCGCGACTCGATCACCGAGCGGCTGCTGCGGGCGCTCGACCTGGCCTGCCCCACGGTGGCGTTCGGCCCGGACGCCACGCTCGCCTTCGACGTCCTCGACGAGGTGACGGCGGCTCGGGTCAAAGCCGAGTACGGCCTGGTCGACGGGGCGTACCTGTGCGCCGTGCCGCGGCTGCGCTGGACGCCCTACTTCGAGATGCGCGGCGAGCCGCCAAGCCTCCAGGACGCGCGTCGGACCGCGTACAACGAACTCTGGGTCGACCACGACCTCGGCGTCCTCGCGGCCGTGATCGTCGTCTACGTCCGCCAGACCGGCAACCCCGTGTTGGTCGCGCCCGAAATGGCCTACGCGGTGGGCCTCGCGCAGCGGTACTTCGGCGGCTCGTTGCCGGCCGACGTCCGACCCCACGTCCACGTGCTGGATCGGTTCTGGTCGGCACCGGAGGCGATGACCGTCTACCGCGACGCCCAGGCGGTCGTCAGCATCGAGTGCCACTCGCCGCTCATGGCGACGAGCCAAGGTACGCCGGCCATCTACCTGCGTCAGCCGACGGACACCGTCAAGGGTCGGATGTACGCCGACCTGGGGGCGCACGCCCGCATCACCGAGATTGGCGACGGACCGCTCCCAGCCGTCACGGCACTGCGGCGGATCCTCGACGACCCGGCGACCGCCCGGGCCCAGACGAGAGCGATCCGCGACCGAGCACACCAACACCTACACACGATGGCCCGACGCGTCGTCGCCTGCGCCGAGGCGGCACCCGCGAGCGTGCTGACGTCGGGATCACATAAGGAGTGAGCGATGCGAAACACCACGAGACGCTCGTCGATTCCACTCGCCGTCATGCTCTCGCTGAGCCTCGGCGTTACCGCCTGCGGCGGGGGTGACGACCCCGGGCCGCGGGCGGACGACGCCAACGTTGACCTGAAGGCCCCGGTGACTATCACCGTCGGGGACAAGCCCCCGACGAGCGAGCCGGAGGAGCGCAAGTTCTTCGAGGAACGGATGGCCGCGTTCAAAGCCGCGAACCCGAACATCACGATCGAGGCCCGGGAAGAGCTGTGGGACGCGCAGACGTTCCAGGCGCAGCTCGCCGGGGGCAACCTGCCGGACGTACTGGCGGTGCCGTTCACCGAGGCCAACTCGCTGGCCGAGCGCCGGCAGGTCGCGGACATCTCCCAGGCCATCAAGCTCGCCGGTCTCACCGCCCAGCTCAACCCGGATCTGGTCGGCCTCGTCACCGCCAAAGACGGCGCCGTCTACGCCATCCCGACCGCGGCCCAGGCGCTGGGCCTGATCTACAACCGTGACCTGTTCCTGCGGGCCGGACTCGACCCGGAGAAGCCGCCGCGCACGTGGCCAGAGGTTCGCGACGCCGCCCGGCAGATCAGCCAGACGACCGGCGTCACCGGGTTCGCCACCATGACGACCGAGAACCAGGGCGGATGGATGCTGGCCGCGGGCATCTACAGCTTCGGCGGCACCGTCGAGGACGCGGCGGGCGCCAAGGCGACGTTCAACGACCAACCGGCCAAGGACTATCTGGAACTGCTGCGCGGCATGCGGTGGCAGGACAAGTCCATGGGCAGCAACTTCCTCTACAACGCGGCCGGGCTGGTGGAGGACTTCGCCGCCGGACGGATCGGGATGTTCATCGGGTTCTCCGGGCTGTACCGCCCAGCCGTGATTCGCAACGAGATGCCGGCCAAGAACTTCGGCATGGCCCCGATGCCGGTCGGCGGCAACGCCGCGCCAGCCTCACTCACCGGTGGCGTCATCCAGGTGGTCAGCCCCAAGGCCACACCTGCGGAACGGGTCGCGGCGGTGAAGTGGATCGACTTCTTCTATCTCAAGCAGTTCGCCGACCAGTCCCTGGCGGTGGCGCAGGCGAAAGCCGGCGCGGCGTCCGGGCAGGCGGTGACCGTGCCGGAGCGTCCCGCGGTCAGCCAGGAGGCGTACGACCGGTACTTCGAGTGGATCGCGCCGTACCTCAACGTCCCGGTCGCCAACTTCGACACTTACATCGACGCCTTTGACGATCAGCGTCTGCAGCCCGAGCCCGCGGTAAAGGCCCAGGAGGTCTACAGCGAGTTGGACGCCGTCGCCCAGAAGGTGCTCACCAAGGAGGGCACCGACATCGCCGCCGTCCTGACCGACGCGGAAGCAGCGGTAAACCGCCTCCTACGTCGGTGATACCGGCCGGCTGGACGGCATCGACGGCGGTGCCGTCCAGCCGGGGAAGCGTGAGCAGGAAGGAGGCGGCGGTGGCGTCCACCGCGATCGGTAGGAATGTGCGGCGACCCCGGCGCAGGTCGCTGCGGGAATGGGTCACGCATGGCGGGCTGACGAAGATCGCCTTCGCGCTCCCGCTGGTCTTCATCTTCGGATACTTCTCGTGGTGGCCGATCATCAATGGCGTCGTCATGTCGGTGCAGCGCACCAACCTCGTCGACCCGGCCGAGTTCGTGGGGTGGAGCAACTTCAGCTACGTGCTGAGCGACCCGCTGCTGCCCACTGCGGCCGCGAACACTCTCTACTACGCGCTGCTGTCGCTCCTGATCGGCTTTCCGGTGCCGTTGCTGCTGGCGACGTTCATGGCGGAGCTGCGCGGCACCCGCCGGCTGTACAGTGTGCTGGCCTACCTTCCCGTCATCGTTCCTCCGGTCGCGGCGGTGCTGCTGTGGAAGTTCTTCTACAACCCTGAGCCGACAGGGCTCTTCAACACCGCGCTGGCGTGGGTCGGTGCCGGTCCGCTCGCGTGGCTCAACTCGGCGGACACGGTGCTGCCGGCGATCGTGGTGGAAGCGACGTGGGCCTACTTCGGGAGCGCCGCGATCATCTATCTCGCCGCGCTCACGTCCGTAAGGCGGGACCTCTACGAGGCGGCCGAGATCGACGGCGCCGGCATCGTCCGGCGTACCTGGCACATCACGCTTCCGCAGATCCGCGGGGTGGTGCTGGTGATGTTCCTCCTGCAAATCATCAACACGATGCAGGTGTTCACGGAGCCGTTCATCTTCACCGGCGGCGGGCCGGACAACGCCTCGACCACCCTGTTGCTGATGATCTACAACTACGCGTTCATCGACGGAGACTTTGGCGCCGCCACCGCATTGTCGGTCCTGCTGGCCCTCTTCCTCGGCCTCGTCTCCGCCGTGTACTTCTACGCGACAAGAAAGCTGACCTGATGTCCGCACAGACCACACATCCCGCCGGCACGGTGGCGGAACGCCGTCCGGTCGTCGCCGCGACGCCCGCGGTCTCCAACGCGACGTCCCGGCCCTCGCGCCGCGAAGCGAAGCAAGCCTACGAGCGCGGGGCGATATCCAACGCGGACCGCAAGAACCCGGCGGTCCGGTTCTGGCTGGGACTCGCCCAGGCGCTCATCCTGCTCGGCCTGCTGATCGTCGCCGTCGGGCCGCTGCTGTGGCTGTTCAAGGCGTCCGTCTCGAGCACCCAGCAGATCCTCACCGACCCGTTCGGGATCCTGTTCAACGGCGAGTTCGAGCTGGGCAACTTCGCCCGCGCGTGGACTGATGTGCGGATCGCGGACTACCTGCTCAACACCGCCTGGGTCGTCCTGGGCTCGTGGGCGGCCACGCTGATCACCTGCGTCACGGGCGGGTACGTGCTCAGCGTGCTCAAGCCGCGCTGGGGTGGCGCCCTCTCCGCGGCAGTGCTGGCCACGCTATTCATCCCGAACATCATCTCGCTCGTGCCGCTCTACATGACCATTGTGGACATGCCCGGGACCGGTTGGCGGCTGCTGGACACGTACTGGGCGGTGTGGCTCCCGCACGCGGCGAACGCGTTCCTCGTGCTCATCGTCAAGCGGTTCTTCGACCAGATCCCGCACGAGCTGTACGAGGCGGCCCGCATCGACGGCGCCGGTCCCGTACTGATCCTCCTGCGAATCGTGCTGCCGATGTCGCGGCCGATCCTGGGAGTCGTGTCCCTGCTGACGATCGTCGCGTCCTGGAAGGACTACCTGTGGCCGCTGCTGGCCCTGCCGGACGCCAACAAGCAACCGATCTCGGTTGCGCTGCCGAAGGTGGCGGACGGCATCCCGTTGAACATCCAGATGGCCGCACTGTTCCTCGCCGTCATCATCCCGGTCGGGCTCTTCCTGCTGTTCCAGAAGCAGTTCCTCAACAGCGCGGGCAGCGCGGGCGCGTTGAAGGGCTGAGGGGTGCACATGTTTGAGCGCGACATCCCATCCTGGTACCTGGACGCGAAGTTCGGCATCTTCATCCACTGGGGCGCGTACTCCGTGCCAGCCTGGGCGGTGCCGATCGGCGAACTGGGCGCGGTCGACCACGACGAGTTCATGGTCCACTCGCCGTACGCGGAGTGGTACGCCAACACGACCCGCATCGCCGGCAGCCCGGCCGCCCAGCACCACGCGCGGACGTACGGCGGCGCGCCCTACGAGTCGTTCCTCGACGCCTGGCGGGCCGAACGCTTCGACCCGGCGGGATGGGCTTCCTTCTTCGCCGGCGTGGGTGCCCGCTACGTCGTCCTGGTCGCCAAGCATCACGACGGTATCTGCCTGTGGGACGCCCCGGAAAGCGGCACGTATAACACCGTCCACAGGGGACCACGACGCGACCTGGTCGCCGAAGTGGCGGAGTCGGTTCGCGCCAACAGGATGCGCTTCGGCACCTACTACTCCGGCGGTCTGGACTGGCACAAGACCGACCTGCCACCGATCAGCCGGGCCGCGCACCTCTCCACCCACCGTCCGGTCGACCCCGGGTACGCCGCCTACGCCCAGCGGCACGTCGAAGACCTCGTCCACCGGTTTCGGCCGGACGTGCTGTGGAACGACATCAACTGGCCCGACGCGGGAAAGGCCGGCCTGGTAGAGGTGTTCCGCCGCTACTACGACACCGTCCCCGATGGCGTGGTCAACGACCGGTGGGAGGCGGGCTGGTCCGACTTCCTCACGAGCGAGTACTCCGCGCTCACCGACCGGGAGGACACCGGACGGCCCTGGGAGCACATCCGCGGGATCGGCCTCTCCTTCGGCTACAACGCCGTCGAGACCGCCGAACACTACCTCACCGGTGCTCAGCTCGTGCACCGTCTGGTCGACGTTGTCACGCGCGGCGGCAATCTCCTGCTCAACGTCGGGCCGTGTGCGGACGGCACCCTTCCCGAGCTGCAATGCCGTCCGCTGCGCGGCCTGGGCCGTTGGCTGTCCGTCAACGGCGAGTCCATCTTCGACAGTCGCCCCTGGCCCGGTCCGAGGCGTCCCGGCGTCCTCGGCTGGACGGCGACTGACACGCACGTCTTCGCGCACGTCGACGCCACCGCCGTAACCCTGCCATACGCCGACGCGGGCACGGTCGAGCTGCTCGGGTACGGTCCACTCGCGACGGAACGCGCGCCGGACGGGCTGCTGTGCGCCCTCCCGGCGGGAGTGTCCACCGAGTACCCCAGCGTCCTTCGTCTCAGCAAGCCCCGGGAAGGCGGACCCGCGCGATGACCGAGGCTGCGGTGGCCGCCGCCCTGCGCACACTGGACGCCAACCTCACCACGTTCGGTGCCCGGTACCCCGGCGACACCACCGGCCTTACCACCAGATCCTCACCGAGATTTCCCAGCCGGACCTGCCGGCCGGGCGGCTGATCGTCGGTGAGACGTTCACACCGTCCGGCAACTGGAGCACGTACCCGCCGCACCGGCACAGCCACGACGACCCACCGCACGAGGCGCGGCACGAGGAGACGTACTACTTCCGGGTCAACCCGGCCAACGGCGGTGCCGACGTCGCACTGCTCGGCCGGACCGACCCGGTCGCGACGGCCGACCGAGTCGCGGCGCTCGGCCGGCGCGCCATCCACCTGCCGGCCGACCTCGGCCAGGCCACGCCGGCCGCACTCGCGTCCGCCGTCGACGCCGTCGTGGCGCACATGGGACGGCTGGACATCCTGGTCAACGACGCCGGCACAATCCACCGCGCGCTGGTCGACCAGCGCGTCGGTATCGGTGCCTCGACCGGTGCTCATGCCGGCGGTAAGGCGGCCACGATCGTGGCTGGGATGGCCGCCGCCAGGACGGTCAGGTTGTTGTGTCGTGCGCCCGTTTCGGATCTGTACCCAACGCATTCGACGACGGAGACCACGACCGTGCCAAGCCGCTCGACGGGTTCAAGGAGGTCAACGACTCGCTCGGGCACCCCGCCGGCGACGAGCTGTTGGTCGCGGTCGGCCGCCGGCTGACCGCGGTGGCCGCGCGTCCGGCGACCCGCTGCGGGAGGCCGACCTCGCCCGCTACAGGCCAAGGCGGCCAGCAAGGACCTGGTGTCGGCGTACCGGCCCAACCTGGCGCCGCCAGGAATGGGGTCAAACCGCCCTGAGGGTGGCGAGCAGGTCGGCGCCGCGTTCGGTGAGGCGGTAGAGGAGGACCGCCTGGCCCTCGCGCCGGTGACCACGCCGGCGTCCTGCAGCACGGCCAGGTGGTGCTGACTGTGCCGAGCGAGACATCGTGATACCGGAACGGCTACACCTGTCGCGCGACCCGCCGATCTGGGCAAAACGTCTTGCGTTTCGCCGTAAGGTCCGAATGTCTCGCTACGAAGCTGAGTCTGTGCGAAGCATGGTCGCAGTCAGTTGCGCTAGGCGGTCTGCGGCTTCGGGGTTGAATGGTTCGCTGTGGACGTCGACCGGATCGTCTCGGACGAAAGCGCTGAGAGGTGCAGCCGGCGGGTGGTCGAGGTGATGGAGGATTCGGGCGGCGGCGACTTCCACCGGTTGACCGCGCTCTCGCATGCGAGCGACCAATTCCGCACTGGCAGCATCGTACTGCCCAGTGAATCCCGTCGCCGTTAGCCCGGGATGCAGCAAAATGTATCGGATCCTGCTGTCGGGGTAGCGGCACGTGAAGCCGATTGCGAGGAGATCACTCAACTTCCCACACTGCCTCATGACTGCATCAGGGTCGTACGCACGATCAAATTGCATGTCGTCCCATAGAATTTCGGCAAGGTCGCCACCTGGACCAGCCAAGCTGAGGATCACAGGTGCGTCGGACCGGTCCATCAGCGTCACGAGCCCGTGCCCGAAGAGGTACCTGCTTAGATAGAACAGGGCGAAATTGGCTTCAAAGCCTTCGGGGGTGACGAAGCGAGTGGACCGGTAATATCGTGCGGCGAGTACGAGCGCATCCACATTTTGGTAGGTCGCTGTGATTTGCTCGATCACCCGCCGGTTGTCCGCGACCAGGCTCAAATCCGCTCGGATGAATTCTATGTGCGCACCACGCCCCAATTCGGCGGCGGCATCCCGCACCGCCTGTCCCTTGGCCGCGTTGTTTCCGATGACAACGACTCGGTCGCCGCGGCGCACGAGAGCTAGTGCGAGTGCCTTCCCCATGCCATCGGTCCCGCCGGTGATCACAACGGTCTTCACAGGTCCTCCGCTCCTCCAGACTGGTGAGGACAGTTAACTAGACTCATGAGTCTAGGTCAACCAGTCCGGTACTGCAGACCAGTGGGTCCAGTTAGTTAGCCTGACGGCTACAATGGGCCGATGGGCGCGTTGCAACCATCTCGGTCCTTGCAGGCGCGGTCTCGCGGGCGTATCGACAAACAGCAGGCCGTCATGGCCGCGGCGTTCACCGTTTTCGCACGTGTGGGGTACGCACAGGCTCGAGTGGATGACATCGCTGCCGCGGCCAAGGTCGCCAAGGCCACCGTCTACAACCACTTCTGCGACAAGGAGACATTGTTTCGCCAAGCGGTGAAATCACTCTCCGAAGCCGCTCTCGCCGCCAACCTGGCTGCGATCGCGCAGCTGGTGGACCCCGGTGACGATCTGGCCACCCGCCTGACGGAGGTCGGACAACAGCTGGTCAAGTGCTATTGCGCTGAGGAATCACGTGCCTTGCGACGGCTGGTCTGCGCCGAAGCCGCGCAGTTTCCCGATCTGGTCGACCTCGTGACAGCGGTATCCCACCAGGCTACTGCGGCTCTTGCCGATCGGCTCGCGCGACTGTCACTGGCCGGCAGACTCAGCATCGACGATCCAGAGACGGCGGCTGCCCAGTTCGCCGCACTGCTCGCCGGTCCCGTGGACAGTCTGCTTCGGCTCGGCACGCGCCCGGTCCGCGACGCCGAGCTCTTACCTCTGACCCGCTCCGCAGTGAGTACCTTCCTCAAAGCTTTCGGCTGATGGAGGGGGCTGATCGAAAACCGGGTCCATCACGTCAGCGACGTCACGTTCCGTGAAGACCTCCACCAAGCCCGAACCGGTCACGGCCCTGCCGTCATGGCAACCCTCCGCAACACCTCGATCGGCTACCACCACACCAACGGCGAAACCAACATCGCCCGAGCCACCCGACGCCCACACGATCTCATCACCGACGTGAGCAGAGGTGGCTGCGGTGGAAGACCGTCTGTGTCCTCTTCTGGCGGCACAGTCAGTTCTGCAACGGCCATTCCCATGACACCCGAGCGACTAGCGCGGCACGGCACGGTGTTTCAGAGCGGGAGGCTGTCGAGGCGCTGTACTCGACCCCGACGTAGTGCAGATGCTCGGGCTCCGGGTCAACAGTTCCTCGAAGGCGCGTCCTGGCGGTCGGGACATCGGCCGCGGCCGGCATGATACGACCGGGTTCCTACTGGAGTGGCTGGCGCGTTGGCGCTTGGCCAGGTCCGTGCCACGATTCGAGCGTTCGCGCGGCGGCGTTGGCGAGCAGTCCGCTGTCGGTGGCGATGGCGATGGCGTGGAAGCCGTTGGTGGCCAAGGTGGTGGACCAGGCCGCAGAGCCGGCGAATCCGCCGACGCGGACGTCCTGTGCGGCGCATGCGGCGACGACTTGGCGCAGGGGCGCGGTGGGGCTTGTGTCCGCGAGTAGTGCCTCGACGCTGACGCCGCTGGCCAGGGCGAGGTCGAGCGGGCCCACGAAGACCATGTCGACGCCGTCGACCGCGGCGATCCGGTCCACCCTCTCCACGGCGTACGGTGTCTCGACCATCACCGCGCACCCGACGGCGCGGTTGGCCTCTTGAGGTGTCGGCACGTTGCGTCCCCACAGCGCGGGCATGGGCCCCCAACTGCGGTCGCCGGCCGGTGGGTAGCGGCAGCTGGCCGCCGCCGATGCGGCGGCGCGGGGGTCTTGGACCATCGGCACGATGACGCTGTTCGCACCGGCGTCGAGGGCACGTCCGATGGCGGCGGGGGTGTTGGCGGCGACGCGGACGGCGGTCTCCGGGCCGTCGGGTGGTAGCTGCTTTAGCGTCCGCGTGACGCTCTCGTCGCTCCACGCGCCGTGCTGTGCGTCGAGGCAGATCCAGTCGAAACCCGCGCCGTGCAACAGCTCCACCACGCCGGGGTCGCCGAGGCCGCACCATGCGCCGGCCGATGGGCGGGTCGGGTCGGGTCGGGAAAGCACGGCATGATCGTGTCAGATCATATGTAAGCCTGCAACGCTCAGAGGCTTTCGTTTAGCTAAGTATTTACAGTTGATGTTGTTGTCTGTAACACGCGAAGCCCAGGTTCATTCTGGATGACAGATCGTAGTGATCCGTTCGGAGGGGGCGTGGCGGCAACATGCCGAAACTGAGTGCGGCGGCGCGTCGCGTACCCGCGTCCGGCATCCGGGAGATCGTCAACCTCGCGCTGAGTCGTAGCGATGACGTCGTCCGGTTGGAGATCGGTGAGCCGCATCTGCCGCCGGCCCAGCACGTCGTGGAGGCCGGTGCCGCTGCGGCGCGGGCCGGGATCGGGTACACGCAGAGCGCGGGCATCCCGCGGCTGCGGTCGGCGCTGGCCGAGGACCTGCGGCGCCGGTACGAGGTGCCGGTCTCGCCGGACCGCGTCATCGTGAGCCAAGGGGCGGTGCAGGGCATCGCCGCTGTGCTGGCGGCCGTCCTGCGCCCCGGCGACGAGGTACTGGTGCCAGACCCGAGCTGGCCCAACTACGAGATGCAGACTGTCTTGTTCGGCGGCGTGCCAGTGCGTTATCCGCTGCGCCCGGACAACGGTTTCGTCCCGGACCCGGCCGAGGTCGCCGCGCTGGTCGGCCCCCGCACCCGCGTGCTCGTGCTCAACTCGCCCGGCAACCCGACCGGCGCGGTGATCGGGCGGCCGACGCTACACCGACTCGTCGAGATCGCGGCCCGTCACGACGTGCTGGTGATCTCTGACGAGGTCTACGACGAGGTGCTCTTCGAGGGCGAGCCCGCGGCGCTGTGCCGGCTCGGGTCGCCGAACGTCGTGAGCGTCTTCAGCTTCTCCAAGACGTACGCGATGACCGGCTGGCGGGTCGGCTACGTGCTGGCGCCGTCGTGGCTGGCGCCCACCCTGGCCCGGCTCCAGGAGCCCTTTCTCTCCTGCATTTCCGGCGTCTCCCAGGCCGCCGCCCTCGCCGCCCTGTCCGGACCGCGCGACGGCGTCGCTGCCGCCGTCGTGGAGTACCGGCGCAATCGCGACATCGCCCTTCGGCTGCTGGCCGACGCCGGCATCCACCCGGTGGTGCCGGAGGGCGCCTTCTACCTCATGGTGCCCCTCGCCCCCGGTGTCGATTCCCGGCGCGCGGCCCTCGACCTGGTCAGGTACGGCGTGGCGACAGCGCCGGGCACGGCGTTCGGCGACGTCGCCCGCGGGTTCCTGCGGATCTCGTTCGCGGCTGCCGAGGCACGGCTCGTGGCCGGTCTCGACCGGCTCATCGCGTGGCACGACAAGAGCGGCGGCGGCGCCGTCGCGATGGAAGGGGTGAGCAGATGACACTGCGGGTGGCCGTCGACATCGGTGGCACGTTCACCGACGCCGTGGCGATCGCCGGCGACGGCTCGCTGCGCACGGCGAAGGCGCTCACCACGCCGGGCCGCCTCGCGGACGGCGTGGTCGACGCGGTTGGCCGGCTCGGCGTCGAGCTCGCGGCCGCGACGTCGTTCGTGCATGGCACGACCGCCGGCCTCAACGCGTTCCTGGAGCGGCGCGGCGCCCGGTTGGCGTTGGTGACGACGCGCGGGTTCCGCGACGTCTACGAGATCGGCCGGGCCAACCGGCCCGCCATGTACGACCTGCGCTACGTCGCCCCCAGGCCGCTGGTTGCCAGGCGGGACGTCCACGAGGTCACCGAACGGCTCGCCGCCGATGGTGGAGTCGTGGTGCCGCTCGCGGAGGACGAGGTCGCCGCGGTCGCGCACCGCCTGCGCGGGAAGGTCGACGCGGTGGCGGTCGTGCTCCTGCACGCCTACGCCAACGCGGCGCACGAGCGCCGGGTCGCCGAGGTCTTCGCCGCGCAGGCACCCGAGGTCACCGTCGTCTGCTCCAGCGACATCGCCCCCGAATGGCGGGAGTACGAGCGGACGAGTACGACCGCTGTCTCCGCGTACGTCGCGCCGATCCTGCTCGAGTATCTGCGGGTACTGGAGGCAGCGCTGCGCGGCCGAGGGCTGGCGGCGCCCCTGTCGGTCATGCAGTCCAACGGCGGCGTGATGTCCGTCGAACGCGCCCGCGACAAGCCGGTGCAGACGCTCTTCTCCGGCCCGGTCGGCGGGACGATGGCGGGCGTCGCCGTCGCCGGCGACCTCGGGATCGACCGGCTGCTCTGCGTCGACATGGGGGGCACCTCCTTCGACGTCAGCCTCGTCGTCGACGGTGAGGCCGACATCGCCGCGCAGACCGAACTGGAAGGGCATCCGCTGCTGGCGCCCTCGGTGGTCATGCACACGATCGGCGCCGGCGGCGGTTCGGTCGCGCACGTGGTCGCCGGGGCGCTGCGGGTCGGGCCGCGCTCGGCCGGATCGGTACCGGGGCCGGCGTGCTACGGCCGCGGTGGCACCGAGCCGACGGTGACCGACGCCAACCTGCTGCTCGGCCGCCTGCCCGACGTCGCGCTCCTCGGCGGCACGCTCGCGCTCGACAAGGACGCCGCCCGGGGCGCGGTCGAGTCGGTCGCCGGCGCGCTCGGCCTCGACGCGGAGGCGACTGCCCTGGGCATCGTCGCGGTCGCGGACGCCGCCATGGCCAATGCGATCCGCGAGATCACCGTGGCGCGGGGGATCGACCCGCGCGACTTCAGCCTGCTGGCCTTCGGTGGCGCGGGGCCGCTGCACGCGGTCTCGCTCGCCGAGGAGCTCGAACTGCCCCGGGTCGTCGTGCCGGGCAGCCCGGGCGTCCTGTCTGCATGGGGCATGGCGCACACCGACATCCGCCATGACCTGGTCCGCAGTTTCTTCCACGCGCTCGACGACCTCCAGCCGGACCTGCTCGCCGCGACCGTCGCCGCGCTGTCGGAGCAGGCGGGCGCGCTGCTCGCCGCGGACGGGGTGCGGGATGACGCGGTGCACCTGCTGCCCGGCGCCGACCTGCGCTACCTCGGGCAGGAGTACACGGTGACGGTCACCTGGGACGCGGGCCAGGCGGCCGACGACGTCCTGAAGGGGCTGCATGACAGCTTCGACCGCGCGCACCTGGCGCGGTTCGGCCACAACAACCCGGCCGAGAAGGTCGAGATCGTCGCGCTTCGCCTGGTGGCGCGCGGGCTGGTCGACCGGCCGCCGGCCGCCGAGCCGGGTGACCCGACCGGCGCGGTCGTCCTCGGCGAACAGGAGGTGCGGTTCGCGGGGCAGACGCTGCGGTCCACAGTGTACGACCGCGCTTCGCTCGCCGCGGGCACCGTCGTGGCCGGCCCGGCCGTCGTGCTGGAGCCCGGCTGCACCGTCCTCGTACCACCGGGCTGGTCCTCGACGACTTCGCGGCACGGCCACCTCGTGCTGGAGAGGAGCCACGCATGACGCGCGACATCGACCCGGTGACGGTCGAGGTCATCCGTAACGCGTTCGACTCGATCGCCGCGCAGATGAACAACAACCTGGCCCGCTCGGCGTACACACCGATCATCTACGAGATGAAGGACTGCTCGGTCGGTCTCTTCAACGCCGAGGGCGAGCTGCTCGGCCAGGCGCCCGGGCTGCCGATCTTCCTCGGCGCCCTCGACGCCGCGATCGCCGCCACCACCGCCCATTTCGGCGGTCCGGAGATCTACCAGCCCGGCGACGTGTACGCCGTCAACGACAGCTACATCGTGGGCAGCCACCTCAACGACATCTCGATCTTCTCGCCAATCTTCTACGAGGGCGAGCTGGTCGGCTTCGGCGCGACGAAGGCGCACTGGCTGGACATCGGCGCCAAGGATCCCGGCCAGGCGATGGACTCCACCTCCATCTACCAGGAGGGTTACCGGATCGCGCCGACCCACCTGTACCGGGCGGGGGAGCGGCAGGACCAGACGATCGACTTCCTGATGCGCAACAGCCGGCTGCCCCGCTCGGTCTGGGGCGACATGCACGCGCAGGTGGCGGCCTGCCACACCGGCGAGATCATGCTGCGCCGCCTCTATGACCGGTTTGGGAAGGCGACCATCGAGGCCGCGTCCGAGGCGGTGTTCGCGCAGTGCGAGCGGATCGACCGGGCGACCGTGTCGGCGATCCCGGACGGCACGTACACCGCCGAGAGCGCGCTCGACTCCTGGGGTCCGGGCGGCGGTCCCGTGCCGGTCAAGGTGGCGGTCACCGTCGCCGGCGACACGCTCCACCTCGATCTCGCCGGTTCGAGCGGGCAGACGCCCGGGTCGATGAACTGTGGTTTCGCCCAGACCGTCTCCGCCGCCCGGCTGGCGTTCAAGTTCCTCGTCAACCCCGAGGTCCCGGTCACGGCGGGCACGTTCCGCAACATGACCGTCTCCGCCGAACCCCGCTCGGTCTTCGACGCCCGCGAGCCGGCCGCCTGCCAGTTCTACTACCCGCATCTCGGCATGATGATCGACCTGGTCATCAAGGCCCTGGCGCCGGTGATGCCGGACGCGGTGATCGCCGGCCAGGCCGCCGACTCGATGAACATCCTCTTCGCCGGGACCGTCGACGGCGGCGACGAGACCTTCTTCTGCGGCGAGGCGACCGCGGTCGGCTGGGGCGGGCTCAGCGACCGCGACGGCGCCAACGGGCAGATCAACTACGGCGGCGGCGACCTCAAGAACTACCCGGTCGAGGTGATCGAGTCGCGCTATCCCATCAGGATCACCGGGTACGGCTTGGAGCCGGACTCCGGCGGCGCCGGGCGGCACCGGGGCGGCCTGGGTATCTGGCGCTCCTACGAGACTCTCGCCGAGCGTACGACCGTCTCGCTGTGGTTCGAGCGCGCCGCCCGCCCCGCCTGGGGCCTGTTCGGCGGCGCGCCGGGCCGCCCCACCGACGTCGTCGTCGAGCGTGGCGACGGCGCCGAGCGCATCCTCAAGGTCAACGCGCTCCCGCTGCCCAAGGGCTCCCGCATCCGGATCCAGACCGGGGGCGGCGGCGGATACGGAGACCCGGCGCACCGCGCCCCCGAGGCGATCGCCGCCGATCTCGCCGACGGCTACATCACCACCGACCTGCCCTACCGGGAAGGAGCGCACACATGAGGCGCCTGCTCGTCGTCAATCCCCTGGGTACCGACTACCACGACGCCGAGACCGTCGAGCTGCTCGCCGGGCAGCTTCCGGCCGACGTGACGGTCACCGTCGACTCGCTTCGCGACGGCGTACCGGCCACCGCCTTCCTGCCGCTGCCGTCGACCTCGTACAACCAGCTGATCGGCCGGGTCATCGCCGCCGAGCGGGAGGGCTTCGACGCGGTCGTGATCGCCTGCGCCTCCGACCCGACGCTGGCCACGGTCAAGCCGCTGGTCGGCATCCCGGTCACCGCGCCGATGGAGGCCGCCCTGCACACCGCCGCGGCGCTCGGCGGCCGGCTTGGCATCGTCGCGCCGCGGATGCGCAGCGGTGAGAACGAGAAGCAGCCACAAACCGCCAACTGGGTACGCGAACTCGTCCAGCAGTACGGCATGTGGCACCGTGTCGCCACCATCCGCTCCGCCGCCGTGGTCCGTCCCTCGGACGCCGAGGTCGAGCGCCTGTTCGCCGAGGATCCGGAGAAGCTGCGCGTGCTCGTCCGCGACGGCATGGCGGCCGCGGCCGCCGGCCCCGGCCTCGACCACGCCCGCGCGGCCGTCGAGCACGACGAGGCGACGGTCCTCTTCTTCGCCTGCACCACCTGGGGCGGGCTCCTCGGCCCGGTCCGGGACGCCGTTTCGGTCCGCGTTCTCGACCCGGTGGTCGACACGGTCCGGTTCGCCGCCCTGCTCGCCGGCGCCGGCCTGCGCCGCCCTTCGCTCACACCACCAACCTTGTCCTGAGAGGGAACGACCCATGAGATTGAGGAGCCTCGCGGGGGGAGTCGCGGTCTGCGCGGTGCTCGCCCTCGCGGCCTGCAGCGCCGACAGCGACCCGCCCGACTCCGCCGCCGACAGCGTCCTGACCGTCGCGGTCCCGGACGACATCCAGACCCTCGACCCGATGTACGCGAACTTCGCCCGGGCCCACCATGCCCTGCAACAGATCTACGACACGCCGGTCAACCTGGAGACGCAGGACCGCGGCAACGGCCAGCTGGTCGGGACACCTGACAAGCTCAAGGGGTCGGCGTTCGAGTCGTGGCAGCGGTCGGCCGACGGCCTGACGTACACGGTGAAGATCAGGCAGGGAATGACGTTTCACGACGGGTCGCCGGTGACGGCCGAGGACGTCGTCTACAGCTTCGACCGTGCCCTCAACACCAAGGGTGGAGCCAACTGGCTGCTCACCCAGATCGCGTTCATCACCAAGCCGCCGACCGTCGTCGACGCGTCCACGATCACGATCACCGCGGACGAGCCGAGCGCGCTGGCGATCCAGGCCCTCTACATGGACGGCCTGGCGATTCTCGACCAGGACGAGGTCAAGTCGCACGCGACCACCGACGACCCGTGGGCCGAGGAGTGGCTGGCCAAGAACGTCGGCAACGGCAGCGGCCCCTACAAGCTGACCAGTCGGGTACCCGACCAGGAGGTCGTCTTCGAGGCGTTCGACGGCTACTGGGCCGGCCCGCCGGCGATCAAGAAGATCGTCTGGAAGATCGTGCCGTCGGCGGCGCAGCGACTCGCGCTGCTCAAGTCCGGCGACGTCGACATCGCCGAGAGCCTTCCCCCCGACCAGCTCGCCTCTCTCAAGGGGGCCGACGGTGTCACGGTGCTCTCGGCCGGCTCCCAGAACGTGGCGGTCGTCGGGATGAACAACGGCCGGGCGCCGCTGTCGGACAAGGCGTTGCGGCAGGGGATCTCGTACGCGGTCGACTACGACCGGATCCTGAGCCAGGTCTTCCAGGACGAGGCGGAACGGCTCTACGGGCCAATCCCCAAGGGCGCCGCGACCTCGCTCGGCGACGCCATCGGCTACAAGCAGGACGTCGACAAGGCCAAGCAGCTGGTCAGCGGCTCGGGCTACGACGGCGGCACGATCAAGATCGCGTTTGACAACTCCAAGGGGCTGCACGAGCAGATCGCAGTGCTGCTGCGCTCGCAGCTCGCGGCGGTCGGCGTCACCGCCGAACTCGAACCGCTCACCTCGGCGGTGTTCTCCGAGCGCAAGGCGAAGAAGGACCTCGACATGTATGTCGACGAGTCGCTGGCCTGGATCAACGACCCCAACTACATCCTGTCGCTGACCTTCCAGTGCGACGTCTACGGCAACTACGCCGACTACTGCAGCCCGGTCGTCGACGACGCGATCGCCAAGGGCTGGGCGATGGAGGCGACCGACCCCGCCCGGGTCGCGCTCTTCGAGAACGCCCAGCGGGTGCTCGTGGACGAGGCCCCCTGGCTGTTCCTCGCCCAGCCCAACTACCGGATGGCGATGAGCAGCCAGGTCCAGGGCTTCGTCGTCCGGCAGAACGAGGTGCCGTTCTACTACGACCTCTCGCTCAAGGGCTGAGGGGAAGGACCCGTCATGCGAACGGCGTCGTACCTGGGCCGGCGGCTCGCGTACTTCGTGGTGTCCGTCCTGGGGGTCCTGGTCATCACGTTCGTGCTGACCAGGACCCTGCCGGGAAACCCGGTCTACCTGCTGGCCGGTCCGCTGACCGACCAGGAGAAGGTCGACGCCGCCACCCGTGAGCTCGGCCTGGACCGGCCGCTGCCGGCGCAGTTCGTGACGTACGTCGGCGACCTCGTCCACGGCGACCTCGGCACCTCGCTGCGGACGAGCAAGCCGGTCGTCGACGACCTCGCCTCGCGGTGGCCGGCCACGGTCGAGCTCGCCCTCTTCGCGATCCTCGTCGCGGTCACGTGGGCACTCGTGGTCGGCACCCTCGCGGCCGTCTTCCCCCGTTCGGTGTTCGCCCGGGTCGCCGACCTCGTCGGCAGCCTGGGCGTCTCCGTCCCCGAGTTCTGGCTCGCCACCGTCGTGATCCTGGTCTTCTTCACCAGCCTCGGCATCGCACCCGCGCCGATCGGCCGCATTTCCGGGACTCCGCCGGGCACGATCACCGGCTTCTACACCGTCGACGCGGTGCTGACCGCGGACTGGAGCGCCCTGCGCGCGTCGCTGGCGCAGCTGCTGCTGCCGGTGCTGACGCTCGCGCTGACCACCGGTGCGCCGATGATGCGCACCGCCCGGGAGTTCATGACCGGCGTGCTCGGCTCGCCCTACATCCGTGCCGGCCGGGCGCTCGGCATCCCACCGGTCCGGCTCGTCGTCCGGCACGCGCTGCCCAACGCGTTGCTGCCGGTGACGACCATGGTCGCCACCATGTTCGGCTACCTGCTCGGCGGCACGGTCATGGTCGAGTTCGTCTTCGCCTGGCCGGGCATCGGCAAGTACGCCGTCGACTCGATCACCGCCTCCGACTACGCGCCGGTGATGGCGGTCGTCGTGCTCAGCGCGATCGTCTACCTCCTGGTCTACCTCGTCACCGACCTGATCCACCTCGTCGTCGACCCCCGGAGCCGGATATGACCGCACTGGACGTCCGGGCGTCGGTGCGGCGCGGGCCGGTGGCGCGGTGGCGGATCCTGGTACCCGCCGCTGGTCTGGCCGTGATCGCCCTGGTCTCGCTGGTGGGGCCGTTCTTCCTGGTCGACCCGCTCGACGTCGGCGCCGGCGACCCGCTGTCCGCGCCGTCGGGCGCCCACCCTTTCGGCGTCGACCAGTACGGCATGGACGTGCTCTCGCGGGTGGTCTCGGCGGGCCGGATCGACCTGCTGCTCGCGCTCAGCGCCTCGGCGATCGCCCTGGTCGTCGGCATCCCCCTCGGCGCGTTCGCCGGCTACCGGGGCGGTGCCTGGGACCAGGGCCTGCTGCGCGTCGCCGAGTCGTTCCAGGCGTTCCCGACGATGCTGCTCGCGATGGGGGTGACCCTCGCCCTCGGGCCGAGCGTCCCCAACCTGGTGGCGGTGATCGCGGTCGTCAACATCCCGCTCTACATGAGACTGGCACGGTCGGCCGTGGTCCCGTTGCGGGAGGCCGACTTCGTACTCGCCGCGCGCTGTGCGGGACGGTCGACCTTCCAGATCGTCCGGCAGCACATCGTCCCCAACATCACCCAGGTGGCGATCGCCCAGTTCTCCGTCACCTGCGCCTGGGCGATCCAGGTGCTCGCCGGCCTGAGCTTCATCGGCATCGGCGTGCGCATGCCCACGGCCGAGTGGGGGTCGATGATCCGTCAGGGTACGGACCACATGGTGACCGGCCAGTGGTGGCTCTCGGTCTTTCCCGGCCTGGCCATCCTGCTGACCGTCCTCGCGCTCAACCAGATCGCCGTCGCGGCGCGCCGATGGGGCGGGCCGTCATGAGCGGGCTGCTCGTCGAGGACCTCCGGGTCACCATCCGCACGGCGGGCGGGCCGGTGCACGCGCTGCGCGGCGTCGACCTGGCGATCCCACCGGGGACGTTCCTCGGCCTGGTCGGCGAGTCCGGCTCCGGCAAGTCGCTGACCGCCTCGGCCGTCCTCGGCATGCTTCCCGAGGCCGCGACGGTGGACGCGGGACGGGTGCTGCTGGACGGCGCGGACATCCTGTACGCCAGCCGGCGGGAGCTGCGCCGGATCCGGGGCTCCCAGATCGCCGCGATCTTCCAGAACCCGGTCGCGACGCTCAACCCGCTGATCCGGGTCGGCGACCAGATCGCCGAGCTGATCCGCATCCACCGCGGGACGCCACGGCGCCGGGCGGCGGCCGAGGCGGTCGACCTGCTCGCCGCCATGGGCATCGCCGAGCCGCAGCGGCGCGCGCGGCAGTATCCCCACCAGTACTCCGGCGGCATGGCGCAGCGGGCCGCCCTCGCCCGCGCGCTCGCCTGTTCACCGCGCCTGCTGATCGCCGACGAGCCCACGACCGGGCTCGACGCGACCGTCCAGGCCGAGGTGCTGGCGCTGATCGTCGACCGGGTACGGGCCGCTGGCGCGTCGGTCCTGCTGATCACGCACGACCTCGCGGCGGCGGCGCAGATCTGCGAACGGATCGCGGTCATGCACGACGGCGCGGTGGTGGAGCAGGGCCCGACGGCCCAGGTGCTCACCGCGCCGCGCGACCCGTACACCCAGTCGCTGATCGACTCGTACGTGCTGGCGGTCGACGGCGACAGCCCCGTGGAGGCGAGATGACCGCACCGTTGCTGGAGGCGCGCCACCTGGTCAAGCGCTACGGGCGCGGCGCGCGGTCGGTCGTCGCGGTCAACGGCGTCGACTTCACCCTCCACCGTGGAGAGATCCTCGGTATCGTCGGCGAGTCCGGCTCCGGTAAGTCGACGCTGGGCCGGATCCTGCTCAAGCTGACCGCGCCGACCTCCGGCGAGGTGTGGCTCGACGGCAGCCGTGTCGACCGGCTGTCCGAGCGCGCCTTCCGCCCGTACCGCCGGACGATCCAGGCCGTGTTCCAGCAGCCGCAGGCCGCGTTCGACCCGCGCTGGACTGTCCGGCGCAGCATCGAGGAGTTCCACCTGCTGCGCGGCGAGCCACGGGCGGGCGCGGGAGCGACGATCGAGGCGCTCGCTCGCGAGGTGCGGCTCGACCCGGCCCTGCTCGACCGGCTGCCCGGCCAGGTCAGCGGCGGGCAGTTGCAGCGACTGAGCATCGCCCGAGCGCTCGCCGCGCGCCCGGCGCTGCTCGTGCTCGACGAGCCGACTTCCGCGCTCGACGTCTCCCTCCGGGCCCAGATCGTACGGCTCCTGCTCGCCTTGCGCGCCGAGGAGCAGCTGACCTACGTGCTCATCTCCCACGACATGGAGGTCATCCGGGCGATGGCGACCCGGGTCGCGGTCATGCGCCACGGCGTATGGGTGGAGGAAGGGCCGGCGGCGCAGGTGCTCGGCGCGCCCGCGCACCCGTACACCAAGAAGCTCCTGGCCGCCGCCGACGCGGGCATGGACCTGATCCGGCCGGGACGCGGCCGATGAGGATCGGGGTCAAGCTCCCCACCGACCGGCCCGAGGAGGTGGTCGCGTTCGCGCGCGCCGCGGAGGAGATCGGCTACGACTCGCTCTGGGTCAGCGACCACGTCGTCATGCCCCGCGAGATCCGCAGCCACTACCCGTTCGCGGCCGACGGGCGGGCGACCTGGCCGGCGCGGATGCCGTGGTTCGACGCCGTCGTCCTGCTCTCGATGGCCGCGGCGGTCACCTCGCGGCTCCGGCTCGGCGTCGCGGTGCTCGTCGCGCCACTTCGGCAACCGGTCGTCCTAGCCAAGCAGGTCGCGTCGCTCACCGCCCTCGGCGGCGACCGGGTGACCCTCGGCGTCGGCGCCGGCTGGCTGGCCGAGGAGTACGCGGCGCTCGGCGTCCCGTTCGCCGATCGCGGCCGCCGGCTCGACGAGTGGCTGGCCGTCGTGCGCGACTGCTGGACCGGCGAGCCCGCCGCCCGGCGCGGGCACTTCTACGACCTGCCGGACGGCGTGCTCTGCCTGCCAGCGCCGGGAAAACCGCCACCGGTACTGGTCGGCGGCACCAGCGACGCGGCGCTGCGCCGGGCCGCGCGCCACGACGGCTGGGTGGCCCATGAGGACCTGCGCACACTCGACGTCGACCGGGTCGCGGCCGGCGCCGCGCGGGTGCGCGCCCTCGCCACCGACCCGCCCTGGGTGGTGCTGCGGCTGGTCGGCTCGGCCGGGCGCGCGGTCGAGGTGACCCGGCACCTGCCCGCCTTGGCCGCGGCCGGCGTCCACGAGCTGGTCGTGGACGTCGCGGCGGGGGAGGCCCGGGCCGCGTACGAACTGCTGGAGGGAGAGCGATGACCAGCGACGAGGAGCAGATCTGGGCGGCGGTGCGGGACATGTACGACGGGTACCTCGCCGCCGACACCGCCCGGATCGACCGGCACATCCTGCCCGAGGCGACGATCTGGGACTCCGAGCGGCCCGGGCTGGCACACGGCCTGGCCGCGCTCGACGTGATCCGGGCCCAGCGACCGCCGCGCGACCAGGGGCCACGGGTCGCCGCGATCGACGTATACCGGCCGGTCCTGGACGTCATCGGCGACGTGGCGGTCGCCCGGCACGTGTTCGCCGTCCGCTACGCCGGCGACGCGCGTCCCGCCGGCGTCGTCCGCAACACCGGTGTTTGGCAGCGGACCGGCGGCGGGTGGCGGCTGGCGCACAACCACGAAGACGCGCTGCCGGCGGCGACAGCGGCGGCCTACCTCGACATCCTCGTGGCCGAGAACCTGAAGACAACGAAGTGAGGAGGACCATGTTCGACCACGTGCAGCGCCGGGAACGGCTGTGGGAGCGGATGGCGGAGGCCGGCGTCGACCTGCTGTTCGTCCCGCCCTCCGGCGACCTCGAATACCTCACCGGGATGCAGCGGCGCATCCCGGCGTTCGGCACCGTCGAATACGCGCACCACTGGGTCACCGGCGCCTTCATCGCCGCGGGTCGAGAGCCCGTGTTCGTGCTGCCGCGTATGGTGCGCGAGTTCGACCTGCCGGAGGGCGTCGGCGGCGGCGACATCGTGACCGTCAACGAGACCGACGACGCGGTGGCGCTCTTCGCCAAGGCGCTGGGCCAGTTCGGGGCGGTACGCCGGATCGGCGTCGGGCACCGCACCTGGGCGGCCACCACGATCCAGCTCGGCAAGCTGCTGCCCGACGCCGCGATCGTCGACGCCAACCCGCTGGTCAACGCGCTGCGCCGGATCAAGTCACCGGACGAGCTGGCGGCGATGACGCGCGCGGCGACGCTGGTCGACGGGGTGCTCGCCGACATCCAGGACAAGGTCCGCGAGGGCGTCACCGAGCTGGAACTGGCCAGCGAGATCGACTTTCAGATGCGGCGGCGCGGCTCGCGCACCGCGTCGTTTGACACCGCGGTCTGGGCGATGGGGCCGGACACCGAGCGGGACGCCACCGTGCGCCTGTCCGACGCCGCGCTGCGGGCCGGCAGCGGTGTCTCGTTCGACTTCGGATCGGTCGTCGACGGCTACGTCTCCGACTTCGGCCGGACCATCCACATCGGAACACCACCGGCCGAGTACGAGCGCGTCTACGCGCTCGTGATGGCCGCGCAGGCGGCTGGGATGGCGGCCGCGAAGCCGGGCGCGACGGCGGCGCAGGTGCACGCGGCGACCCGACAGGTCATTGTGGACGGTGGGTACGGCCGCTGGTTCCGGCACCGCACCGGGCACTGCATCGGGATGGACGTGCACGAGCTGCCGTTCATCTCCGAAGAGGACGACACCCCGCTGGAGGAGGGGATGACGTTCACGATCGAGCCGTCGGTCTTCTGGCCGGGCCGGGTCGGGGTGCGCGTCGAGGACGTCATCGTCTGCGAGCCGGGCGGCGGGCGCAAGCTCAACCAGCACCCGGTGACGCTGGTGGCCAACGACTGAGATGACTGCGTCGTTCGTCTCAGCCCCGCGCCAGCCAGCCGCCGTCGACCGGCAGGAAGGCGCCGGTGACGTAGGAGGCCGCGGGCGAGGCGAGGAACGCGATCACCTCGGCGATCTCCGCCGGTCGCGCCGGACGGCCCAGCGGTACGCCGTCGAGCAGCAGCGCCCGGCGCTCCGGGTCGCCCAGGCTCCCCGCCGACATCGGGGTGTCGGTGACGCCAGGGCCGACCACGTTGACCGTGATGCCGTGCGGCGCCCAGTCCACCGCGAGGGCCCGGCCGAGCATGAGCACGCCGCCCTTGGACACCGCGTACGCGGCCTGGCCAGGCAGTGCCACGACCGAGTTCGCCGAGCCGACCAGCACCACACGCCCGCCGTCGCCTTGCGCGATCATCCGCCGGGCGGCGGCGGCCGCGACGAGGAAGCTGCCGGTGACGTTCACGGCCAGCACGCGGTCGAAGACCCGCGGGTCGAGTCGCTGCGCCGCCTCGTTGACCTCGACACCGGCGCAGCAGGCGACGGCGTCGACCCGGCCGAACGCCCGTACCGTGGCCTCGACCGCGGCCTCGACGGCGGCGGGGTCGGTCACGTCGGCGGTGACCGGGAGGCCGCCTACGTCGGTCGCGGTGTCGCGGGTGGCGGCCTCGTCACGGTCGACGCAGACGACGTGGTCACCGCGCGCCGCGAGCAGCCGGGCGGTCGCCGCGCCGATGCCGGAGCCCGCCCCGGTGACCACGCTGATCACGTCAGCCACCCGCCGTCGGCCACGAGCACATGTCCGGTGACATACGACGAGGCGGGGCAGGAGAGGAACGCCACCGCCTCGGCGACCTCCTCCGTGCGGCCGAGGCGGCCCAGCGGAATCCGCGCGGCGGCGAGGTCGTCGAGCCCGTCGTGGCGGTCGAAGAGGCCACGCACAAGCGCGGTGTCCATCGTGCCCGGTGCGACCGCGTTGACCCGGATCCCGGTCGGGCCGAGTTCGCGGGCGGCCGCCTGGGTCATCATCCGCAGCGCGGCCTTCGACGTGTCGTACGCCAGCATCGGTGACGACGACGCGGTGAACGACGATGTCGAGCAGACGTTGACCACCCAGCCGTGGCGTCGCGGCAACATGGCCCGGACGGCGGCCCGCAGCACGCAGAACGCGCCGCGTACGTTGACCGCCATGAGCCGGTCGAAGTCGTCGAGGTCGGTATCGGCGATCGGCGCGGCGAACGCGATGCCGGCGTTGTTGACAACCGTCGTGAGTGGACCGATCGACCCCGCGTGCGCGACCACCTTCTCGACCTGCGCGGCGTCGGTCACGTCGAGTGCGACGGCGGTGGCGAGCCCACCGGCGGTGGCGATGCCGCCGGCGGCGGCCCGGGCCGCGGCGAGGTCGACATCGGTGAGCACGACATGATCGCCGCGCCGGGCCAGCCGTTCGGCGACGGCCAGGCCGAGCCCTCGGGCGGCGCCGGTCACCAGGGCGACGCCGGGTGGATCGGTTGCGGTCATGCCCTCGAATATGCAATCGCCAGACGATATGAGCAACAGATCGTGCACTCGTTAACGAAAATGAGATCAAGATGCGTCATGTGAAACAAGAACAGCGTTAGTCTGCTGGCGTATGACAAGGAGGTGGCGATGAGGTTCGGTGCCGGGCTGTGGTGCCTGCAAGCGACCGCGACCACGCCGCGGCACCACTCGACGGCCTACCGGCAGCTGCTGGAGGACGCGGTGGCGCTGGAGGCGTTCGGCTACGAGGGGATGTGGCTCTCCGAGCACCACTTCTTCTACGACGGCTACTGCCCGGCCGTACTACCCGCCGCCGCGGCCGCTCTCGCCGTCACGACTCGGCTCCGGCTCGGCACCGGGATGCTCCTGCTGCCCATGCAGCGGCCGGAGCGCGTGGCGGCCCTCGCGGCCGACGTCGCCGCCGCCTCGGGCGGCCGCCTCGATCTCGGCGTCGGGCTCGGCTATCGCGACGTCGAGTTCGACGGCAAGGGCGTCCCCCGCGCGCAACGGGTACCGCGCCAGCGCGCCGGCCTCACCGCCCTGCGCGACATCGCGGTCCCCGCCGGTGCGACCATCTGGAACGGCTCGGCCACACCCGCGGGTGTGGCCCGCGCGGGCGCCCGCGGCCAGGGCGTGATGCTCTCCGGTGCCAACCCGCTCACGCTGGTGCGCGAGCTGGCGGCCGCGCACCGCAAGGGCTGGCAGGAGGCCGGCCGTCCCGGCGGCACCCGGCCGCCGGTCGCCGCGCTGCGTAACGTGTGGCTGACCGAGGACGCGGCCGAGCGCCGCGCCGCACTCGACTGGCAGCGGGCCAGCTACGTCCTCTACGCCGGGCTCGGCTGGAGCGTGGCCGAGCGTGACTCGACGCCGGCGATGGACTTCCTCAGTGACCCTGGCGGCGCTATCGCCGACGCGGTCGCGACCACCATCATCGGCCCCGCCCCGGCGATCGTCGACGGCCTCCACGAGGTCGCCGAGGCCGGCGTCGACTACGTCATCTTCCGGGTCGTGATCGAAGGCGCACCGCAGGCCGCTCTCCACCACGTGCTGCGCCGCCTCGCCGACGAGGTCCTGCCCGTCATGTCCACTGTGGAGGCGTCATGAGGATCGGGCTCCAGCTCGCCACCGGCGACCTCGACATCGCGGCGGGGGCCGACGCCGCCGGGCTCTGCGCGGTGCTGACACCGGGCAGCGCCGCTGGCGTCGACTCCGCCGTCGCGGCGCGCATCGCCGCGCGTACCGAAAACATCCGGATCGTCCTTCGGGTACGCCTCGGCGTCGAGCACCCGGTCACCCTCGCCGAGGAGGTGGCCGTCGTCGACCACGTCAGCGCCGGCCGCGTCGTCGCGCTCGTCGACACCGCCGACCTCGACCCGGAGGCGGCTGCCGAAGATCTCGCCCTCCTACGCGCCTCCTGGTCCGGACGCGTGATCCGCCACGCCGGACCGCGTTGGCAGGTCCCCTCCGGCGTGATGGGCCCCGGCATGCCCACGACGCTCGCCGTCACCCCCAAGCCAGCCCAGCTCGACCTGCCAGTCTGGCTCGACGGCACGGCCGCCGGCGCCGGGCTACCGGTCCTGGCCCGCTCGTTCGCCGACGCCGACCCGGCCACCCAGGTCCAGCCGGCCGTCGACGACCTCACCGGCGACCTCGACACCGACCGGCGGCGTGTCACCGCCTGGGCGGAGGCCGGCGCGACACACCTGTTCGTGCGCCAGCCCGACGGCGCCGGCGTCGACTTCGTCCGCGACGTGATCGCGCGCTACCTGGTGCCCGAGACCGCCATGCCGCACCTGCCACGGATCGTCGTCGACTCGTCCCCGCCGCTGCCGTGGCCGGGCCCTAGAATGGCGCCGACCGCGAGCCGAGAGGACGGCCTGGATGGCTGACCGACGCAGGACCCCGCCGGCACCCCGGTCCCCGCGAGGCCCGATGGCCGGTCTGGTGGGCGCCGTCGAGCGCCCCCGGGCCGCGGTGCCCCTCGACGACCTGGACCGGCGGATCCTGCGCCGGCTCGCGGCCGACCCGCGCGCCTCACAACGCCAACTCGCCCGCGAATGCCAGGTCTCCGCGCCCGCCGTCGCCGACCGCATCACCCGGTTGGAACGCCTCGGCGTCATCCGCGGCTACACCGTGACGATCGACTGGGCATCCGTCGGCTACCCCGTCCTCGTCTACATCCCCATGATCATCGCCCCCGGTGCCGACCTGAGCACGATCCTCACCCAGCTGCGCGAGATCCCCGAACTCGACGAGCTGATCGTCGTCACCGGCGCCTACGACCTCATGGCCCGCTTCCGCCTGCGCGACCACGCCCACCTCCAGGAGTTGCTCCTCGACGCCCTCTGGGCGATCGAGGGCATCCAGCGCATCGAGACGTTCCTGTCCCTCGGCGAGGTCCCGCGCGGTAACATCATCGAGAAACTCGTCGGCGACCCGGACGCCGGATAGCACACGGCCACCCGTCCCTGACCGGCGCATCAAGCGACGCCTACACCGCCACCTGCACGCACGGACGATTCGGCCGACGGCTGCCTCATGCCTTGCCGGCCCTGCGGGCCGGGGCTTCGCGATCTACCTAGCGGGTCGGCGCCCGTCCAGGATCTCGACTATCAGATCCCGGTGGGCACGGCCGCCCGGCGCCGTGAGGGCAACGACCTGACGATCCTCACCTATCTCAACATGGTCTGGCACAGCCTGGAGGCGGTAGACCAGGCCGGCGTCGATGGGCGCGCAGAGTCGCTTCGCGCTCGTCACCGACCTGGCCCGGCGTGAGGGCCTCACCGTCCGGCAGCTGCTGGGCCGGCTCGGCGGCGGGCGCGGGCACCGCACGGTCACCGGTACGCCGGCCGGGATCGCGGACACCATCGAGGAGTGGTACAACTCGGGCGCGGCCGACGGGTTCAACGTCATGCCACCGCTACTCCCATCCGGCCTGGAGGAGTTTTGTCGACCAGGTAGTGCCGATCCTCCAGCGGTGCGGGCTGTTCCGCACCGCGTACACCGGCAGCACCTTGCGCGATCACTATGACCTGCCACGGCCGGCCAACCGGTTCGCGCCGACACTCGCCGCACGGTAGAGGTGCGAGCGGGCCGGCGAGCCCGCTCGCACCGTCCGGTCAGGCGCGTAGCGGGGCAAGCGCCCTCGACCAGGCGACGACGTCGTCGAGGGTCGCCGTCAGTGCGGCGACCTGGTGCGGCTGCGGGGTCAGGGTCACGAACTCCTCGAAGTCGTTGTGGAACAGCAGGCCCACTTGTGCCCGGACCGTGGCCACCTTCACCTCGGCGGCGATGAGGGTCCGGGGCGCGTTCGTCGCACGCAGTTGCGGCTGCGCTTCACCGGCCGACGGTGTTGAAGGGGGGAACGAACGAGCCGTCGGCCAGTGGGTCGTCGTCCCGGAAGACGAGTTCAGAACGGGCGGTGATCCATGCCGATCCGGTCACTTCGGGCGTGATGGCGGGGCGGCCTGAGGGGAGGACGAGCTTTCGTACGACCTCGGTTGTGAAGGTCGTGCCGAGCACGCTGTGGTGATTGAACGTGTCGCCGATCGCGAGGGCGCCAGCGGCGTGGAGGATGGCGGTGCGGGCGGATGAGCCGGTGCCGCAGGGGGAGCGGTCGAATCCGAGCTGGGTCGACGTCGCTAGGTTCGTCCCACTCCTGGTGCCCTCCGTGGTGGTCCACAGTAGCTGCGGAACGAATGTGGGGTCGTCCGGCTCGTCTGGATGCTCGGGAAGTGAGGCATTGATGGCGGCCCGAATGTGTTCCGACAGCGCCATTAGCCGGTGGACCTGGTCGAGGGTGATCGCCAGGCCGAGGCTGGAAGCGTCGACCACCGCGTACCAGAGACCTCCGTACGCGAGGTCGTAGCGGACCTCACCCAGGCCTGGCACGGCCACGACCGCGTCGGTGGCGAAAGCGTACGACGTCGCGTTCTCGAAGCTCACCTGCCGCACCCGGCCGCGCTCGACGGTCGCGGCGACTCGGATAAGTCCGGCGCCCGTCTGCACCGTGAGGTCGGTCCTTGGCTCGGACGCGGTGACGACACCCTCCTCGATCAGCGTGGTGACGGTGCCGATGAGTGCGTGCCCGCACATGTCCAGCGGGCCGAGCGCGGAGAAGATCAACACGGCGATGTCCGCCTGCGGATCATCAGGCGGCATCGGCACGACAGCGTGCCATGGCGCCCACCCGCGCGGCTCGCCGACGACGGCGGAAATCAGCCGGGGATGGCGTGCGTACAGTGCGCGCGAGCGTTCGGACAGCGTGGCGCCAGGCATCGCGTCAAGACCGTGTAGGACCACCCGGGTGGGTTCGCCCGCGGTGTGTGAGTCCACGACGATCAGCGGCCCAAGTGCGGATGTTTCGATGATGTGCTCCCTTGTTAACGGCACGTCAACCTGTGGCCCAGGGACCCTGGAGCTCTTGATCTGCGATGCCTGCGACAGATATATCTGATGTTAGCAAGCAGATACATCAGATGTTGACGTCACCTCGGGGGCATCATCCGCCGCCGCGCCACAGCTTTTGGAGCAGCAAGGAGCCGCTCATGTCCATCAGGTCCAAACGAATTCTCGGCGGCGTTGCCGCACTGACCGTAGTCGCCGCATCGCTGACTGCTTGTTCGTCCGAGTCCGGTGAGGCCCGCGGCAACGCCATTGTTCAGGCGATCTCCGGGGACCCGTCGACGCTCGACCCCCGGCTCTCGTTCGAGAAGCGGTCCGCCCAATACGTGGCGAACGTCTACGACACGCTCGTCGGATTCAAGCTGACCAAGAACGACAAGGGTCTGCTGGTTGCCGACTCCGAGGCGCCGACCGGAGCACTTGCCGAGACCATCGATGTCAGCGAGGACAAGCTGACCTACACGTTCCGCCTGCACGAGGCGACGTTCCACTCCGGCAACCCCGTCACCTCCGCCGACGTCCAGTGGAGCTTCGAGCGAGCTTGGAAGCTCCAGGAGGGCGGCTGGTTCGACCTCAGGACCATCGGTCTCTCCGACCCCAGCACCCAGATCACGACTCCTGACGACCGCACCGCCGTCATGAAGATGACGCGGACCACGCCGTTCACGCTCCAGATGCTCGCCAACCCAACGATCGCGATCTACGACTCCAAGCTGATGAAGGAGAACGCCACCAGCGACGACCCGTGGGCGCAGGACTACCTCGCCGACCACGATGCTGGGTCGGGTCCCTACAAGCTCGAGTCGTTCGAGCGTGGTGTGTCGCTCACCCTCAGTCGTTTCGACCAGTACTGGGGTGAGAAGCCCGAGGCGGACAAAGTTGTGATGCAGGTGGTGCCCTCGGCCTCCGACCAGGTCGCACTGCTGAAGAACGGCGACATCGACATCGCCGCCGAGCTACCCAGCGCATCGCTGAAGGAGCTGACCTCGGCCGACGGCGTGACCATCCACGCGAGCAAGTCCAACCAGCAGGTCAACCTCATGATGAACAACGCGGCCGGGCCGACCGCCGACGTCAATGTCCGCCGCGCGATCAGCTACGCCGTGCCGTACGACGCGATCGCCGCCAACGTCTACGGCGGCTACGCCGATGGGCCTTCCGGTCCGATCCCGACCGGCATGCCGGGCTTCGACGAGGACGCTGCCCTCTACAAGGAGGACCTCGAGGCCGCGAAACGGGCGCTTGCGGAGTCGGACCACGCCGGCGCCCTCAGCATCCCGCTCACGTACGACAACTCGGTGACCGGCTATGAGGAGATCGCCATCGCCGTCCAGCAGGCCTTGGGCAAGATCGGCATCACCGTCGAGACCAAGCCCGTGACGACCGCCCAGATGAACGAGGCCTTCTTCAGCGGCAAGACCGAACTCTTCATCTTCAGCGCGCTGTCCTGGGTCAACAACCCCTCTTACCATCTCGACCTGTACTGGGCGACCGGCTCCTACGGCAACAAGATCAGCTACACGAACGCCCAGGTGGACCGCATCAAGGAGAAGGCGTTCCAACAGCCCGTCGGCTCCGAGCCCTTCAAGGCTGACGTCGCCGAGATTCAGAAGCTCATGCTGCAGGACGCTCCCGCCGTCTGGTTGGGACAGGTCAACTGGACACTGGGCACCAGCGACCGGATCACCAGCTACGAAGTTCGAACCGACCAGATCTTCCGGTTCGGCACCATGGACCTGGCTGGCTGACGGGGGATCGCAGCACTCATGGTTGGATACACCGCCCGCCGCGTGGCGTGGGTCATCCCGATCCTTCTCGGGGTCGCTACCCTCACGTTCTTCGTCTCGAGGGCGATGCCGGGGGACCCGGCGAAGATCTTCGCCGGGTCCCAGGCGACCGACACCGCCATCGCTGCGATCCGTGCCGAGTTCGGATTCGACAAGCCGCTGGGGGTGCAGTACCTCGACTATCTGGCCGGGCTCGTGCGCGGCGACCTCGGGACGTCGGTCCGGACCGGCCACAGTGTCCTCGACGATCTGATGGGGCGGTTCCCCGCGACCATCGAACTGATCCTCGCCGCCCTGATCCTGGCGTTGGTGATCGGCGTCCCGCTGGGCGTCGCCGCTGGGGCAAGCGCACGACGTGGTGCCAAGCGCCTCGCCCGGGGAGTCTCGACACTCGGAGTGTCCATCCCGGAGTTCTGGCTCGGCTTGCTCTTGATCGTCGTCTTCTACTCCAGCCTCGACATCGCTCCCGCACCGGTCGGGCGGCTCGACATCGGGATGCCCACGCCGGACAGCGTGACCGGCCTGATCACCGTGGATGCCCTGCTCGCCGGTGACCTCGAGGTGTTCGGCAACGCCGTCGGCCACCTCCTGCTGCCCGCGCTCGCCTTGGGTCTCCCCGCCGCGGCTCCCATCACCCGGCTGAGCGCCGAGGCCACGGCGTCGCTGCTGCGTTCGGATCACCTCTTCTACACGCGGGCCATCGGAACACCACCTCACGTCGTCTACCTCAAGCACGTGCTGCGCAACATCGCCCCGATCGTGACGACGATGACCGCGCTCATCTTCGGCTTCCTGGTCGGTGGCGCGGTGGTGGTCGAGGAGGTCTTCGCCTGGCCGGGCGTCGGCCTCTACGCGATCGACTCGCTCCACTACAACGACTACGCGGCGGTCCAAGGCTTTGTTCTCCTGGCGGCGGCCGTCTACATCCTGCTGTTCCTCGCCGTCGACCTGGGCAACACCTACCTGGACCCCCGGAGGAGGCTCACATGAGTGGTCAAGTGATCGCCGCAGCCACGGCGCCTCCGAGCACGCCACGCTCTCTCCGTGGGACGGGTGCCTGGGGATTGGCCCTGGGCGTCGGCATCCTTGCCGCCGTCCTGCTCGCAACCCTGCTCGCGCCGCTGTATCTGCCGTTCGATCCGTTGGAGGCCAACCTCCCCGACCAGTACCTCCCGCCGGGTACGGACGGGCACATCTTCGGCACCGATCGCAGCGGGTTCGACATCTTCTCCCGGGTCATCTACGGCGCGCGCTACGACCTTTTGATCGCCCTCATCGCGATCGCGGTCGCTCTGGTCGTTGGCGTACCGCTCGGTCTGCTCGCGGGTTACCGGGGTCGCGCCACGGACACCGTGATCTCCCGACTGCTTGATGTCTTCCAGGCTTTCCCGCTCCTCGTTCTCGCCATCGCCGTGTTGGGTGCGTTCGGTCGAGGTATCTGGATCACGGGCATCGTCATCGGAATCGTGTCGGCGCCGACCTTCGTCCGGTTGGTCCGCGAGCAGACCCGGACCATCCGTGACCGGATGTTCGTCGAGGCGGCGCGCTGTTCGGGCTTCACCGAGTTTCAGATCATGCGGCGTTACGTGCTGCCCGCGAACCTGGGAGTCATCTACACCCAGGCCGCGACCTCGGCAGCGTGGGCGATTCTGTTGGCCGCGGCGCTCGGCTTCGTCGGCGTCGGCGTTCCGGTGCCACTGCCCGAGTGGGGCTACATGATCTCGACGGGGACCGAGGGCCTGACCCGCGGGATCTGGTGGACCTCGGTGTTCCCCGGCTTGGCGATCGTGTTGCTGGCTCTGGCTTTCACGCTCATCGGAGAGTCCCTGTCCCGCTGGGCGGACCCGCGGCGGAGGAGGAGTCGATGAGCGACAGTCACAGCGCTCTGCTTGAGATGCGCGACGTCTCGGTGACCGTGCGCGGAGCCGGCGGCGATGTGCCGGTCCTGCGCGACGTCGCACTCGAAGTTGGCCGCGGTGAGCTCGTCGGCGTGGTCGGCGAGACCGGCGCGGGCAAGAGTTTCACCGCCCGAGCGGTGCTCGGGTTGCTCCCGCACGGGGCCCAACGGGTATCCGGTTCCGTCGTGTTCGACGGCACCGAACTCGACAAACCGCGGGCCTACGCCGACCTGAGGGGCACCCGGATGGGATTCGTTCCGCAGAACCCGCGGCTGGCCCTCGACCCGGTCTTCACCGTCGGGTCGCAACTGGTCGCGGTGATCCGACGCGGTCAACGAACGTCCCGCAAGCAAGCGCGGGCACGCGGGATCGCGCTGCTGGCCGATCTCGGTGTCCACGAACCAGAGCGTGTCATGCGCTCGTACGCACACCAGCTCTCCGGTGGCCTGTGCCAACGGGCGTGCATCGCCATCGCGCTCGCCAACGACCCGGAACTGGTCATCGCGGACGAGCCGACGACCGGCCTGGACGTCACTGTGCAACGGCAGATCCTGGACCTGCTTCGGAGCCAACTCGTCCGCGATGGCCGGGGCGGCCTGTTGATCACCCACGATCTCGGTGTCATCGCCACCTGGTGCGATCGCGTCGCGGTTATGTACGCCGGCCGCGTCGTCGCCGTCGGGCCGGTCGCCGACGTGCTGCGCGAGGGACATCCGTACGCACAAGGGCTGAAGGGCATCGCCGTCGCCCTCGAACATGGTGTGGAACCGGTCGCGATCCCGGGCACCGTGCCGACGCCGGGTGACCAGATCGAGGGCTGCGCGTTCGCGCCGCGGTGCGCCGTCGCCACAGACAGGTGTCGGGCGGACGATCCGGCTCCCCGCCCGTACGGCGACCAACTGGTGCGCTGCCACCACCCTGTCGCGGACGCGGAACTCCCAGGCGTCGGGCGTCCGACCAGAAGCAAGGAGGTCGGAGTATGAGCGCCGCCCAATCCTCGCCGCAGCTGCCCGTCCTGGAACTGCGCCGGCTCCGCAAAACGTTCAAGGTCGGGCGCGGGCCAAAGGCGCGGGAGGTCCGCGCGGTCGACGACGTCAGCCTGACGCTCGACAAGGGGACGACGCTCGCGGTGGTCGGGGAGTCGGGCTCGGGAAAGACGACGTTGGCTCGGCTCGCGATGTCGTTGCTTCCCCCGGACGACGGCGACATCCTGCTCAACGGCTGCAACCTCACGGAACTCTCGCCCCGGGCACTGGCCCGGTTCCGCCCGTCGATGCAGATGGTCTTCCAGGACCCGTTCGACTCCCTGGCCCCATGGCACACCGCCGAGCAGATCGTCGGCTCGTCCCTGCACTTGCGTCGAGATCTCGGTCCCGCGGAGAGGCGCCGTCTGGTAGCCGACGTCCTCGAACGGGTGGGGCTTCCGCAGCGATTCCTCGGCCGCTATCCACACGAACTATCGGGCGGCCAGGCGCAACGTGTGGGCATCGCCCGGGCGATCGTGACCCGTCCCAGCCTGATCGTTCTCGACGAGCCCACCAGCGCTCTCGACATGTCGGTCCAGGCCCAGATCCTCGCCCTGCTCCACGAACTGCAGAACGAGGAACAACTGTCCTACCTGTTCATCTCCCACGATCTGGCTGTTGTCCGTTACCTCGCGGACCGGACGGCGGTGATGCGGCGGGGACAAATCGTGGAGGTCGGAGACACCACTGAGATCTTCGATCGACCTGAGAACGACTACACCCGGGAGCTTGTGGAGGCGTCACCCCGGGTCACCGCGGCACCAGGCGGGCGAAAGCCCGACGGATTCCGAGCGGATGGCGTCAGCCTTCGAGTCCGAGAAACACACTGATCGAGAGTACGAGGAGAGCACTCAATGCGCAGAGTCCCCACCAACCCGCACGTTGGCGCTGACCTGACCCCGATGTTCAAGGCCCACCTGGAACTGTGCGGCATCGGCAAGGGCGATTCGGTCCTCGCCTTCACCAACACCAAGTCCAACGAGTCCTACGTGTCCGCTCTGATGGCCGCGAGTGCTTTGGTAGGGGCGGATTTCCTGCAGCTGACCGTGCCCGCCGGGAATGGCTGGATGGAATCCCGTGCCGTGATCGAGGCGTGGAAGTCCTCGACACTCGTCGTGGGCCTGCTCGCGAGCATGGACACCCACTGGATCTACAGCAAGGCGCACACCGAGGCGCTCGCCGCGGGTGCGAAGACCCTGATGATCGAGGAACCCGAGGACATCCTGCTCCGCCTGTTCCCGACCGAGGAGCTGAAGAAGCGCGGGGAGTTCGGCGGAAAGCTGATGAACGAGGCCAAGGAGATCCGGGTCACCTCCGAGGCCGGTACCGATTTGGTGATGTCGAAGCAGGGCCGCAAGGGCAAGAGCCAGTGGGGCTTCAGCGACATACCGGGCCGGTGGGACCACTGGCCGTCCGCGTTCACGTCGTGCTTCCCACTGGACTACACCGCCCAGGGCACGCTCGTCATCGACGCCGGCGACATCATCATTCCGCTGCAGCGCTACGTGCAGTCGCCGATCACATGCGTCATCGAGAGCGGCCGGATCGTCTCGATGACCGGGGAGGGCGCCGACGCCCGGCTGCTGTCCGACTTCTTCCGCCAGGCCGACGATGACCGGGCGTACCTCATCTCCCACATCGGTTGGGGCAACGAGCACCGGGCGAAGTGGGAGACGCTGGGTCTGCGCTTCTGGGAAGGCGGGGGAGTCATGGACTCTGAGGGCTACTACGGAAACATGATGATCGCGTTCGGGGCCAGCGCGGGCGGGCACTCAGATGGCACGAACGAGACCAGCTTTCACTGCGACATCCCGACTCGGAACCACGATTTCTACCTCGATGGGCGGAAGATCGTCTCTCGCGGCGAGTTCACGATTCCGGATTTGGTCGCACCTGGCCGCTCGCTCGCCTGACCAAGGCCAGGTGCTGAGCGGACATAGGAGGTCTCGATGGCGAGGACCGAAGGGGAACGGGTCTACCAGGAACTGCGTGGCCTGATCGTCTCCGGTGAGCTGCGCGGCGGCGAGGTGGTCAACCAGGTCGAGGTGGCCAACCGGCTGGGGACCAGCCGAGCGCTGCTTCACACCGCGGTCGCACGACTCGTGAGCGAGCGGATGCTCACCCCGATGGCGAGTAAAGGGGTACGCGTCACCAAGGTGTCGGTCCGCGACCTGCTTGAGATCAACCAGCTACGTTGGCTGCTCGAAGGGTTCGCCGCGCGGGTGGCGACCGAGCACCTACCCGCCGATGCTCTCGCCGCGCTCCGCCAACAAGTTGACACGCTCAGCGCGGGTGGCAGCTTCGAGCCCGAGGATGTCGAGGCAGTCGACGGCGCGATGCACCGGCTGATCGCACAACACTGCGGCAACGAACGGATGCGAGAGCTGATCCGACAGCTCGACGCGGAGATGTCGATCGCACGTCACGGTGACGTGCGGTCTTCTCCGGCCGCGATGATCGACAGCGTCAGTGCCATCGTCGCCGCCTTCGAGGTACGCGACGCGGACGCTGCCGAACGCGAGCTGCGAGCGCACATCGACATGTTCGCTCACCGGATCGCGGACCTGATCCCGCAGAGCCGCGTCGCGTCGACGGTCTCCGAAGCAGCCGATCATTGATGAGGAGGGGCCGACCATTGAGGACGCCAGCCGAGGACGACCTGGTGATCAGCAACGATCTGGTCGCGGTGCTACCACCGCCGGTGGGTGAGCCGTCCCGCACTGAGGGCGAGCTCGCGTATCAGCGGTTGCGAGCCGCGATCTTGCTTGGTCGCCTCCGTGCTGGTGCCGTGCTCGTGGAGAGCGAGCTGATGGAGCGTCTGGGCGTGGGGCGGACACCGTTGCGGGAGGCGATCCGGCTGCTCGTCCACGACGGACTCGTCGAGGTGATGCCCCGGCGGGGGACGTACGTCGCCGGCGTCGAGGTCGAGAACCACGGCGCCCTGGTCGAAGCACGGCGTGGACTGGAAGGTGTGATCGCCGAGCTGGCCGTGAAGAACGCGACCCGCGCCCAGTGTCAAGCCTTCGACACCTTCGTCAGTAAGGCCGCCGAGGCCGAGGGGGGTGTGGAAACTGATCTCGCGCTCGACACCGAGTTCCACCGCCGAGTCCTCGACATGACAGCCAACCCGTACCTGGCGCCGTTCTACTGGCGGCTGGTCGGCGAGAGCATGCGGATGCTCAACGCCGCCGGCGCCACGTTCGAGCACACCGACGGCCTGTTGCCCACCTTCGAGCGGGTCGCCGACGCGCTGGGCCGCCGGGACGCGGCCGTTCTTCGCGCGGTCCTTGTCGATCACGTCGCCTCCTTCGAGAACCGCCTCCTCGATGCCATCCGGCGCTGGCCCAGCGCATCGCGCCCGCTGTGACACATCAACACCACCAGGAGAAGCCCCATGAACTCGCTCGCCATCATCGGCGTCGACGTTGTCGACTGCACCGGCGCACCGACCCGTGAGCGGCAGGATGTCCTCGTTGAGGATGGCCGGATAACCTCGGTAGCGCCGAGCGGTACCGCCGCGGCGGCGTCCAGCAACTCGGGCATCGTGATCGACGGCGCCGGGCTCACCCTCGTACCTGGCCTGATGGACGCTCACGCCCACGTGGCGCTGCTCGGCAGTGACGGCACCCACGGAGACCTGCCCTGGGCCGAGCACGTCCTGCAGGTCGTCGATGTCATCGGGCGGGCCCTCGACGAGGGATTCACGACGCTGCGCGACGCGTGTGGCACCGAGCCGATCTTCGCCACCCTGGTGGCATCCGGCAGGGTCCGCGGTCCGCGCATCCTGCCGTCGGGCTCAGTGCTGTCCCAGACCGGCGGTCACGGCGATCTTCGGCCGGCCCACCACGGCGGCTCGCGGCCGCCGACGATCCCCGGACTGGTCGCGCGTCCCGAGGTGGTGGACGGGGTCGACGCGGTTATGCGGATGACGCGCGAGCAGCTGCGCCGCGGTGCGACCCAGATCAAGATGTTCGCGGGGGGTGGTGCGTTGTCCCCGACCGACCCCCTGGAGTCCGTGCAGTTCACTGTGGACGAGATTCGCGCCGCCGTGACCGTGGCGCGCAGCTGGGGTACCTATGTTCACACCCACTGCCACACGAAACCGACGATGCACAACGCCCTGGACGCCGGGGTGCGATGTATCGAGCACGGGACGGACATGGACGAGGAGACCGCCGACCGGATCGTAGCCGAAGGTGTGTTTGTCGTCCCGACTCTCTCGGTGTCGCACGACCTCCTCCAGGCGCGGGAAGCCGCCGGGATCACGCCCGCCCAGATCGCCAAGCTTGAGTCGATGCAGGGCCGCCGGGACGAGGGCATGCGGGTGATGGTCGAGCGCGGGGTCAAGATGGCGTCCGGCTCCGACATCGTCGGCCCGGTCCAGGACCGCCGCGGCCGCGAGCTCACCTACAAGGCGGCCGTCATCGGCAATGAGCGCGCTCTGGTGGCCGCCACTCGCACGACCGCCGAACTGATCGGACGTGCCGACGATCTCGGCACCGTCGAGATCGGCAAGATCGCCGATTTGGTGCTGACCGACGGCAATCCGCTCGACGACATCGAGGCACTCGCCGACCCCGTTCGGATCCAGTACGTCGTCCAGGGCGGCCGGGTCGTGCGCGACCAGCGTTCGGCGACGGCGACCGCTGCCTGAACCGTTCCACCGACAGGAGACTGAGCATGACCGAGCACCAGTCCGACTCGGCTCGGACAAACGTCCACGTCATCGTCCCGCTGCACTCCGGCAACCGCACCAGCGACACCGCGCCGTTCGAGCGTGACGACCTCGCCGTCGACATCGTGCACATCAACGAGAACGGCCCGACCACGCTCGAATGCGCCTACAACGTGGCCAGGGTCGAGCAGGAGGTGGTCGACCTCGCGATGGCCGCCGAGCGTGCTGGCGCCGACGCCGTGGTCACCGACTGCATGCGAGATGTCGCGATCGCGACGGCACGCGAGATGGTCAGCATCCCGGTCCTGGGTCCGGCTCAGACCAGCATGCACCTGGCAGCCATGCTCGGACGCCGCTTCAGCGTGCTGGTAACCCTGCCGCGCAGCATCGAGGTCGTCGAAGACCAGGTCATGCTGCACGGGCTGAAGGACTCGTTCGCGTCCGCCCGCGCGGTCAACATCGGCGTCGAGCATCTTCATGACGACGACGAGCTGTTGGTGAAGCGACTCACCGAGGAGGCCAAAGCCGCCGTCGTCGAGGACGGCGCCCACGTCGTGATCCTCGGATGTACGGCGATGGACGGCATCGGGCGGAAGGTGCGGGACGGCCTGGCCGCGCTCGGGCACCCCGGCATCCCGGTCATCGAGCCGCTGCAAGCCACGATCCGCATGGGGCAGATCCTGCATGAGCTGGGGCTCAGCCATAGCCGGCGTACCTATCCGGACGCGACGTCCTACCTCGGCCGATGAGCACCCGCGTCCGGATCATCGTCCCGTTGCGCTCGACCTGGGACGGCGACGCGACCGTGATCAGTTCGACTGGCGGACTGCGGCTTGAGGTCGACCGGTTGGCCGACGTGCCGCGGTCGCTCGAGGCGGCGTATGACGTGGCGCGAGTGGAGCGTCAGGTCGTCGACCGGGTCGTCGCCGCACGTGACGAGGGCGTGGACGCGGTGGTGGTGCGCTGCATGCGCGATGTCGGCGTGCAGGCCGCCCGGGAGATCGTCGAAATCCCCGTCGTTGGTCCGGCCCAGGCGTCGTTCCAGGTGGCGTGCATGCTCGGACGCCGCTTCAGCGTGCTGGTGACCCTGCCGCGCAGCATCGAGGTCGTCGAGGACCAGATCAGAAAGTGGGGCCTGCGGCACCGGTTCGCTTCGGCCCGCGCGCTCGACGTGCCGGTCCAGCGGCTCCACGACGACGAGGACCTTCTGCTGGATCGGATGGCCGAGCAGGCCCAGGCCGCGGTTGAGCACGACGGCGCCCACGTCGTCGTCCTCGGCTGCACCGCCATGCAAGGTGCCGGGACAACCGTCGAGCAACGCCTCGCCGAGGCAGGCCAGGCCGGCGTCCCCGCTGTCGAGCCGTTATCCCTCTCGGTTCGTCTGGCGGGCGTACTCGCCCAGCTTGGCCTGTCCGGCTCGTCACGCACCCACCCCGCGGCGGCCGAGTTCATCCGACAGGCCCAGTGGCCCCGCTCGGAGTGGGCCTCTCTACCCCCACTACCGGAGGACCCATCCACCCACCAATTCCTCAACGTCGAAAGGACTGCCAGTGATCCCCGCTGATCAGTGGCGCGGCTACTGGCCTGCCGCCACCACCCCGTTCGCGCAGGACGGACGCCTCGACCTCACCATGTGGCGCGAGCAACTCGACCTGTACCAGGAGCTGGGCGTGCACGGCGTCCTGGTCAACGGCTCGTCGGGGGAGTGGTATGCCCAAACCTCGCAGGAGCGTCGCGACGTCGCCCGGGTGGCGTGTGAACACGTCAACGGAGTCTTTCCCGTCGTGGTGGGCGTCACCGGATTCACCCCGGATGCCGTGATCGATCTCGGTCGAGCGGCACTGGCCGACGGTGCCGACGGCATCCTGTTCACGCCGCCGCCGTACGCCCGCCCGACCGAGGACGAGATCTACCACTTCTACCGCGAGGTCGCCGAGGCCGTCGACGGGCCGATCATGGTCTACAACTGGCCGCGAGGCACCGCGGTGAACATGTCCACCGACCTGATCGAGCGACTCGTCGCCCTGCCACAGGTGGTGGCGGTCAAGGACAGCACCCCGAAGTACGGCGAGCACCTCGACACGCTCGCGCGACTCGGCTCCCGGTCGGTCTTCTTCGCCAACTACATCACTCGCCTCGGCATCGGCGTGATGGACCAGCTCGGTGGCCAGGGCAGCATCGAGGGCGGGGCGCTGGCCGCCCAGCACGGCGTGCCGTTCTTCGAGGCCTACTGGAAGGGAGAGATCGACGTCGCGCGCGTGCACGCAGACCGGTACGACGCGCAGCAGTCCGACATGATCGGCTACGACTTCGTCGGTCTCCACGGCTCACAGATCTCCCAGATCAAAGCCGCGATGCGGATGCTCGGTCAGCCCGGCGGCTGGCCACGCCGTCCGTTGCGCGACCTCGACGAGCACGCCGTGGCGAGTCTCCGCACGGTGCTGGAGCGGCACGGCCTGCTGTGACCGCAACCTCCGTCCTCATCATCGGCGCCGGCATCGTCGGCTGCTCGGCCGCGTACTATCTGGCGCCCGAGGCCGACGTGCTCGTCCTCGACCCGATGGGACTCGCAACACAGGCATCCACCCAGACCGCGGCCAACCTCCATTTCCAGCTGAGCTACACAGCGCTGAAGGACGGCGAAGAGGAGTTCCGCCGGCACGCCCGGATCATCGAACTCAACGACGATGCCGATCGGCGCTGGACGGCGCTGGCGTCCGAGACCGACGGCCGGGTGAAGGTGGTCAACTTCGGCGGGATCGTCGTTGCCGAGTCCGACGACGACGTCGACATCCTCCGGCGGAAGGTCGAGTTGGAACGTGCCGCGGGCTTCACGACTCAGTTCGTCGACCGGGCCGACCTCGCCGACCTGGTCCCCGAGGTCGCATCTGGCGTGCGCGGGGCGTCATGGCATGCCCGCGAGGGGTACGTCGACGCGAAGACCGCCTGCTACGAACTGGCCCGCGCCGCCCGCGAGCGGGGAGCCCGGTTCGACCTGACCAGCGCCGTGACCGGGCTGCGCCGCAGCGGCGGACGGTGGCGGGTGGACACCGATCCGGGCGATGGCGTGGACGCCGACGTCGTGCTTGTCGCGGCCGGCGCCTGGACCGAGCGCGTCCTGCGCCCGATCACCACGGTGCCCATCGAGGTCAGCGGCCTGACCATGTCGGTCACCGAAGCGGGAAGTCGACGGGTGGAGCACCTCATCATGCATACCTCCCGGCCCCTGTCCGTCAAGCAGGTCTCCTCCGGCAACGTGATGATCGGTGGCGGTCGCCCGGCCCGGGTCGTCCGTGTGGAGGGCCCGCTCGGCTGGCGTACGGAGCCCATGCGCGCCAGCCTGCGGGCGGGCATGGAGGACGCCGTACGGGTGGTGCCCGGCGTTGCCGGGCTGCGCATCGTCCGGTCCTGGCAAGGCCTGCTCGGAACTCCCGCCGATGAGATCCCGGTCATCGGCGAAGTACCCGGCCAGCCCGGCCTGATCGTCTCGGTGGCTGGTCACACCGGCTACACTCTCGGCCCGACGTGTGGCTGGGCGGCAGCCCGCCTGGCACTCGGTCAGGACCCTGGCGTCGATCTCACGCCCTTTTCCCCTGGTCGCTTCGGCGCTGTCGGAGTCGCGGCGGGAGGTGCGCGGTGAGTGCGCCGGCGGCTGGTGACGTACAAACGGACCGCACGGTAGACGTGGTCGTGGTCGGCCATGACGAAGCAGCCTTCGCTGCGGTGGACGAGCTGCGCCGCCGCGGTGCCGAGGTGGTTCTCGCCGACGACCGCCAGGTCCAGGTCTGGGCGGTGACACCTCTGGACGAGGGCGACCCCGACAGCACGGGTGACCGCGACCGGGTGGGCATGGTGGTGGACCTTGCCGTGGACGGACTGCCGTCAAACACGATCGGTTGTCGCGCTGTGGTCTCCGCGCTCTCGGAGTACGGCACGATACCGCTCGTCCCGGGCGGCGAGCACGCGGATGAGCCGGGGGAGCCGCTCGACGACGACGTGCTTCTCGTCGGTGGCCATCTCGGAGCCACGGAGGAGGCACTGCGCCACGGGACGCCGCGCGAGGTGTGGCTTCCGTTCGGTCGTGCGGCGCTGCTCCGACATCTGCTCCGGGCGCCCGCACTGCTGCGGATCGGCGCCCTCCCGGCGGTCCGGCTGCTGGTGACGCTCCGTCGGCGCGGCGTGCGTGTCCGTTTCGGGACGGCGCTGGCCGCGCTTGAGCGGGCCGGCGACGCCCTGCGCGCGCATCCTCGCGGTGTCGGCGTGGATGGTGCGCTGACGGTGCGCCGGGTGATCGTCGCCGACTCGCGGATCCCGCCGTCGGAGCTCGCTCGCAGCGTCGGCGCCCGATCCACGTGGGACGCTGTGCTCGGCGGCTGGGTGGTCGTCAATGACGCCCCTCTGCTATCTGTCGTGGCGGCTGGAGCCGCAGCCGGGGTCCGGGGACCGGCTGGCCTCGCGGCGCACGGTGTGCTCGTCGCGGACGAGATTGCCGCGCTGATCGGCCTGGGCGGCGGCCCCGCCTCCGGACGACGCACCGCACTCCGCAGGGCTGTCAGACGGGGGCGGCAGCTCGCCCGTTGGCAGGCCGGCATCGCCGGACGCACGCCGCTGCCTGGCGCCGGCGCCAGCGCGGACACCATCGTGTGCGCGTGTGAGGGGGTAACCCTCGGCGATCTCGAGGCGATCGTGCCGTTGCTGCCGGACCCGCCGACGCCGCGGGACGTCAAGTCCGTGACCCGTGCCGGCATGGGGCTGTGCCAGGGCCGGCGCTGTGCGGCTGCGGTGACGGCCTGGGCACAGCGGTGCGGGCGGGTCTCGACCGATGTACTCGATGCGGGGCTGCGCCCGCGTCTTCCCCTGGCGCCGCTCGTGCTGCGCCCGCCGGCACCGTCTCGCGCGCACTCGGCAGACGCAGAACCACCAGGCAACGACAGGAGCTTTGAATGACTCGCACGCTCTTCACTGGCGGCACCGTCGCCAGCGCGACCGGCAGCCTCCGAGCCGATGTGCTGGTGATCGACGAGACCGTCGCGGCGGTCGGCGATCTGTCCCAACTGGCCGCGACCATGGACATGGACATCGTCGACGTCAGCGGCCGCCTCCTGCTGCCCGGCGGTGTCGACGTGCACACCCACCTCGACTCCGGACTGAATGGACCAAGGACCGCCGACGACTTCGAGAGCGGCACCATCGCCGCGGCAGCGGGTGGCACGACCACGTTGGTCGACTTCGCGGCCCAGGCACCAGGGCTGGGGCTGATGGACTCGCTCGCCGCGCACGCGGACAAGGCGCGTGGGAAGGCGGTGGTCGACTACGGGTTCCACATGTGCGTGAGTGACCTGTACGACGGCGCGATGGCCGACTTCGCGGACGTGGTCGCCAGTGGCGTCACGAGCTTCAAGGTGTTCATGGCCTATCGGGGAACCCTGATGCTCAACGACGGTCAGCTGTTCGACGTCCTCCGCAGGGCCGGCAGCCTCGGTGCCCAGGTGTGCGTGCACGCCGAGAACGGCGACGTCATCGACCGGTTGGCGGCCGACCTCGTGGCGTCCGGCACGACCGGCCCACGCGGCCACCTGCTCTCCCGTCCCCCGAAGACCGAGGTCGAGGCGGTTCACCGAGCGATCGCGATCGCCGACATGGCGTCGGCACCGATCTACTTCGTGCACGTCTCGACAGCGGGCGCAGTCGAGGCGGTCGCGGCTGCCCGGCGCAACGGCGGCGCGGTCGCCGCCGAGACCTGCACCCACTACCTCACCCTCGACCCCGAGATGTACGACGCCCCGGGTTTCGAGGGCGGCAAGGTAGTGCTCACGCCGCCGTTGCGTAGCGAGGAGCATCGCAACGCGCTCTGGGAAGGGTTGGGGCTCGGTGACCTCAGCGTCGTCAGCTCGGACCATTGCCCGTATTGCCTGGTCGACAAGGAACGCTACGGCAAAGACGACTTCCGTCAGATCCCGAACGGCGGTCCCGGCGTCGAGCACCGGCTCCCGGTGTTGTATGGGCAGGGGGTCGCGACCGGCAGGCTGGGTATCGAGCGGTTCGTCGAACTCACCGCGACCGCGCCGGCAAAGCAGTTCGGTTTGTATCCGCGCAAGGGCGTGATCGCAGCCGGTAGCGACGCGGACCTCGTGGTGCTGAACCCCAACGGCGAGATCCGAATCAGTGCCGACACCCAACACCAGCGCATCGACTACACGCCCTGGGAAGGGTGGGTCTTGCCGGGGCGAATCACGCAGGTGTGGAGCAGGGGCGAGCTAATCGTCGAGGACGGCAGGTACGTCGGTGCACCAGGCCGCGGTCGATTCCTCGCCAGGTCCACCGTCTCCTGAAACGTCTGCTCGGCTGCGAAAGGTCCATGCCATGAATGTCACCGACGGCCCTCCCATCCTGCAGCCGGGCGCCGGTCCGATCAGGGCGGCGACCTACCTACCGGCCACGCCCGACCTCGTGCTGTGGGGTCGCCTCCCGTGCGCGACTGACGCGCCGGTGCTGCGGATCGACCCCGGCGCCGAGGTGACCGTCGACACGCTCAGCCACGAGGGGATCCTCGAGGACCAAGGCCGCGATCCGAAGGCGTTCTTCGGGCGGTATGGCGTCAGCGAGGTACTCGACGACGCGATCGCGCTCGCGGGCAGCGCCGCCGCGCACGAGTTCGGCGTCGACGGCCCACATGTGGTGTCGCGGTCGATCGAGGTGCACGGCGCGCGAGTCGGCGACCTGCTGTCGATGACCGTGATTGATACGACGCCGCGCGTGCCGTACGGCGTGATCTCGAACCGCCACCGCAAGGGCGCGCTACCCGGCGAGTACCCACTCGGCGACGCGCCCACCTACAGCGCGTACGCCACAGTCGACGCGGACGGCCGCCACGGTCGGCTGCCGCTGGTCGAAGGCGGGGAACCGCGGGTCCGGTTCCCGCTCGCACCGTTCCTTGGCGTGATGGGGGTCGCGGTGCCCAGCGCCGAACGGCCGAACTCCGTGCCGCCGGGTCGGCACGGCGGCAATCTCGACATCGCCCTCCTCACCGCCGGCAGCACCCTCTACCTACCGGTACAGGTCGCCGGGGCACTCGCCTATGTCGGCGACCCGCACTTCGCACAGGGGGACGGGGAGGTCGCCTTGACCGCCATGGAGGCGAGCCTGCGGGTCACTGTCCGGTTCGACGTGGTCGCACGCGAGGAGGCGCTGCGGCGCTTCGGGCAACTTGTCGGGCCGCTGGCGGAGACGACGGAGTACCTGATCCCGACCGGCCTCGACGAGGATCTCGACAAAGCGGTGCAGGACTGCGTACGCGCCGCGATCGCCCTGCTCCAGGCAAGGTTCGGAATGGACCCCCAGTTGGCCTACGCCTACCTTTCCGCCGCCACCGACTTCCGGATCTCCCAGGTCGTCGACGTGGTGAAGGGCGTGCACGCCACGATTCGCAAGGCAGACTTCGCATGAGCAATGGACCCGCGACCACGCCGGAGTCCGTCAGAACGGTGTGGCGAGTCATCGGCGACCCCTTGGTACCGGCCACCGGAGCCGGACCCCTCACCGGCCATACCGTCGCGGTCAAGGATCTTTACGCCGTCGCCGGGGAGCGGGTCGGCGCGGGCAACCCGGCTTGGCTTGCCGCCGCCCGTACCGAGCCGGAGCATGCCGACGTCGTTCACCGACTGCTCGACGCCGGTGCCGCCGTCCGCGGTATCGCCCACACCGACGAGTTCGCCTACTCGCTCGCTGGGACCAACGCCCACTACGGCACCCCGCCGAATTTCGCGGCGCCGGGCCGAATCCCCGGCGGATCCTCCAGCGGCAGCGCGAGCGCCGTCGCTGGAGGACAAGCCACAATCGGGCTCGGCACCGATACCGGCGGCTCGATCCGCGTGCCAGCCGCCTACCAGGGCTGCTTCGGGATTCGCACGACGCACGGTGTCGTCGACAGAACCGGGCTGCTGCCGCTCGCGTCTGACTTCGACGCCATCGGCTGGCTGACCCGGTCGGCGGAGGTCCTCCAGGCCGTCGGCGAGGTGCTGCTGCCAGCAGACGGCCCGGGCGGCACCGCCAACCTCGTCGTCGTACCCCCACTGCTGGCGCTCGCCGAACCGGAGATAGCGGCGGCGGTCGGCGCCTGGCTACGCGTGCGGGGGGCGGCAACGGAACAGTGGCCACTGACCGAGATCGACGACTGGCGACGGGCCTTCCAGACCTGGCAGGCATATCAGGCCTGGCAGCGTCACGGTGGCTGGCTGGCCTCCCGACTCAACACCCTCGGCAACGACGTACGGAGAAGGTTCCAGCACGCAGCCACCATCGACGCCACTACGGCGGCATCCGCTCGCCGAGCGGCCGATGCCGCCCGCCGTACGATCCGTGACCTGGTCGGCGACCGAGTGCTTGCGCTCCCGAGCGTGTCCTCCGTCGCCCCGCCGGTCGGCGACGGGCTTCATTCGGTCCGTGACGCCACGATGCGGCTCACCTGTCTCGCCGGGCTCGGCGGCCTCCCGGCGGTCAGCCTGCCGCTGCGGACCGAGTCGGGTTTCCCGACCGGCGTCTGCCTCGTCGCCGCGACCGGCCGCGACAGAGATCTATTCGATCTCGCTGTGAACCTGGCATGAACCACACCGCGACAGGCTGCGGACGACATCCTCTTCCCGCTCAGGAGAAGCACGTGAGGATTCCAGAACCTATCAACCCGCCCCCACGCTTGCTCATGGGACCTGGGCCGATCACCGCGGACCCACGGGTGCTGCGCGCCATGGCGGCGCCGCTCGTGGGGCAGTTCGACCCGGCGATGACCCACGCCATGAGCGAAACGATGGCCCTGTACCGCTCGGTTTTCTGTACGTCGAACGAGCAGACGTTCCTGGTCGACGGCACGTCCCGGGCCGGCATCGAGGCGTCGCTGGTTTCACTGATCGAGCCGGGCGACCGGGTGCTGGTGCCGGTCTTCGGTCGGTTCGGCCATCTCCTTGTCGAGATCGCCAAGCGCTGCGCGGCCGAGATCCACACCATCGAGGTGCCCTGGGGCGAGGTGTTCGAGCCCGAGGTGATCGAGGCCGCCGTCGCACGAGTCCGACCGAAGGTGCTCGCGGTGGTCCACGGCGACACGGCGACCACCATGTGCCAGCCGATGTCCGACCTCGGCGAGATCTGCCGGCGGTACGACGCCATCTTCTACTGCGACGCCACCGCGACACTCGGCGGCAACTCGCTACCCACCGACGCATGGGGGGTAGACGTCGTCACCGCCGGCCTCCAGAAGTGCCTCGGCGGCCCGTCCGGAAGCGCGCCGATCACGATTTCGCCCCGGGCGGTCGCGGTAATCGACGACCGCAAGCACATCGAGGAAGGCATCCGCGACGCCGACGACGTCGAACGCGGCACCCCGATCGCATCGAACTACCTCGACCTCGCGCAGATCATGGACTACTGGGGACCGCGCCGGCTCAACCACCACACCGAGGCCACATCGATGCTCTACGCCGCCCGCGAGTGCGCCCGGCTGCTGGTCGAGGAGGGCATCGGGCGCGCGGTCGCCCGCCACGAACTTCACGGCCGGGCGATGCTCGCCGGCGTCACAGGGCTCGGGCTGGACGTGTTCGGCGACGTCGAGCACAAGATGAACAACGTCGTCGCCGTGCGGATACCCGACGGTGTGCCGGACGACAAGGCTCGGGCGGCAATGCTTGCCGACTTCGGGATCGAGATCGGCACCTCGTTCGGTCCGTTGGCCGGGCGAGTGTGGCGGATCGGAACGATGGGCTACAACGCCCGGACTGATGCGGTCCTTGTCACCCTCGCCGCGCTGGAGCAGGTGCTGCGCGGCTACGGCGTTTCGGTGACGGCGGGCGGTGGGGTCGCGGCCGCGAAGGAGGTGTACGCCGACGCGTGACACCGCAACCAGCGGCCTCGGGCGTAACACCGCAACCGGGCGGCCTCGGGCAGGCACGGCACAGCCGAGATGCACACGCTCATCGTCGGCCACGCGCTCGCCGGCCACCGCGCCTACCGGTAGCGTTACGCCGGGTCGCCGGGATCCACGTGCGGGCGAGGGCCCCGCCCCGGCCCGCACGTCGCCCAGCAACTGCGCCAAGTGGCTCACAAGGCTGGTCGGTGCCGGTGGTCGACCTGTTCGTTCGGCTCGAGAACAACGTGGGGGCGCGACATCTCGCCACGTCCGTTCGATTCGGCCGGGAGTTCGACGTCGCTCGGCGACTCCTCGCTGATCAGCTCGATGATGTAGTGCGTCACTGGATGGTCCTCGAGGTTGAGGAGGCGGTGCGGCTTCAGCGCGTTCCCGCGACCGACGGTTTTGAAAAAGGCGAAGTTCTTCTGCGCCTCCTGGACATGTACCCAGTCTTCCTCGTCGATGTCGTGGGCTCGGGCCCGGCCGGCTTGAGGCCACAGAATCAGGTGGTCGTGTTGGTGGGCGTGAAAGAAGATCGCCTCGCCCGGGCCCAGGTTCATGGCCCAGACACGCACTCGGTCGTTCGCGAAGACAAGCTCGTCGCCGGGGTCGGTGGACATGGTGTCGTCGGTGATGCTCATGGTGTCCTCTCTTGTCGGTGTATCAGGTCACGCCTGGGTGGTCGGGTTGACTCAGGCACGCAACGCCCGGTCAGCAGTCGGGTACGTTTACCGCGAGACCGCCAGTGGACGTCTCCTTGTACTTGCTGTGCATGTCGAGTCCGGTCTGTCGCATGGTTGCGATCGCATGGTCGAGGAACACGCGGTGCGTCCCGTCGCCGTACAGTGCGATCCGCGATGCGGTCACTGCTTTTACGGCCGCTACCGCGTTGCGTTCGATACACGGGATCTGCACCAGTCCGGCGATCGGATCGCAGGTGAGGCCAAGGTTGTGTTCGATGCCGATCTCGGCGGCGTTTTCCACCTGCGCCGGGGTGCCTCCGAATGTCTCGGTGACTGCGCCGGCCGCCATCGCGCAGGCGGAGCCGACCTCACCTTGGCAACCGACCTCGGCGCCGGAGACCGACGCGCCCTTCTTGAACAGGACCGCGATGCCTGCGGCGCACAGCAGGAACCGTACGACGGCATCGTCGTGCTCGGCTGGCTCCAGGTGCAGCAGTGCCCAGTAGAGGACTGCGGGGACGATCCCGGCGGCTCCGTTGGTCGGAGCGGTCACGACTCGCCCACCTGCGGCGTTCTCCTCGTTCACCGCCATCGCGGCGGCAGCGAGCCAGTCGGTCGAGCGGGCCGCTTCCGGACCACGGGAAGAGAGTTGTTTGTAGAGGATCGGCGCCCGTCGCTTGGTGCGCAGTCCTCCGGGGAGGGCGCCCGCGGTGCGGAATCCCCGTTCGATGGATTGGGACATCGCGGCCCAGATGGCGAGGAGGTCGCGGCGAACCTCCTGGGGTTCGCGGCGTGAGCACTCGTTGCGCCACATCACCTCGCTGATCGAGATGCCGTGCTCTCGGCAGCGGGCGAGTAATTCGAAGGCGGTGCGGAACTCAAGAGGCACGGGGAGATCTGAACCGCTCACCTCCCCGTCCCGCTCGACGAAGCCGCCGCCGACCGAATAGTAGGTGCGTCGCAGAAGTAGCTGTCCGCCGATGCCGTGGGCGGAGTACTCGAGCGCGTTCGGGTGGCGCGGGAGGCGATCACCTGGGCAGAGGTCGATGACGACCGCGCCGGCGTACAGGGGGAACTCGCCACCGAGCAGGACGCCACCAGCTTCGGTTTTCGCCGCCACCAGGGCGGGATCGACAGTCTCGGGGCGGTGGCCCTCGAGCCCCGCCAGCACTGCGCCTGGCGTCCCGTGGCCGGTGCCTGTGGCGCCGAGGGAGCCGAGCAGCCGCACATGGAGGCGGTGGACCGCTGCGAGCCCTGCGCTTGCACGCAGTTCGTCGACGAACATCCGTGACGCGCGCATCGGCCCGACCGTGTGGGAACTCGACGGGCCGATACCGATCGAGAACAGATCGAAGGCGCTGAGAGTCATGACGCCGACTCCACGAGCGCTGATTCGGCCGGTGCCGGAGCAGCGCCTGAAGGCGGGCTGGTTGGGACCGCTCGGGCGTGCGCCTCTCCCATCGCCACGGCGGCGGCCACGCCGCCGCCAGCCACCAACAGCCCCACCACCTCGACATGGATTAGCAGGAGGACGGCGCCGGCTGCGGCACCGACGAGAATCAGGACGGCGGTAGGTGCTCGGCGCCGGCTGCGTTCAACGGCCACGCGTGCGAGGGCAGGGGAGCGGTGAGGGGCCGAGGGGCGGGAACCCATCCAGGAACTCCTTCGGCAGATTTCTAACTACATCCAATCTAGCTCGGATAGGATGCTATCAGTTCTCGGGTGCGAGAACCCGAGTGTGCCGGCATCAGGTGAGACGAACGAGGAGTGGCATGGCCCGATATGGGACGCGGCGACGTCAATGCGGCGATTCGTGCGAGGAGCGTGTGGGGTGAAGGTTCTCGTGTCCGGCGCGAGCATGGCCGGCCTTTCGGCCGCCTACTGGTTCTCCCGTCACGGTGCTGATGTCACTGTGGTGGAGTTGTGCGACGGGCTGCGGCGCGGTGGCGCCCCGATAGACGTCCGAGGTGAGGCGCTCGGCACCGCCGCCCGGATGGGCATCCTGGATGCCGCCCGGCAACAGATCGTGCCGCCGACCGAGCCGGGTACCGTACTCGACTCGGACGGCCGGCCCGTCGCGACCATCGATCTCACCTGGTTCGCCAACGAGACCGCCGACGACATCGAGATCACTCGTGATCGGCTCAACGACCTGCTCTTCGCGGCCGCGCAACCGAACGCGGACTTCCGCTTCGGCGTGTCGATCGCGCAGATGGCCGACGAAGCCGCCGTCGAGGTGCGGTTCACAGACGGATACAAGGAGACGTTCGACCTGGTCGTCGGCGCGGATGGACTGCACTCGTCGACCCGACGGATGACCTTCGGTGCCGAGTCCGCCTTCCTCGTGCATCAGGGCTTCTACGTGGCACTGGCCAACCTCAATCCGGACGAGTCCTGGCAACAGGCCATGTACAGCGTTCCGGGCCTCATGGCGGCGGTGCGTGACGTGGGCGACGGGCCGCTCGCCTACATCCTGGTGCGTAGCGACGAGATCGACTACGACTACCGCAACCTCGACCAGCAGCGCCGTATCGTGACTGACTTCCTCGACCGCGGTGGAGCCTGGGAGCTGCCGCGGCTGCGTGAGGCGTTCGCCGATGACCAGACCGAGGGCTTCTACTTTGACTCGCTCGCGCAGATTCGCATGCCGCGATGGACACGAGGCAGAGTCGCGCTGATCGGCGACGCGGCGCACTGCGCGTCATTGCTGTCGGGCATGGGCACCAGCCTCGCGCTGACCGCCGCCGAGTACCTGGCTGAGGAGGTCGCGCGCACCCCCGGCAGCCTCCCGGCTGCCTACGAGCGCTACGAGAAACGGCAGCGTCCCCTCGTCGACAAGGCGCAGGAGAGCGTCGCTGAGCACGGCGAGATGATGGTGCCCGGCTCCGACGAAGAGCTGGAACGGCGCAACGACCTGCTGCGCCAGCTCGCCGCTCAGCACGCATCACCCACCCGGCCCTAGACGGCCGTGTCTTCCGGATTGCGGTTGAGGGCGGGCTGATGCTGTTGCGCTGCTGGTGGCGGTGCGGGTGGACGGTGGTGGGTGTCCGCCGGGCGATCCTGTTGTCTTTCTCCGGGATGCCCCTGCGGGACGCTCCGACCCGTGAGGTACTGCGGTTGCCGCGTGCGCTGTGTGCCTGCTGAGCGGGCGAGGAAGTCCAAACGCTTGCGACGGGTGCGACCGCGAGACACGTGCGAGGCACGCGTGCTCGACATCTTCACAGAAATGTGACGCGAACCTGGAGACAAACAATTGGATGCAAGATAGCGTCCCTGACATCCGTAACCCTTCGGCCAGGTGGGGGACCATGACAACTAGAGGTGGACGCATCCTTCCCGGACTCGTTGGAGTGGGAGTGATCGCGGCGCTGGCGCTCGCCACCACCGCGTGCGCCGCCAGCGGCGGCGCCAATAAGAGCAAGTCGGTGAGCATGCTCACCACGGTCCTGCCCCCGGTCCTCGACCCGCGGCAGTCCAGCAGCCTCGCAAGCGGTTCGCTCCTCATCGCGCTCGAGCCGCTGCTCCGGTACCACGACGGCAAGTTCGAGCCGCTGCTGGCCTCTGTCGTCGAGACCCCCGACCCGACGACCTACGTCCTCACGATCCGCGACGGAGTCACGTTCTGGGACGGATCGCCGTTCACGGCCGAGGACGCGGCATTCTCCATCAGCCTGCACGTCGGCGCCGACTCGGAGTCGGTCAACGCCGCGCTGTTCACCCAGGTGAAGTCGGTCGAAGTCACCGGCGACGACAAGGCCACTGTCTCACTCAGTGCACCCGACCCGCAGTTCACCGCGGCTCTCGCCCAGATCGGCATGGTCTCGAAGGCCTTCTACGACAAGAACGGCACGCGTGTCGGTACCCGGGACGTGCTCAACCTGGGCACCGGTCCGTACAAGTTCGCCGCCTTCAGCCCCACCCGCGAGGTCACGCTCGAAGCCAACGACGGCTACTGGGGCGAGGGCAAGCCGGCGCTCGAGAACGTCAAGCTCGGAGTGATCAGTGACGACGCGGCCCGCATGAACGCGTTGCAGTCCGCCGAATACGACGGCATGCTCAACGTCCCGCTGCCGCAGGTCGCCTCCATCGGCGGCCTGCCCAACATGCGGATCGCGGACAGCGCCGACCTGTCCGTGTACAAGTTCAACCTCAACGTCGAGACCAAGCCGTGGAACGACATCCATCTGCGGCGTGCTTTCCAGATGGCACTGAACCGTGGGGCGATCGTCCAGGGAGCGCTCGGCGGCAACGCGGAACTCGCTCCGACCGTCGTCCCCGAGTCGGTCATGGACGCTCTGGCCGGCGAGGAGGCCACCAGAGCCGCCTACACCAAGCTCGGCAATGACATCGTTTTCGACCTCGACGCCGCACGGAACGAGATCGCGCAGTCCTCATCTCCGGCCGGCGTGTCTGCGGAGGTGCTGGTCACCGGCAGTGACCCCACTCTTGGCCTCATCGTCCAGACGGCCGCCCAGGATCTCGCCAAGATCGGAATCAAGCTCCAGGTGCGCGAGGTCGACGACCAGACGTACTACAGCGCGGTGTACTTCGGTCGCGAGACCGACGGCGTCTCGATCGACATGTTCAGCGGCAGCACGCCCGACGCGTCCAATTTGCCGATGTACGTCATCAACGGGGCCAACACCGCCATCGCCGGAGGATCGGGGACCAACATCTCCGACTACGTCAACCCAGCCGTCGATGCCCGGCTCAACGACAGCCAGAAGCTCGCCGTCGACGACCCGCGGCGCGGCGCGTTGCTTCTTGAGGCCCTCACGCTCGCCCAGGCTGACGTGCCCTACGTGCCGATCGCATTCCCCAAGGTGTTCGTCGCCGCCCGGAACGGTCTCGACGCCGCGTCCGCGGGCACCTTCTGGTGGATGTCGCGGTGGCCCGATGCTTTGGTGGCCGCGTGAGCCGGACCGGCCGTGGGAGTGCTGGGCCGAACTCGGTCGGCTCGGCACTCCGTTTCCTCGGCGGACGCCTCTTGGGCGGTGTGGCGGTCCTCCTGGTCGTGTCGTTCGCGCTCTTCGCCCTGATCCATGCCGCGCCGGGCGGTGCCGAGCAGGCGCTGGCGGGGCCGTATGCGTCAGCTGAGCAACGGCAGGCGATCCGCGAGACCCATCGCCTCGACGACCCCCTGCTGACGCAGTACGGGCACTATGTGCGGTCGTTGGTGACCCTCGACTTCGGCGACTCCTTCCTCATGCGTGAGCCGGTCTCCGACTCCCTGGGGCGGGCTGCCGCCATCACGCTGCCGCTCCTGCTGAGCGCCTGGGGACTGGCGATGATCGGAGGAATCGCCCTCGGTCTGCTGGCGGCCACCCACCGGGACGGCGTGGTCGATCGCTGGGTGAGTAGCACCGTCGTGATTGGCGCGAGCACTCCGATGTTCGCCACCGCGATCCTGCTGACCTGGTTGTTCGGCGTGAAGCTCGGCTGGTTTCCGACCGTGGGGAGTGGAGAAGGCGGGATCGACACCCTCCGTCACCTGGTCCTACCCACGGTTGCGATGGCCGCGGTGCTTCTTGCCTCGGCGACGCGAGTCACGCGGTCGGCGGTCATGGACGTATTCGACTCAGACCATGTGACCTTCGCTCGATCCCGAGGCGTCAGCTCCCGGCGCATCCTGTGGAACGACGTTCTGCGCAACGCCGCCGTCCCCATCGTGACCCAGGCCGGAGGGCTGCTGATCGCGCTCACCGGCGGCCTGGTGGTCGTAGAGTCCGTCTTCGGATTCGACGGCATCGGCTCACTGCTGACCAACGCCATCAGCGCCCGTGACATCCCCGTGGTCCAGGCGGTCACGCTGGCCCTCGCCGCCGCCATCGTCCTCATCAACCTCGCGGTCGACATCGCCGTCTTCGGACTCGACCCGCGCGTCCGAAGGGGGAAAGGCCGTGGCTGACCGACCAGCCGCGCTGCCGCACCGCACCAAGCGATGGCCTCGAATGCGCCGCCGGCAGGCTCCCGTGCTAGTGATCTTCGCATCGTGCATCCTCGTGGCCGCGGCGGGTTTGATGATCTTCCCGGGTGTCGCTCCGCACGATCCCGACTTCATCGATGGCGCTGTCGCGCTCCAGGGCCCGAGTCCGCAGCACTGGCTCGGCACGGACAACCTCGGTCGAGACGTCTTCTCGCGGGTCGTGGCCGGTGCGCGCACAGGTCTCCTCGGCCCGTTGATGCTGGCCCTCGGCACCACGATCCTCGCGACCCTCGTCGCGGTCGTCGCCGGCTACGTCGGCGGACAGGTCGACGCGGCGACCGGACGGGTCATCGATGTCCTCTACGCCGTGCCGCCGATGGTGGTGGCCATCGTGCTCGTCGGCATCACCGGCGGCGGCTGGTGGACCGCGCTCGGCGTGCTCCTGGTCTTCGGCCTGCCCATCAACATCCGACTGCTGCGGTCCGCGGTGATCGTCAGGGCACGCCTGCCCTACATCGAGGCCGCACGCACCTCGGGCCTTTCCGCCCCCCGGATCATGGTGTTCCACCTGATTCCCACGATCGCGTCGTTCCTCGTGGCCGTCTTCTTCCTGACGTTCACCTACGGGATCGTCGACCTCTCGGCCCTGTCCTTCCTAGGCCTGGGAGTTCCGCCTGGATCGTCCGACTGGGGCCGAATGATCGCGGAGAACCGGGCGTACCTGTTCCAGAACGCCGGGGCGACGGTCGGCCCGACCATCGCGGTCGTGCTCGTCGCGGTCTCCGCCAACGTCGTCGGCGACTGGATCTACTCCCGCTACGAGTCCCACGGAAGGACGCGATGAGCGCCAACACTGCTCACCCTGAGCCGACGCGTCCTGCCCTCGCCGTCAGCGGCCTGACGGTCCGCGGCCCGCGCGCGGGAGCGACGGCGCGGATCGTCGAGGACGTCTCCCTGACCGTCGCACCCGGCGAGGCGGTTGCCATCGTGGGTGAGTCCGGCAGCGGCAAGTCCATCACCGCCCGTGCGATCCTCGACCTGCTCCCGCACGGGTTGGAGAGCGAGGGCACCGTCGAACTGGGCGGTGAGAAGACCTCCGAACTCGCCGGTCGCCAGCTTCGCGAACTTCGCGGCGCACGGATCGCGATGATCATGCAGGACCCGTTCACCACACTGAATCCGCTGCACCGGATCCGCGACATCGTGTGCGAGACGCTGCGCACCCCCGACGGGAAGCGGCTCGGACGCGGCGAACGACGCCGCGAGGCGGTACGCCGCCTCGCCGAGGTCGGCATCGAGGCCCCAGGCGTCGCCGACGCCTACCCGTTCGAGCTTTCCGGCGGCATGCGGCAACGGGTCGGCATCGCCGCGGCGATCGCCGAGGATCCGCTGGTGCTGATCGCCGACGAGCCGACCACTGCGCTGGACGTGACCACCCAGGGCGAGATCCTCGCACTGCTGGACCGACTGCGCGAGACACATCGGATGGCGCTGCTGCTGATCACCCACGACCTCCGAGTCGCGGCCAGCGCCTGTGACCGCGTCTACGTCATGTACGCCGGCCAGGTGGTAGAGGAACTTCCGGCGGACCGGCTCCTCAACGCTGCGCGACACCCCTACGCCGCCCGGCTGGCCACCGCGGACCCGCCGCTGGACCGCCGCGTCGAGGCGTTGCCCAGCATCGCCGGATCAGTTCCCGCACCCGGCGGTTGGCCGCACGGGTGCCGGTTCGCGCCCCGTTGCGGATGGGCCACCTCGGCCTGTACGACCGAACCGGTCGGGCTGACCACCCTCGAAGCCGGCCACAAGGTCCGATGCGCGCGCGTGGGCGAGCACCTCGACCTCACGCACACCGATGACTTGGTCGAGGTCGTGCCCGGGCCGGCGCCCACTGGCGAACCCATCATCGTCCTGCGCGAGGTGACGAAGCGGTACGGGCACAAGCTCGCTGTCGACGCGGTCGACCTGGAGGTCCACGCGGGCGAGAGCGTCGGCATCGTCGGTGAGTCCGGGTCGGGAAAGACGAGTGTGGCCCGGATGATCATAGGCCTGGAGTCGGTGACGTCGGGATCGCTCGAGGTCTGCGGCATCAACGTCGCCGCCCCGAAGCTGGGACGCAGCGACTGGGCGACCGTGCGCTCCACCGTGCAGATGGCCTTCCAGGATCCGTCCTCGACGTTGAACCCAGCGCGCACCGTCGGCAGCACGATCGCGGAGACGCTCCGGCTCGTCGACGTGCCCGACCGGCAGGCCCGGACCGCCGAGCTGCTGGAGATGGTCGGCCTCGATGCCGGGTACGCGATTCGCCGCCCCAAGCAGCTGTCCGGGGGAGAGCGGCAGCGGGTCGCGATCGCTCGGGCCCTTGCGCGCGACCCACGTGTCCTGCTGTGCGACGAGGTGGTTTCGGCCCTCGACGTGTCCGTCCAGGCGCACGTGCTCAACCTTCTCAACGATCTGCGACGCAGCCTCGGGATCTCGCTGGTCTTCATCACACACGACCTTGCCGTCGTACGTCAGATCGCCGACCGGGTCTACGTCATGAAATCGGGCAAGGTCGTGGAGCACGGACTCGCCGACGACGTCCTTTCCCGCCCACGGCACCCGTATACGCGATCGCTCATCGCATCGGTCCCCGCCAACGCCTGACATTTCAAGACCCGCCGCCCTACGGGCCTCCACCGGCCCTTCAACAGCTCTCCGCCTTCATAGAGAGGACGTCGTGAAGCCCATCCAGTTCAGCGCCGCGCTCCCCGAGGTCGACGTGATTCCGTACACGGTCGTCGACCCGCGGCTGGTCGAACCCGTCGCGGTCCACGTCCTCGACGGCGCCACCTCCTACCTGAACGTCGCGATCGGCATGCACAGCGGATGGCGACCGCTGCGCGTCGACGTCCACCTTCCCGCCAGCGGCGACGGCCCGTTTCCCGTCGTCGTCTACGCCCACGGCGGCGCCTTCGTAGGCGGCGTCAAGGAGATGGGCCCCTGGGGCAGCCTCCCGGGCCGCGGCATCGCCGTCGTCTCCGTCGAATATCGCCTCGCCGGCGAGGCCCGCTATCCCGAGACGGTCGAAGACATCGTCACCGCCATCCGATGGGTGCGCGCACACGCCGGCGACTACCGCCTCGATCCCGAGCGAGTCGCGGGATGGGGGAGCTCGGCCGGTGGATACCTCATGGGCAGAGCCGCCGTCAGCGCAGGCATGACCGCCGGGCGCCAGCTTCCCGAACTCGCCGGGTACAGCGCCGCGCTCTCCGCAGTCGTGCTTCACTACGCGGCCAGCGACCTGAGCGAGATCGTCGCCCTCGCCAAGTCAGATCCGGCACTGAAGGACCGGGTCGGCCCGAATATCGATCTCATCTACGGTCGCAACCTCGACTCCGACGACCTGTCCGCCGTCATCGAGCACGGCTCCGTGCTGCGCGCCGTCTCCGCCGCCGCGCAGCTACCGGCTTTTCTCCTCGCACATGGTGGTGCCGACCGAACCGTGCCGGTGGAACAGAGCATCCGGTTGCGGGACGCCGTCCGAGCACGGGGAGGCTACTGCGAACTCACAGTCGTGCCCGGCGAGGACCACGCCACCGCCGTGTTCGCGGAGCCGGAGATCGTCGACCCCACGATCGAGTTCCTGTTCGCCGTCTGGGCAGGGCAGTTGCCTCCGACGACGGACGGAGCGCAGCCATGAGCAACGACACCTTCCGTGCGCCCCAGTTCCTGGCCCGTCCCGCGATCACCGGATCGTTCGGTGTTTCCGCCTCCACCCACTGGATCGCATCGTCGGTAGCGCAGTCCGTCCTGGAACGTGGGGGCAACGCCTTCGACGCCGCCACGTCCGCCGCGTTCGTCCTCCACGTCGTCGAACCCCACCTCAACGGGCCGGGCGGCGACCTCGTGGCGCTGATCGCACCCGCCGGAGGACCCGTCGAGGTCCTGTGCGGGCAAGGCCCAGCCCCGGCCCTCGCGACCATCGACCACTTCCGTGCTGAGGGCCTGGCGTCCGTGCCCGGAGCGGGAGCCCTGGCCGCCGCGGTGCCCGGTGCGGTCGACGCCTGGCTGCTGCTGCTGCGAGACCACGGCAGCTGGGAGCTTGAGGACGTCCTCTCCTATGCGATCCACTACGCGGAGGCCGGGCATCCGGTCCTGGCAAACACGTGCGTGGTGATCGATCAGGTACGCGACCTGTTCGTGGCGCACTGGCCCACGTCCGCGCACCTCTGGCTCCGAGACGGTGCGGCACCGTCCCCTGGAGACCTGGTCACCAGTCCCGCCTACGCACGGACGCTTCGCCGGCTGCTGGCCGAGAGCGCAGGTGCCCCGGATCGGCGCACACGGATCGACGCGGCCCGAACGGCATGGGGACAGGGGTTCGTCGCGGAGGCTATCGAGCGGTTCGTCGCCGACGTCCCGCACCGCCATGCCACCGGCGGGGACCACCATGGCGTCCTCACCGCTGCCGACATGGCAGCGTACGCCGCACACTTCGAGCCCGCCCTGTCGGTCACGTTCCGCGGCCGCCGAGTGCACAAGGCCGGCCCCTGGACCCAAGGGCCGGCGCTGCTGCAAGCCCTCAGGATCCTCGACGGGTTCGAAGACGACGAGCTCGATCTCGACACCGCACCAGGCATCCACCGTGTCGTCGAGGCACTGAAGCTGGCGATGGCCGACCGCGACGCGTACTACGGCGACGGGCTCGATCCCGAGGCGCTCACGGTGTTGCTGTCAGCGGAGTACGCCAAGCAACGACGTGAGCTTATCGGGCCGCGTAGCTCCTGGGAGCTGCGACCGGGGTCGTTCGCCGGGCTGCCTCGGCCCTATCGCCCGGCCCTCGCCGCATCGACCGGCACAGCGACCGCCACCGGGTCCGCGACGGTCGGTGAGCCGACCGTCCGAGTCACCGGCGAGACCCAAGGCGACACCTGCCACATCGACGTCATCGACAGGTGGGGGAACGCGATCTCAGCGACACCCTCCGGCGGCTGGCTACAGTCCTCGCCCGCGGTACCCGAGCTGGGGTTCTGCCTCGGTACCCGACTCCAGATGACCCACCTGGACCCGGCGAGCCCGTCAGCCCTGGCACCCGGCCGGCGTCCCAGGACCACGCTGACGCCCACCATCGTGACGACCGAGGAGTCGATCACCGCACTCGGCAGCCCTGGCGGCGATCAACAGGACCAGTGGCAGCTGGTGTACCTGCTCCGCACCCTGGTCGGCCGGTTCGGCTCCCAGCAGGCGATCGAGGCGCCGATGTTCCACACCACCAGCTTCCCGGGCAGCTTCTGGCCACGAAGCTGGGACCCGGGAGGCCTGGTCATCGAGGACCGGATCGGCCAAGCCGTCCTCGCGGACCTCGATGGTATGGGGCACGCCGTGCAGCGCGCCGGAAGTTGGGCGCTCGGCCGACTGTCGTCGGTGCACCTCGAACGCGCCGAGGGACGCATCATCGGCGCAGCCAACCCCCGCGGTGCCCAGGGGTACGCGGTTGGCCGATGACGATCCATTCCGTGCCGTCGAACGCGCCTGCACCGCACCCGCCATCCACGGGGTGGTCGGCGAGCCCTCCGCAGACCATGGGCATAGCCGCACGGCTATCCGGAACAGGAAGCTACGGAGCGTCGACGCCGAGGCCGAAGTCCAGATTGGATGCAAGCCCGGTAGTATTTGCACCACAATCGACAGGACGCCGTTGCCGGCCGTTCCAGGTGGGAGGAGGGCCTGAGATGGCTGACGAATCGGTACTCGACGGGGAGCTCGCCGCTCAAGGCGCATCCATGAGCGACCAGTTGGTCGCCGTGTTGCAGCGCCGAGTCATCGCCGGCGAGGTGCCGATCGGCACCTGGCTGCGACACGAGGCGCTCGCCGAGGAGTTTGGAGTCAGTCGCACCCCGGTTCGAGAAGCGCTGCGAATCCTGGCCGTACAGGGATTCGTCACCATTGTTCCCAACCGGGGTGCCCGGGTCAACGGACTCTCGGGGCATGACATCAGGGAGATCGGGCAGGTGCGAGGCGAGCTCGAAGGGCTCGCCGCCGCGCTGGCCTGTGATCGCATCAACGACGAGCAGACCGAGCGGATGACCCATTCATGGGACGCGTTCCGCGAGTCGCTCGACCAGCCACAGGACCTCCAGGCCGAACGATGGATGCGCGCCAACGACGAGTTCCACTCGGTCATCCTCGAAGCCGCAGGCAACCATCACCTCACGCTCACGATCCGTGAGCTTCGGCGGCGGCTTCCGCACAACATCTCCTTCGCCATATATACCGGCAACTCGAGGCTGATCAAGAAGAACCTCGCCGAGCACGAGGCGATCGCCACCGCGATCCTGGAGCAGGATCACGAGCTCGCGCGCCGCCTGATGTCAGAGCACATCCGCAACGCGAACGACGCGATCGCATACTGGGTGGACAAGAACACCGCCCAGGCTCCCTGAGGCCGCCAGACGAGTGATTCGTGCGCCCGGCACCACGCTGTCCAGGGATCTTTCGCGGTCGAGGTTCGCGGCCTTCCGTTGCGGTTCGCTTCTGGTGTGGCAGAGGGGGAGCTGCCGCGATGCCCGTCGTGCTCCTGGCCGTTGCTCCCGCGGCCTCGCCCTCCGCGTCGCCACGATCGCGACCCGGCCCAACGTGGGCCTCGGACCGGCATTCTGTGGATCTTGGGTCCGCGAGAGCCGCCAGCACGGGCGCCACGTGAGCCGTTGAGACCACACCCCGAGGCTGGGCGGTCAGGAGTTGGATTCGAGCACCGCGGCCCGCATTCCATCATGCTTAGATTGCATCCGATCCTTGTGTTGTTAAGTGCACATGAACTACGGTGACGATTGACACCCGGGTCTGCCGGTGTGGCTTCCAGGTTGTCGAATGCGGCGTTGCGTCTGTCAGCCGCGTATCCAGACTCATCTCTTGATCGGAAGCTGCTGTGACGAATCTTGCGACGCTGTTGGAGTCGGCTGCGACGAACTATCCCGACCGCACCGCCATCGTGGCCGGCGTGCGCCGCTGGTCCTACCGGCAGCTCGACGAGGAGGCGAACCGAGTAGCCAACCTCCTGACCGCGCACGGGATCGGGCGCGACGACAAGGTGGCGGTGACCGCTCCGAACATTCCAGAGTTCACCGCGATCTACTTCGGCATTCTCAAGGTCGGCGGGGTCGTCGTCCCGCTCAACATCCTCTTCAAGGGACGCGAGTACGCATACCACCTGCGCGAGGCCGACGTGCGGGTGTTCTTCGCGTTTGAGAGCGGCGGTGAGGTGCCCATGGGGGCAGAGGCGCGCGCCGGCTTCGAGCAGGTAGAGGGGTGCCGGCACTTCTTCAGTGTTTCTCCCGGCCGCACCGACGATGTCCCCGACGACGACTTCCACGTTGCCGTCGGGAGCCTGCCCCGCACGTTCGACTCCGCGGCCATGGCCGACGACGATTCCGCGGTCATCCTTTTCACCTCGGGCACTACAGGCCAGCCCAAGGGAGCGGAGCTCCGGCACGACAGCCTCCGCCTCAACGCACTGGCAGCCCGCGACCTCTACAACGCCGATCCCGATCGCCCCGACACATACCTGTGCGTCCTGCCGCTGTTTCACTCCTTCGGCCAGACCGCCATCCAGAACGCGGCCGCCGGCTTCGGCGGCACCGTGGTGCTCATGCCGCGGTTCGAGCCGCGCGCCGCACTCCAGCTCCTCGTCGACGAGGGAGTCACGGTGTTCGGTGGAGTGCCCACGATGTACTGGGCACTGCTCGCCGAACTCGAAGCCCACAACGACGCCTCGGTCGACGTCGAGGCAATCGCCGGTCGCCTGCGGGTCGCGATCTCCGGCGGTGCAGCGCTTCCCGGGCAGATCCATCGCGCCTTCAAGGAGAAGATCGGCGTAACCATCATCGAGGGGTACGGACTGTCGGAGACCTCGCCCGGCGCGGCGTTCTCGCCCTGGGGCGCCAGCCCTCGAATCGGTTCGATCGGCAAGCCGATCCCCGGGGTCGAGATGAAGCTGGTCAATCCCGACTGGACCGACGTCGCCGAAGGGCCCGAGGCCATCGGCGAGATCGCGATCCGCGGGTACAACGTGATGAAGGGGTACTACAAGCGGCCGGCCGAGACCGCGGAGGTCCTCAAGGACGGCTGGTTCCGAACCGGCGACCTTGGCCGAAAGGACAGCGACGGCTACTACTACATCGTCGACCGCCTGAAGGACATGGTTATCCGAGGTGGCTTCAACGTGTACCCACGCGAGATCGAAGAAGTGCTGATCACCCACCCGGCCGTGTCCCTGGTCGCGGTCGTCGGTGTGCCACATCCCTCCCATGGGGAGGAGATCAAGGCCGTGGTGGTAAAGAACCCCGGCGACCAGACCTCCGAGGAGGAGCTCATCGTGTGGTCGAAGGGCCAGCTGGCGGCCTACAAATACCCCCGGATCGTTGAGTTCAGGGACTCGCTGCCGACGACGAGCACTGGCAAGATCCTCAAGCGCGAGATCTAGGGCAGATCTGTGACGACGACACCAGTGAGGCAGACCTCTCACCTTCTTTCAAGGCGCGACCTGGACTTCATGCTGTACGAGTGGCTCCACGTCGTGGACCTCACCACCAGGTCACGCTTCCAGGAGCACTCAGCCGAGACTTTTTCCGCGGTACTCGACCTCAGTGAACAGCTCGCGGTGAGAAAGTTCGCTCCGCACAACCGCGAGGGCGACCTGCGCGAACCGGTCGTCGGTTCGGAGGGTCGGGTGGAGTTGATCCCGGCGGTGCGTGAGGCGATCGACGCCTACATCGCCGCCGGACTCCAGGCCGCGAGCTTCGACCACGCGTACGGCGGTATGCGGCTACCGGTCACCGTGCAGAAGGCGTCGTCCCTGTGGTTCACTGCCGCGAACGCCTCGACGACGGGATACCTCTTCCTCGCGTCGGCCGCGGCTAACCTGCTGGTCGCGCACGCCGACGCCGACATGGTCGACCGCTACGCCCGACCGATGATCGAGGGGCGCTTCTTCGGCACGATGTGCCTGTCCGAGCCGGAAGCCGGATCCTCACTCGCCGACATCACCACACGAGCCAAACTCCAGGACGACGGCACCTACCGGGTGCGTGGCACCAAGATGTGGATTTCCGCCGGCGATCACGAACTCGGCGAAAACATCATCCACCTCGTTCTCGCCCGTACCGGCGGCACCGGCAGCGGCATCAAGGGCATCTCGCTGTTCGCCGTCCCGAAGTACCTGGTCGAGTCCGACGGCTCGATTGGAGAACGCAACGACGTCGTCCTCCTCGGGCTCAACCACAAGATGGGCAACCGAGGCACCACCAACACTGTGCTTGGCTTCGGAGACGGCACCCATCGACCGCGCGGCGAAGCCGGAGCCGTCGGCTATCTGATCGGCGCCGAGGGCAACGGCCTCGCCTGCATGTTCCACATGATGAACGAGGCGCGTATCGCCGTCGGCTCCGGGGCAGTTTCGCTCGGGTACACCGGCTACCTCAAGTCGTTGGCATACGCGAAGACCCGTCTCCAGGGCAGGCGAGCGGGCGAGCAGAATCCCTCCTCACCGCGGGTCCCCATCATCGAACACGCGGACGTCCGCCGGATGCTGCTCGCGCAGAAGTCCTATGTAGAAGGATCCCTTGCCCTCATCCTGTACTGCGCGCGCCTTGTCGACGAACAGGCAAGCGCACCCGACGAGGCTGAACGTGACCGAGCACGGATGCTGCTCGACGTCCTGACCCCGATCGCGAAGTCATTCCCCGCCCAGTGGTGCCTGGCCGCCAACGACCTGGCCATCCAGGTTCACGGGGGGTACGGATACACGCGCGACTTCGACGTCGAGCAGCACTATCGAGACAACCGACTGAACCAGATCCACGAGGGCACCCACGGCGTCCAGGGACTCGACCTGCTCGGCCGAAAGGTGCGGGTGAACGGCGGCAGGGCATTCCGGATGCTGATCGACAGCATGAGGCAGACAGCGTTGTCCGCGCGGGGGAGGGATGGAGAGCCAGCCGTGCTCGCGGAGCTGCTCGAGCGTCGAATCGACCGGCTGGTCGTGACGACGGAGACGCTTTCGCGATCCGCGGATCGCGAGGCCGCGATGGCCAACTCGTCGGTGTACCTGGAGGCAATGGGCCACGTGGTCATCGCGTGGCTATGGCTCGAGCAGGTGGTTGTCGCTGCCGGCAAGGTCGATGACTTCTACAACGGCAAGAGAGCGGCGGCCCGGTACTTCTTCCACTACGAGCTACCGCGGACCGACCACCAGTTCGACCTCTTGTGCCGGTGCGACCGCACGACCCTGGACCTCGATCCCGAATGGCTCTGAAGTGCGTATCAGCAATATATCGAAGGGCTTGCCATGAACGCTGACCGACCGACTACCCCCACAGAGATCTTCCGTTCGGCCCTCGCGTCGCTGCGGAGCGGCGATGTCACAGGGTGGGTCGACCTGTGCGCCGAGGACGTCGTGTTCGAGTTTCCCTATGCCCCCGCCGGGCGGCCGCAGCGACTGGAAGGCAAGAAAGCGGTCGCGTCCTACCTCAGCGTCCTGCCAGGGAGCATCGAGGTGACCAAGGAGCCGCAGGTGACGGTCCACCAGACGGTCGACCCGAACAAGGCCATCATCGAGATGCAGATCGAGGGTCGGGTGACCGCGACGGGGGCGCCTTACGACCAGTCCTATGTGGTCGTGCTGACCGTCGCGGACGGTCTGATCACCCTGTACCGTGACTACTGGAACCCCTTGGTCGTGATCGACATGGAGCCGTCGGCATGACCGCCAGCCCGACGATCCTGGTGACCGGCAGCACGGGTAACACCGGCCGGCCCCTGGTCACCAAGTTGCTCGCGCGCGGCGTCTCGGTGCGGGCCGCTTCCCGTCATCCGACCCCTGAGGCTGCGGATGGAGTCCGGTTCGACTGGTACGACCCAGCGACGTTCGACGGCGTGCTGGCCGGCGTCGACGCCGCCTACCTCGTCCCTCCACCACTGGACCCGGACCCGCAAGTCGCGATGGCGCCGTTCCTCGCCACGGCGCGGCAGGCGGGGGTCTCTCGTATGGTCCTGCTCGGCTCATCCGCCGTCGAGTCCGGGGGACCGGCCGTGGGACAGGTTGCGCAACTCGTCTCGCAGATGTTCGAGGAGTGGGTTGTTCTCCGGCCCTCGTGGTTCATGCAGAACTTCGTCAGCGGCCACCACCACGCCGAGAGCGCCCGCACCATGGGCAAGATCGTCACAGCGACAGGTCAAGGGCGTGTCGCCTTCATCGACGTCGAGGACATCGCTGAGGTTGCGGCACACGCGCTCGTCGCGCACGAACCCCTCCAGGGAGACCTGATCCTGACCGGGCCCGAGGCGCTCAGCTACGCCGACGTCGCCGCAACACTCACCGAGGTCCTCGCGCGGCCAGTTCGACACGATCCGGTCACCACTGGGGAACTTGAGCAGATGCTCGCGCAGCACATACCCGAGCCCGCCGCGGCTATGTTGGCATCGATCGACCAGCTGTTAGCACTCGGCATCGAGGACCGCACGACCGATACCGTCGAGCGCGTCACGGGCAGACCTCCACGGAGCCTGAAGGAGACACTGCGCGTAAGCCTCACCGGCTGACCCGCGCAGCCCTGGCACCGACAGCCCCTGACCTGCGGGCCGCAGGTCAGGGGCGAGCCGTCTTGGGCGCAATCGCGCAGAGCATGGTCTCTTCCGCCCGGCGCGAGGTGCGGAATTCGGCCGGGGAGCGGCCGGTCCAGCGGCGAAACGCGCGGCGGAAGGCGCTCGCCTCGGAGAAGCCCAGGCGGGTGGCGAGGCTCTCCACGGACTCGTCGCCGCGGCGCAGGCTTGCGACGGCGGCGTCGCGGAGGATTTCCTGTTTGATCTGTCCGACCGAGGTGCCGTGCTGGCGCAGCAGGCGGCGCAGGTGCTGGGTGCTGACGTTCAGCCGGGTGGCGATCTCGTCGGAGGTCGGCCAGTGCCCGCGCAGGCCCTGCTCGAGGATCCGGCGGACGTGGTCGGCGACGGTCACGCCGTAGTCCCGCGTCGCGAACCACACGCGCGGCTGGTCGTTGAGGTAGTTGGCGAGCTCCTGCTCGTCGCGCACTACCGGCGTGCGCAGCAGCGCGGCGTCGAATGCGAGCGCCAGCCGGTCGGCGCCGGGCGTCGGGGTCACGCCGAACACGGTCTCGTACTGGGCGGCGTAGTCCGGTGCGGGCCACGGCAGCTCCACCGAACGCAGCGGGATGCGGCGGCCGCCCAGCCAGCCGAGCACCCGGTGGATCAGCGTCAGCAGCAGCTCGGCGACGAGGTGGTCCGGGTCGTCCAGCCTGCTCGTGTCGATCTCGATGCGGCACAGCGCGCCATCGATTTCGACCGACAGCGGCGTCAGGCCGGGCAGCACGTGGCTGGCGCTGGCGAGCCGTTTCAGGCCCTCGCGGAGGTCGGCGACGTGGATCACCGAGCGCATGACGAGCTGGAACGAGCCCAGCGGTGCCGGCGGGCCGAGCCCGAACAGCTCGTCGCCGGTGAGGATCCACAAATCCTGGGTCAACTCCGCCGCCTGCGCGACGGTCACCGGCACCACGCCGCCGCGCACGGCGTCGGCCGGGATCCCGGTGCGGCGCAGCAGCAGCGCGGGGTCGAGCCCGCGCCGCTCGGCGATGCGCAGCAGGCGCTGCACAACGATGCGGGGCAGTGGAGAGGCGGCCACGCCGCCAACGCTAGCCGCTGATGCGCGCTACGGTCACGGATTCCGCTAGTGGCGGTACTCCTCGCCGCGCCGGCCAGTTTCTAGGTTCGTGGTGTGTTCACCATCGAGCAGCTTGGCTCCTGGAGCAAGACCGTCGAGTTCGCCGTCACCCGCGACCGAATCGCGGCCTACGCGGCGGCGACGAACGATCCGACCCCGACGCACGCCGACGGTACCGTCGCGCCCCCGGTCTTCGCCGTCGTGCCCGGGTTTGGGGTGATGGCCGAGGCCACGCTGGGCGTGGCGCCGCCCGAGGCGGCATCGCGGATCCTGCACGGCCAGCACGACATCCACATCACCCGGCCGATTGTCCCTGGCGACCTGCTGCGGTGCCGGGCACAGGTCATCGGCGTGCACGCCCGCAGCTCCGGCGTCGTCGTCACGACCCTGCTGGAGACGACCGGCGGCGACGGCGACCCGGTCAACGAGCAGTACTTCACCGGTTTCTTCCGCGGCGCGACCCACTCCGGCGATGCCGGCCGCACGGCCCCGGAACACCGCGCCGACCCGCAGGCGTCCGCCGGCGCCCCGGACCTGACCATTATCCAGGAGATCGACGCGGACCAGCCGCGGCGGTACGCGGAGGCGTCCGGCGACTTCATGCCCATCCACCTCGACGACGCCTTCGCCCGCAAGGCCGGCCTGCCCGGCGTCATCGTCCACGGCCTGTGCACGATGGCGTTCACCTCGCACGCGCTCGCCGGCGCCGGCGATCCGGCCCGGCTGCGGCGCCTGGCGGTGCGGTTCAGCGCCCCCGCCTTCCCCGGCCACGCGATCACCACGAACGCGTGGCGCACCGGGAAGCACCGCTACTGCTTCGAGACCGTCGCCGACGGCGGCACGCAGGTCATCAAGGACGGCTTGGCGGAGTACACCGCCTGAAACCCTGGAGGCAACGATGAGCAGCAAGGTGTACGTCATCGGCGTCGGCATGACCAAATTCGAGAAGCCGGGCCGTCGGGAGGGCTGGGACTACCCGGACATGGCGCGCGAGGCCGGCACCGCGGCGCTGCATGACGCCGGGATCGCCTACGACACAGTGCAGGAGGTGTACGCCGGATACGTCTACGGCGACTCCACCAGCGGCCAGCGCGCCGTGTACGAGCTCGGCCTGACCGGCGTCCCCGTCGTCAACGTCAACAACAACTGTTCCACCGGCTCCACCGCGCTGTGGCTCGCCGCCCGCGCGGTGCGCGGCGCCGCCGACTGCGTGCTGGCGATCGGCTTCGAGAAGATGGCGCCCGGCTCGCTGTCGGAGACCTACGCCGACCGCGCCCTGCCACTGGGCCGGCACATCCGCGAGCTGGAGCGGCTGCGCGGCCCCGGCCGCCCGATGGCGCCGTGGATGTTCGCCGAGGCCGGCCGCGAGCACATGGAGCGTTACGGTACGACCGCCGAGCAGTTCGCCCGGATCGCGGTGAAGAACCACCGGCACTCGGTCAACAACCCCTACGCCCAGTTCCAGCGCGAGTTCTCCCTCGACGAGGTGCTCGCCTCGCCCGGGATCGTCGCGCCACTCACCCGCCTGCAGTGCTCACCCACCTCGGACGGCTCCGCGGCCGCGGTACTCGCCAGTGAGTCCTTTGTGGACCGGCACGGCCTCGCCGGGCGGGCGGTCGAGATCGTGGGCCAGGCGATGGTCACCGACTTCGAAGACACCTTCGACGGCACCGCGGCCGCGCTGGTCGGCGCACACATGAGCCGCGCCGCCGCGCGGGCGGTCTACGAGCAGGCCGGCCTCGGGCCGCAGGACCTCAGCGTCATCGAGCTGCACGACTGCTTCGCCACCAACGAACTTCTCACCTACGAGGCGCTGGGCCTGTGCGGCGAAGGCGAGGGCGGCAAGCTCGTCGACGCCGGCGACACCACGTACGGCGGCCGCTGGGTGGTGAACCCGTCCGGCGGGCTTATCTCCAAGGGCCACCCGCTCGGCGCCACCGGGCTCGCCCAGTGCGCCGAGCTCACCTGGCAGCTGCGGGGCACCGCCGGAGCGCGGCAGGTACCGGCCGCCGCCGAACACACCGGCGTGGCCCTCGCCCACAACATCGGCCTCGGCGGCGCCGCGGTCGTGACCGCCTACCGTCCCGCCGACCGCTGAACTCGACGCCTGGAGGAAGTCACTGATCACCACCATGCGCTCGTCCGAGGCGGTCAGGACACGCTCGCCACACTCGACGAGCTGGTCCGCCGATGCCGGACCCGCGCTCACCATCGCACATCAGAGAGAGGGCACCACGACATGGGCAAGCTGAACGGACGCGTCGCGTTGGTCACCGGCGGCGGGCGCGGGATCGGCCGGGAGATCGTAGGCAAGTTGGCGGCGGACGGCGCCAGCGTCGTCGTCAACGACCTCGACCTCGAGCCCGCGGCACAGACGGTCGCTGACGTCACGGCGGCCGGCGGTACTGCCATCGCCTGCCCCGGCAACGTCACTGAGGCGGGCTTCGCGGAGCGTTTCGTCGGCACCGCTGTCGAGCACTTCGGCGGTGTCGACGTCATCGTCAACAACGCCGGCTACACCTGGGACTCAGTTGTGCAGAAGATGACCGACGAGCAGTGGGACGCGATCCTCGACGTGCACCTCAAGGCGCCGTTCCGGATCCTGCGTGCCGCCCAGCCGGTCATCGCCGACGCGGTCAAGCGCGCCCGGGCGGCCGGCGAACCAGTGCCGTGCCGCAAGGTCGTCAACATCTCGTCTGTGGCCGGGCTGAGCGGCAACGTCGGCCAGGCCAACTACGCCGCCGCGAAGGCGGGAATCACCGGGCTCACGAAGACCCTCGCGAAGGAGTGGGGGCGATACAACGTCACCGTCAACACCGTCGCATTCGGCTTCATCACGACCAGGCTCACCGAGACGGCGGCTGGAGAAGGCGGCACCATCGCCGTCGACGGCCGCGAAATCAAGGTCGGCGTGAACCCGCAGCTGCTCGCTGCCATGGAGCAGACGATCCCGCTCGGTCGCGCCGGTACGCCGGCCGAGGCCGCCGGCGCGGTCTACCTGTTCTGCCTGCCCGAGTCCGACTACGTCAGTGCTCAGACCGTCGTGTGCAGCGGCGGGCTGACGATCTGAAGGGAGGTCGCCGCGATGCGCCGGGTGCTGTACGAGCCGGACCACGAGACGTACCGCGACAGCGTCCAGACGTTCCTGCGCAAGGAGGTGGTGCCGAACTACGCCGAATGGGAACGTGCGGGCATCGTCCCGCGGACACTGTTCACGACCGCCGCGGACCTCGGACTGTTCGCCGCCGTCCCTTCCGAATACGGCGGGGACGGTGTCGATGACTTCCGGTACAACGCCGTTGTGCTGGAGGAGTCGGCGAAGGCGGCGGTCTGGCCGGCGATGGCCGGACCGTCGCTGCAGGCGGACATCGTACTGCCGTACCTGCTGAGGCTCACCACCGCCGAACAGCGCCGGCGCTGGCTGCCCGGCGTCGCCGCGGGAACGACCATCACCGCGCTGGCCATGACCGAGCCCGGCACCGGGTCCGACCTGGCAGGCATCCGCACCTCGGCCGTCCGTGACGGCGACCGGTACGTGGTCAACGGGGCGAAGACGTTCATCACCAACGGCATCAACGCGGACCTCGTCGTCGCCGCGGTGCGCACCGGCGAGCACCCGCACCGGGGCCTGAGCCTGCTCGTCATCGAGCGCGGCATGCCGGGCTTCGAGCGCGGCCGCAACCTCGACAAGGTCGGCCACCATGCGCAGGACACCGCCGAGCTGTCCTTTGCCGACGTTCGCGTGCCGGTCGCCAATCTGCTCGGCGAGGAAGGGTCCGCGTTCGCCAGCCTCACCGGCAACCTGGTGCGGGAGCGGGTGTCCATCGCGGTGTCGGCGGTCGCGCAGGCGAGCGCGGTGCTGGACTGGACCGTCGAATATGTGCGGCAGCGGCGGGCGTTCGGCGCGCCGATCGGCGCGCTGCAGCACACCCGGTTCCGGCTCGCCGAGATCGCGACCGAGATCGAGCTGGCGCAGCACTTCGTGGACCGGTGCGTGCTGGAGCTCAACGCTGGCACGCTCAGCGCCGTGGACGCGGCGAAGGCGAAGTGGTGGACCACCGAGATGCAGGGCCGGGTCGTGGACGCGTGCGTGCAGCTGCACGGCGGCTACGGGTACATGCTCGAGTACCCGATCGCGCGGGCGTTCGTGGACTCGCGAATCAGCCGGATCTATGCCGGCAGCACCGAGATCATGAAGGAGATCATCGGCCGTTCGCTGGATCTCGCCGGGACGGGCCCGCGGTGACCGGCCCGTTGGACGGAATCGCGGTGGTCGAGCTGTCCGGCATCGGGCCGTGCCCGTTCGCCGGCATGATCCTCGCGGAGATGGGCGCCGACGTGATCCGCGTAGACCGGCCCGGCGGCAACGTCCTCACCCCGCGCGCACCGGGGGCGGACCTGCTGGGCCGGGGCAAGCGCGCGGTCGAGCTCGACCTGAAGACCGCCGAGGGACGGGAGCGGCTGGCCGCCCTGTGCGACGGCGCGGACGTCCTCATCGAGGGTTTCCGGCCCGGGGTCGCCGAGCGGCTCGGCCTGGCGCCGGAGGCGCTGTGGGAGCGCAATCCGCGGCTGGTGTACGGCCGGATGACCGGCTGGGGGCAGAGCGGCCCGGCCGCGCACACCGCCGGCCACGACATCGCCTATCTCGCGCCGACCGGCGCGCTGCACGCGATCGGCCCGGCCGGCGGCCCGCCGCAGATTCCGCTCAACCTCGTCGGCGACCTGGGCGGCGGCGCGACCTACCTGGTCATGGGCGTGCTCGCCGCGCTGCTGGAGGCCCGCCGCACCGGGCGCGGCCAGGTCGTCGACGCGGCGATCGTGGACGGCACGGTGCACCTGCTCGGCATCGTGCACAGCCTGCTGGCCGACGGCCGCTGGCGCGACGAGCGCGGCGCGAACCTGCTCGACGGCGGCGCCCCGTTCTACGCCGTCTACGAGACCGCCGACGGCCGACACATGGCCGTCGGGGCGATCGAGCCGCAGTTCTTCGCCGAACTCGTCCGGGTCCTCGGCGTCGACGCCGACCCGGCCGACCAGCGTGACGAGGCCCGCTGGCCGGCCCTGCGCGCGAGGCTCGCCGCCGCGTTCGCCGCCCGCACGCAGGACGAGTGGACAGCGGCGTTCGACGGCACGGACGCCTGCGTCGCCCCGGTCCTGTCGCTGCGTGAGGCGGCCGGCCACCCGCACCTGGCCGCCCGGCGGTCGTTGGTGGAGGTCGATGGGGTGCTCCAGGCCATGCCCGCCCCGCGCTTCTCCCGCCATCCGCGCGAGCGCCCGGCGGGCTCACCTCGGCCCCTGGGTGAGTCCCCGGATCCACCGCGTGGCGCCGCTCGACGCGCTTGAAACGGACCTGGCCGAGGCGTTCAAGCGGAAGACCCAGGCTGAGTGGGCGGAGATCTTCGACGGCACGGACGGGTGCGTGGCACCCATCCTGCCTTTCAGCGAGGCGGTACGGCATCCGCACATCGCGGCTCGCGGCGTGTTCGCCGAGCACGAGGGCCGGGTACAGCCGGCGCCACGCTTTTCGCGGACGGAAGCGACGTTGTCGAAGGGGCCTTCGGCTCCGGGACAGGACACCAGAGTGGCGCTGGGGGCATGGGGTATCGGAACGTCGACGAGTTGATCGCGTCGGGTGCGGCGCATGAGGCGAATCGGTAGGCGCAGTGGTGTGATTCACTTGGACGGGGCTATGCGGTGCACGGCATGATCGTAAATGTGGACGATCACCAGGATTGGACCGAGCCAGGGGCATATTCTCTGGCTGAAGGGGTACACCGGATTCCGCTACCGCTTCCCATGGACGGACTCAAGGCGGTCAACGTCTATGTGATAGAGACCGAAAGTGGTCTAACGCTCATCGACGGCGGTTGGGCTGTGGAGACATCTCGCAAACAGCTTGAGGACTCACTGCGTAAGATCGGCCACCATCCGCGAGACATCACCTCGTTCCTCGTCACTCACGTCCACAGAGACCACTACACCCAGGCTGTCGCCATCCGCTCGGAATTCCGGACGGCGGCGGTGAGTCTCGGCCGTGGTGAGCAGCCCGCGCTCAAGCTCATCCAGAATCCTGACCGTGCCGATCGCTCCACAGAGTCGCAGCTGCGCCGGGCCGGTGCCGACGAGTTGGCAGAGCGGTGGCGGGCCGCGAGCGAAGGGGCCGAGCGGGATCTTTCACATTGGACGATGCCCGACCAATGGCTCGACGACGATCAGCGGATTCAGGTCGGCACGCGCACACTGGAGGCTGTGGCGACACCGGGACATACCCAAGGGCATTTCGTTTTCGTCGATCGTGAGGCGGGGTTGCTGTTCGCTGGCGACCACGTGCTGCCCACCATCACGCCGTCGATCGGATTCGAGCCGGTCCAGGCGGAGCTGCCGCTCGGCGACTTCCTGCACTCGCTGCTGCGTATCCGCGACCTGCCGGACCTGCGGCTCGCGCCCGCTCACGGCGCTGCCGACCGCCGCTCGCACGAGCGGGTGGACGAGTTGCTCGCGCACCACTATCACCGCTTGGAACTCTGCCTAGCCGCGGTCTCATCCTTCGGAACGACCGCTCTGGACGTCGCCCGCGCTGTGACCTGGACCCGGCGTGAGCGGCATTTCGACGAGCTTGACGGGTTCAACGCGGCGCTCGCTACTCTTGAGACCAAAGCACACCTCGACCTACTCGTCGCCCGCGGCAGACTCACCATGGATGCCAGCGAAGTCACGACGGTCTACCGGCCAGTCTCGCCGCCCGCCGCGGCCGAACAACGATAGGCCGACTAAGTGGTGCGTCAGGTTGGCGAAGCCGGCCGACGCATTGGCATTCATCAGATGACTACTCGGTGAGATCCTTCTCGACGGGGAGACGATCCCGTCGCAAACTGCGGCTGCGCGACCGCAGTTCCCCCGAACTCCCACGAATGCGATAGTTGTCAGCGTTGAAGCAAGTCGGCTCTGATGCAGACTTGATGATCGACGGGCGCTAATGAGCGACGGCTGTGGCGGCGTTGTGCTGTCGTAGTTCCTGCACGAGTGCGTCGATGTGGTCTTGCGGGAGTTTGAGGACCTGGCGCGCCTGGTAGCGGCCGTGGGCAAGTTGCTCGGTGTGGAAGTCTTCGCGCAGGTCGTCCAGGTTGAGATCGGTGAGATGCCCGAGGTGGGTGACCAGTCCGGCGGTGAACCAGCGAGCGGCCTGTTGCGCGTAGCCGTGTTCGGCGAGGGCTTCGCCGATGACGCTGAACACGTCCGGGTCCTCTGGATGGAGCCGGCGTGCTTCGGTGATCATGGCCATGGCTTCGTCGTGGCGGTGCCGGTCGAGCAGGAACGAGGCGTAGGCGGCCTGCGGGGCGCCGGGTTCGGCGTCTTCGATGGGCAGTGCCTGCCGGAACATCTGTTCGGCCAGGTCGTGGTCGCCGAGGATGGCGTAGTACTCCCCGGCCTGGCACAGGCTCGCGGCTTGTTCGGCGCAGTCGTGGCCGGCGTGGGCGTTTGACAGGGCGTCGGCGTGGGCACGGCGTTCGGCGTCGGTGAACGGGACGAAGTCTTCGTCGCCGGGCCGGGAGTCGTTGCGGTGCCTGCGTGCCATGCCACCACCCTAACCACGGCTCCCGTTCGCGGGCGGTAACGCCGCAGTGGGATCGGTTGGCGTGCAGCATCCGCTTGGGCAGCAGGTGGAAGCGAGCGCGGCCGAACATCTGTCGTTTCAGCATCTTAAAAGTTGCATGGAATCACGCGATGGCGCGTACCCGTTCCCTAAGTGCATATTTGTTAGCTTTAGTCCTCGATGTCGGATTGATGTAACGCTTCCATTTCGAGTGTTGCGGCGACTCCTGCCATGATCTAAGTTCTGGTCCAACCAAAAAGGTGCGTACCAATCGTGATCCTGAGGGTGGTTCAGATGGTGGCGAGAGTTCCGATCGACAGACGCTCTTTTCTCGCGGCGGTGACGGGGGCGGCGGGTTTGGCGGCCCTGTCGGCCTGTTCGTCCGGCTCGGGTGGTGGGTCCGGCTCGAGTGGCCGGCTTTCCGCATCCCAGTGGGGCGGTGTGTGGGACAAGGCGCTCGCCGAGCTGACCCCCACGTTCAACGAGCGGTACGGGGCGAACCTGGTCAACACGGTGGACGGGCAGAACGGCCTCACGAAGATCCAGCAGGCACCGAAGGCGTACGACCTGGCCTGGCTGACGGCGGACAAGGCGGCCGTCGGCCTCAAGAACGGCACGCTGCAACCGATCGACACGGCCCGCGTCGCAGCCCACTCGAACATCTACCCGAGCCTGCTCAACGGCTTTACCCAGGACGGCAAGCTGCCCGGCGTGCCGGTTAGCTGGGGCGCCCAGGCGATCCTTTACCGCAAGGACAAGGTGCCGTTCGAGATCACCAAGTGGGCGGACCTGTGGCGCCCCGAGCTGCGCGGCCAGGTGGCGATCGGCGCGATGCCGAGCGTCGCCGGTGTGTGGGCGCTGATGGCCGGCGCGCAGGCGTTCGGCTCTGGCATCGATGACTTCGACGCCGGCTGGATGGCCCTTGAGCAGCTCAAGCCGAATGTGCAGTACCAGTACACGCTCAGCTCCGATCCGGTGAACAAGCTCGCGGACGGAAGCCTGCTGGCCACGATCACCTTCGCTGACCTCGGTGTACCGCTGGCGAGCCGGAACGTCGCTGTGGTCATCCCGGACGAGGGGGCGCCGTGGAGCTCGCAGCCGATCACCATCCCGGCCGAGTCCGGCAACGTCGACAAGGTCTACGAGTTCATCAACTTCATGCTCGAGGCCGAGCAGCAGGAGGCGTGGACCAGGACCACTCAGGTGGCGCCGGCCAACTCCGGGATCACCCTCTCCTCGGATGTGCAGTCGAAGCTGCTGGAGGGGCCGGAGGTGGCGGCCAGGATGTGGGAGATCGACTGGCTCACCATCGGTGAGAACGTGACCGACTGGACCAAGAAGTGGCAGGAAACGTTCGCGTGACCGCCGCGCTGGAACGGGGAACCCGCCCGCCGGTCACCGTCACCGACGGTGGTGGCCGGCGGCGGGCGAACCGGCGCGTCTGGCTGCTGGTGCTGCCGCTGGTCGGCTTCGTGGTCCTGCTCTTCGTGCTGCCCTTCGTCGCGGTGGCGCGCAGCGGCTTCGGCGAGATGACCGCTGGGCAGGTCAGCGGCTTCAGCGTCGAGAACTACGCGACATTCCTGGGTAGCTCGCTGTACCTCAAGGCGCTGCTCAACACGCTGATCATCGGCGCCGCCACGGTCGTGCTCGCCGCGCTGGCCGGCCTGCCCTACGCGTACCTGCTGCGCACCAAACCGCGCCTGCGCACCTTCGCGATCTTCGCACTCTTCGCGCCGCTGCTGGTCAACGGCGTGGTCCGGGTGTACGGCGTGCAGCTTCTGGTCCGTGCCGTCAACCGCGGGCTGGCGGCGCTCGGCATCCCTGAACTTCCGGTGCTGTACAGCATGTACGGCATCGTCATCGGGATGGTCCTGTTCATGTTCCCGCAGATGACCATCGCGATCTACGCCAGCCTCGACCGCATGGACGACCGCCTGGCCGAGGCCGCCCGCACGCTCGGCGCCGGCCGCTGGCAGATCATCCGGCACGTGGTGCTGCCGCACGCCCGGCCCGGGCTGGTCGCCGGCGGCGTACTCACCTTCGCCGCCGCCGCCGGTTCCTACCTCGGGCCGGCGATGCTCGGCGGCGGGAAGGTCGTGACCATGCCGACCCTCATCTACAGCTCCTTCTCCGCCACCGGGGACTGGTCCTTCGGCGCCGCTGTGGCCACCATCCTGACCGTCGTGTTGCTGCCGATCATGGCGTACTCGATGGTCCGTTCGATGCGGGCGGAGCGTGACGGATGAAGACCCGGTCCTTCTCGATCTACCTGCTGGTCGCCGCGTCGTTCCTGCTCGCGCCCCTGGCCGTCGTGGTCATGACCGCCTTCAACGCCGGTGACTTCGCGGTGTTCCCGCCCGAGGGCTGGTCGCTGCGGTGGATCACGGCTGTGCCGTCCAATCGGGCGTTCATGGACGCGCTGCTGCTCAGCGTGCAGATCGCCCTGGTCACCACCGTGCTGACCCTCGCCGTCGCGCTGCCCGCCGGGTACGCGCTGGCCCGCCGCCGGTTCCGCGGCCGGCGACTGGTCGAGATCGGCGGTCTGGGACCGCTGGCGGTACCCGAGATCGTCGTCGGATTGAGCATTTTCGTCTTCTACGCCGGCTTCCTGCGGCTCGAGTCCGGGGTCGGCATGCTGATCCTCGGCCACGCTGTGGTGGGCATCCCGATCGCGCTGCAGGTGTTGATCGCCACCTTCGCCAGCCTCGGCAACGACCTGGAAGAGGCGGCGGTCACGCTCGGCGCGTCGCCGCTGAAGGTGTTTCGCCGGGTGACGTTGCCGCTGGTCTGGCCGGGAGCCGTGGGCGCCGCGCTGCTGGTGTTCATCTTCTCGTTCGACAACATCAGCATCTCGCTCTTTCTGACCAGCCCGGGACGCGTGACGCTGCCCGTGCAGATGTACCAGTACCTCGACTACCGGGCCGACCCGTCGGTCGCCGCGATGTCCGGCTGCCTGGTCGCCGTCGGGCTGGTGATTTTCCTGCTCGCCAACAAGCTCGGCGCGTTGCGCCACATGGCCGGAGGGAAGGCATGACCGTGACGGACGCATCGGCCGCGAGTACCACCACGCGCACCGGCGGCTACCTGAGCATCCGGCAGATCACCAGCCGGTACGCCGGCGGTGGCGGAGTCACCGACGTGTCGCTGGAGGTGGCCCGCGGCGAGATGCTGGTGCTGCTCGGCCCCAGCGGCTGCGGCAAGACCACGCTGCTGCGCGCCATCGCCGGCCTGGCCCGGCCGGACCAGGGACGGATCTGGTTGAACGGCGCCGACGTCACCGACGTACCGGCAGCCAAGCGGCATGTGGGCATGGTTTTCCAGACCTGGGCGCTGTTCCCACACCTGAGCGTCGCGGAGAACGTCGCGTTCGGGCTGAAGATGCGGGGCGTGCCCAAACCCGACGTCGCCCCCCGGGTGGCCCAGGCGCTGGAGATGGTACGCCTCGGTGACTTCGCCGGCCGCTACCCGCGCCAGCTCAGCGGCGGCCAGCAGCAGCGGGTGGCGCTCGCCCGAGCGTTCGTCACCGAGCCCGCCCTGCTGCTGCTCGACGAGCCGCTCAGCGCGCTGGACCGGCGCATCCGCATGCAGCTTCGCACCGAACTGCGGCAGCTACAGCGCGAACTCGGGCTCACCGGCGTCTTCGTCACCCACGACCACGGCGAGGCGCTCGCGCTCGGCGACCGGGTCGCGGTGATGGACACCGGCCGCATCGTCGAGGTGGGCACACCACGGGAGATCTTCACACGGCCGCGGCACCGATACACGGCCAGCTTCCTGGACGTCGGCAACATCATTGACGTGTCCCTTGTGGACGACGCCGGCGACCGCGCGGTGCTGCGTACCGCCTTCGGATCGCAGGTGGAGACCGCCGTACCGGAGGGCGCCCGCGCCGCGGACGTGGCCGCGGTCTGCCTGGCTCCCGGGGCGGTCGGGATCACCCCGGTGGTGGAAGCGACCGCGACCGGCGCCGACGAGACAATGCCCGGTCGGATCGTCTCCCTGGAGTACGAGCAGGCCACCCTGCTCTGCGGCGTGCGGCTGGACGGCATCGACGAACAGGTGCACAGCGCGCAGCCGGTGCACCGCGACGACCTGCGCCTCGGCCAGCAGGTGCGGGTCAGCTTCGACTGGTCGAGCAGCTTCGCGGTGCTGGGTTGAGGCGCCCAGTGGATTTCCAATGAGGACTGAGCGAGGAGGACGCATGTACGACGTGTTGGTCACCGGTGGCGAACTGCTCGACCCGGCCACCGGTGCCCGCGAGCGGCGCGCCGTCGCCGTCCTGGACGGTGCGGTCGCCAGCCTCGACGCCGATCCCGCGGCGCCGAGCCGGCGGGTGCTGGACGTCTCCGGCGCGCTGGTCCTACCAGGGCTGGTCGACCTGCACACCCACGTGTACGGCGGGGCGTCGCCGCTCGGCTTCGACCCGTGGCGCTACAGCTTCCGCGACGGCGTGACCACGGTCGTGGACGCCGGTACCGCTGGCGCCTACACGTTCGACGGGCTGAAACGAACCAGCCAGGCACTGCGCCCGGGGCACGTCTTCGCGTTCGTCAACCTGGCCACCATCGGCGTCACCCACAACGAAGCCGGCGAGCTGCGGGACCTGGCGTACGTGGACCGGGACGCGCTGGTCGACGTGATCACCGCGAACCCGGACCTGGTCGTCGGGATCAAGCTGCGGATGTCCAACTGGGTGGTCGACAACGACCCGGAGGTGGCCCGGCGCGCGCTCGCCCTCGCCCTCGAGGTCGGTACCGCCACCGGCTGCCGGCTCATGGTGCACATCTCCGACCCGCCGATCCCGATCGCGGACATCCTCGGCGCGCTGCGGGCCGGGGACGTGGTCACGCACGTCTTCTCCGGCTCCGGGGAGACGATCCTCTCCTCCGAGCAGACCTGGGCGGCGACGGTCGCCGCCCGCGAGCGGGGCGTGCTGTTCGACATCGGCTGCGGGCGCGGCGGGCTCGACTTCGACGTGGCGCGCACGGCGATGGCCCGCGGCTTCCTGCCCGACACCATCTCCAGCGACCTGACCGCGGTCACCGCAGACGGGCCGGTCTTCGGCCTGACCAACGTCATGTCGAAACTGCTGGCACTCGGCATGCCGCTGGAGCGGGTGATCCAGGCGGTCACCGTCAACCCGGCGGCGATCCTCGGCCGTCCGGAGCTCGGCCGTCTGCGCGAGGGTGGCGAGGCGGACATCGCCGTGCTGGGGCTGGAGCGCGGACACTTCGTCTTCCAGAACCTGCGCTTCATCGAGAAGACCGTGCAGGAGATGGTCGGCGACCAGCACCTGCGGGCCCTGGTCACGCTCGTCGGCGGCGAGCCGCTGGTCGGTTCCGCGGCGCTGCGGGTGGCCGGTGCGGGGGAGCCGGCGTGACCGGGGCGGACACCCTGCGGATGCGGGTCTTGGCGCAGGAGGACGTCATCCGGTGCGGCGCGACCGATCCCGCCGCCGTCCTCGCCGCGGTCCGCGAGGCGTTCCTGCTCAAGGCGGCCGGTGCGGCGATCGAGCCGGCGCCGGCGACGGTCGGTCTGGACGCGGCGCCCGGCCAACGGATGGTCGCCCACGCCGGCTGGCTGGGCGGCCCGACGCCGGTCGGCGGGGTGAAGTGGATCTGCGCCAACGGCGACAACCCGCGGCTGCGGGGCATACCCCGGGCCAACGCGCTGGTCATCCTCTCCGACCCGGAGACCGGTCTGCCCCGGGCGGTGGTCGAAGGCACGGTGATCAGCGCGATGCGGACCGCCGGCGCCACCGCGCTGGCAGCCACCGTGCTGGCGCGCCCGCGGAGCACCCGGCTGGCGGTCATCGGCGCCGGGGTGGCCAACCGCAGCCAGCTCGCGCTGCTGCGGCACGTGCTGCCCAAGCTGCGCGAGGTCCGGCTGTACGACATCGACGCCGCCCGCGCGCGCCAGTGGGCGGCCGACGAGGGCGCCCGGCACCAGGTCGAGATCACCCCGGTCACGTCGGCGTACCAGGCGGTGCGCGACGCCGACGTGGTCGTCTGCGCCACCGCCGACTCGGTCACCGGTTACGTCGAGCCCGACTGGCTGGCACCGGGCGTGTTCGTCGCCGGCGTGTCGCACAACGACCTCACGGACGCGGCCGTGCTCGCCGCCGACCGCCTGGTTACCACCGACGCGGAAGGCACCAGCACCGCCGTCACCCGGATCGGCCGGCTCTGCGGCGACGGCCGGCTCGAACGATCCGCGGTCGACGACCTCGGCGCCGTGGTCAGCGGCGCGGTCTCCGGCCGCCGCGAGCCGGATGACCGTATCGTCTTCGATGCCTGGGGGCTGGGCATCCTCGACCTCGCCGTGGCCGACATGGTGCTGCGCCACGCCGAAGACCGCGACGCCGGACAAGCCGTACCCGTGCGCGGCGCCCCCCACTGGCGATAGTGGACGGAAACGGCATGACTGCCGAGGCGTGTGACAAGGAGCAGGATTCGTGACGAGGCAGGGCGAGGAGCCGCTGGAACAGCCGGCCCGCGGGGTGCGCTTGGTGGCGCAGACCACCAACCACGAGGTGGCGGACTTTCGCATCTTCCGGGACGGCACCACCACCCAGCGCGGCAGCCGTCCCGCGGGCACCTACATCCAAGTGGCGGGGGAGCTGGCCGGGCTGATCCAATCCGGACAGTTGGCTCCGGGGACCCAGTTTCCACCGGAGCGCGAGCTGAGCCAGCAGCTCGGGATGAGCCGCACCACCGTACGGCAGGTGCTGGCCCGGCTGGAAGACTGGAACCTGATCACTCGCGAGGTGGGGCGCGGCACCTTCGTCAGCCGTCCCAAGTGGGAACACAGCCTCTCCGTGCTCGGCGGCTTCCACGAGCAGATGGCGGCCCAGGGCGTACAGCCGACCTCGCGGCTGCTTTCCGGTACGCGCGGCGACGCCGACCCGGCCACCGCGCAGCTGCTCGGCATCGACGTGGCGGACCCGGTGTTCAAGATCGTCCGCCTGCGGCTCGCGCAGGGTGACCCGGTCGCGCTGGAAAACTCGATCATCCCGGTCGACGTCGTACCGGACCTGTTCGACCACGACCTCACCACCGAGTCGATCTACGGCGTCATGGGCGCGCGCGGCGCCCGCCCGGTACGCGCCGCCCAGCGGCTGGAGCCGGTGCCCGCTCGCACCGAAGAGGCCGAACTGCTCGACGTCGACCCAGGCACCCCGTTGATGCTCATCCGTCGCACCGCCTGGGACGCGGCCGGCCGGGTCGTCGAGCACGCCGTCGACTACTACCGCGGCGACCGCACCAGCTTCGTCAGCGAGGTGCGGATCGCCGGCGACTTCCTCGAACGCGAGGCGCGTTGAGATGACCCGGCACATCCTCGCCATCGACCAGGGTACGTCTGGGACGAAGGCCCTCGTCCTGACGGAAGGGGAGGGGATCGCCGCCTCCGGCGAGGCGTCGGTCCGCCCCCGCTACGGCACCGGCGGCCTGGTCGAGCAGGATCCGGCCGAGCTGCTGGAGTCCGTACTGCGCGCCGGCCGGGCCGCGGTGGCCGCCGCCGGCCGTGCCGTCGACGCGGTCGGGCTGGCCAACCAGGGCGAGAGCGTACTGGCTTGGGACCGCCGCGACGGCCGCCCGCTCGGACCCGTGGTCGTGTGGCAGGACCGGCGCGCCAGCACGGTCACCGACCGCCTCGACGGCGCGGCCGACCGGATCCGGCAGGTGACCGGGCTGCCCTGGGACGCGTACTTCGCCGCCCCCAAGATGCGCTGGCTCCGCGACCACCTCGGACTCTCCGGAAACCAGCACGCCACCGTCACCACCACCGACACCTGGCTGGTCCACCAGCTCACCGGCGCGTACGTGACCGACGCGAGCACCGCCTCCCGCACCATGCTGCTGGACCTGGCGAGCACCGACTGGTCGGCCGAGGCGGTACGGCTTTTCGGCCTGGACGGCCTGCCCCTGCCAGCGGTCGTCGACAGCGCCGGCCCAGTCGGGCAGACCAGCGCGTTCGGCACCGCCGCACCGGTCACCGGGCTGGCCGTCGACCAGCAGGCGGCGCTGCTGGGCCAGGGCTGTGTGGCCGCCGGCGACGCCAAGTGCACGTACGGCACGGGAGCGTTCCTGCTGGCCGGCACCGGCACCGCCGCGCCGCTGTCCCGCGCCGGGCTCGCCACCTCGGTCGCCTGGCGGATCGGCGGCGCGGCGGCGTACTGCCTGGACGGACAGGTCTTCACGGTCGGTTCGGCGGTGCGGTGGCTGGCCGACCTCGGGGTCATCGCCGGCGCCGACGACCTGGACAAGCTCGGCGCGACGGTGCCGGACTCAGGCGGCGTGACGTTCGTGCCGGCGCTGGCCGGCCTCGGCGCACCGTGGTGGCGAGGTACGGCCCGCGGCGCGCTGCGCGGCCTGCACCTCGGCACCACCCCGGCGCACCTGGTCCGCGCGCTCGTCGACGGCATCGCCGCCGAGGTGGCCGAACTGGCCGCCGCGGTCGCCGCCGACCTGGGCCGGCCGCTGACCGGCCTGCGGGTCGACGGGGGCCTGACCCGCAGCGCGGTGCTCATGCAGACCCAGGCGGACCTGCTCCAGATGCCGGTCCAGGTCTCCGCCCGCCCCGACGCCACCGCCATCGGGGTCGGCACACTGGCGCTGGCCGGGCTGACCGGCCTGCTCAGCGCCGATGCGTTCGGCCGCCAGCGGCCAGCAACCGTCTACACCCCACAGATCGGCGCCGACGAGGCCGCGTCCCGGCGGGCGCGGTTCCGCGCGGCCGTCGACGCGCTCGGCGACGAGCCGCCGGCGAACGAGGAGGAGCAGCCATGACATCCGACGAGTACGACGTGGTCGTGGTCGGCGCCGGCGTGGTCGGCTGCGCCATCGCCCGCCAACTCGCCACCCGTCCGGTACGCGTGGCGCTGGTCGACGCGGCCGCCGACATCGGCTCGGTCACCTCCAAGGCGAACACCGCCATCCTGCACACCGGCTTCGACGCCACCCCGCGAACACTCGAATCGCGGCTGGTCGCCCGCGGATACCACCTGCTCAAGGCGTACGCCGAGCAGGTGGGCATCCCGCTGGAACCGGTCGGTGCCCTGCTGGTCGCCTGGGACGAGCAGCAGCGCGACGCCCTGCCCGGCCTGGCCGAGAAGGCCGCCCGCAACGGGTACGCACACGCCCGCCTCGTCGACCGCACGGAGTTGTACGAGCGGGAGCCGCACCTCGGCCCCGGCGCGCTGGCCGCACTGGAGATCCCCGACGAGAGCATCATCTGCCCGTGGACCACCTCGCTCGCCTTCGCCACGCAGGCCGTACTCGCCGGGGTCGAACTGCGCCTGGAGACCGAAGTGGGCGCGGCCGAACGCGGACCGGACGGCCGCCACACGCTGCGCACCAGCCGACGTGAGCTGCGCACAAGGTATCTCGTCAACGCCGCCGGGCTGCGCGGCGACGAACTGCACCGCGCGCTCGGCCACGACGGCTTCACGGTCACGCCCCGCCGCGGCGAGCTGATCGTCTTCGACAAGCTGGCCCGACCGCTGGTCAACCACATCCTGCTCCCGGTCCCCACCAGCCGCGGCAAAGGCATGCTGGTCGCGCCGACGGTGTACGGCAACGTGCTGCTCGGGCCGACCGCCGAGGACCTCACCGACAAGCGGAACACGTCCTCGTCCGAGGCCGGGCTGCGCGCGTTGCGCGAGGCGGGCCACCGGATCCTCCCCGAACTGCTGCACGAGGAGGTCACCACGGTGTACGCCGGGCTGCGCGCCGCCACCGAACACGGCGACTACCAGATCAGCTCCCACCCCGCGGAGCGGTACGTCTGCGTCGGCGGCATCCGCTCCACCGGCCTGACCGCGTCGATGGCGATCGCCGAACACGTCGCCGAGCTGCTCACCGACGCCGGCCTGCCCGCCGAACCCGCCCGGGACCTGCCCCCGGTGCGGATACCCACCATCGGCGAGGCGGCGCGGCGGCCCTACCAACGCCCCGAGCTGATCGGCACCGACCCCGAGTACGGCCAGCTGCTGTGCATGTGCGAGCGGGTCAGCCGGGGCGAAGTACGCGACGCGCTCACCGGCCCCGTACCGGCGCGGACCATCGACGGGCTGCGCCGACGCACCAGAGTGCTGATGGGACGCTGCCAGGGGTTCTATTGCGGCGCCGCGGTGCGCGACTGCTTCGCGCGGTGGCGGCAGACGCCGCCGGGCGGCGGGCGGCCGGGCACGCCGCATCCCAGGCCGGACCGTTCCCCTCTTGTCACCGGGGGAGCGGCCGCCACCGGGGCGGGGGAGCGTCCGTGACCGGCGTTGCCCGCCGGGAGGTCGACGTGATGGTGGTCGGCGCCGGGCCGTCCGGACTGTCGGCCGCCACCTGGCTGCGCCGCCTCGGCGTCGAACGGGTCGAGGTGATCGATCGTGAGGAACAGGTCGGCGGGATCCCACGGCACTCGTTCCACACCGGCTTCGGCATCCGCGACCTGCACCGAGTGCTGAGCGGACCGGCGTACGCCCGCCACCACGGCGAACTGGCCCGCCGTGCCGGTGCACGCCTGCGCACCGGCGTCGCGGCTACCGACTGGGCGGGACCGCTGACGCTGCGCACCACTAGCCGGGACGGGATCGAGGAGATCGCCGCGCGGGCGGTGGTGCTCGCCACCGGCGCCCGCGAACGGCCGCGCACCGCCCGGCTGGTCGCCGGCGCCCGCCCCGCCGGCGTCTACACCACCGGGGAGTTGCAGCAGTCGGTGTATCTGTACGGCCAGCACATCGGTGAGCGTGCCGTCGTCGTCGGCGCGGAGCACGTCAGCTACTCAGCCGTGATGACGCTGCACCACGCCAAGGTACGGGTCGCCGCGATGGTCACCGACCAGCCGCGACACCAGTCCTTCGCCGCCTTCGACGCCGCCGCCCGGTTGCGCTACCGCTTCCCACTGATAGCCGGCCACCAGGTCGCGGAGATTCTCGGCAACAACCGGGTGAGCGGGGTACGGCTGCGCGGCCCCGACGGCGGCGAACGGACCGTCCACTGTGACACCATCGTGTTCACCGGCGACTGGGTCCCCGACCACGAACTGTCCCGGCTGCGCGGACTGCAAATCGACCCGGGCAGTGCCAGCCCGAGCGTCGACACCGCACTGCGTACGTCGGCCACTGGCGTCTTCGCCGCGGGCAACCTGATCCACCCAGTCCAGACCGCCGACATCGCCGCGCTCTCCGGTCGGGCCGTGGCGGCATCGGTGTCCCGGTACCTCGCCGGAGACGCGCCAGACCCGGGACACATCGCGGTCGTCGCCGGAGCACCGTTGCTTTGGGCGTCACCTCATCGCGTCGACGCAGCGGTGCCACCGCCGCTGCGCAGATTCGTACTCTGGTCAGGCGCGTTCGTCCCTCGGCCCGTCATCACAATTAGCCAGGACGGCCGCGAACTGTGGCGCCGGCGGCTGCGCCGCACCCTCGTACCCAACCAGCCCTACCGACTCCCCGCCGACTGGCTTTCCTCAGTACACGCCAGCGCCGGCCCCATCCGGATCGACATCGCCGGCAGCGACCTGGTCGCGAATGGAGGTGGTGACCGTGAATAGACCGTGGAGCGTACTTCGGCCAGGAGGTGGTCGCCGGCGGTGGCCAGCGCACCCCGATGACAACGGACGACAGGTTGAACATACTGTCCGAGAGGATGTCGGACACGTCGACGTGTCGACAGGGACACGTGGGCGGTCATCATCACCACGCGGGCGCGCGGGCGCGCCGTAATGGGACATTAGGAGTTGAGCGAGTGGTAGCGGCTGAGGTGCCCGCTGCGGTGCCGGTGAGTCTTTTCGGCGCGGAGCATGAGCGGGTGGGCATCGTCTCGGTCGCCCCGCCCGGCCATGATGTCGCCGAGGACGCGCAGCGGCTCGCGCTCGAGCATGGTGTCGGGGTGCGGGCGGAGCAGTTCTGCGCGCATCCGCTGGCTCGCCGCCTTACCGGCTCCGTGGCGCCGGGCGGTGACGACCGCGGTGCCGGGCCGGCGGCGTTGCTGCGGATCAGCTTCTGTCTCGGCACCGTCGCTGAGGACATCGACCGGGTCGTCGAGCAACTTCACCTCGCTGCCCTCGGCGACGGCCTGTCCGTGGCTGGTAGTGCGTTGGCAGCTTGACGCCGCCAGTGTCGCGCATGACGTACTGGGAAGAGGGTCGTCGTCCGGGGGACGCGGCGATCAGGTCGGCGGCGGTGTCTAGCAGCGCGAGCGTGTGCCGTCAACTGTGTGCTCCGGCATTCCCTGACGAGATCGTGAACAGCGGCGGTACCTTTACGTGTATCGACGCCACTGGCAGGAGGTTCAGCATGACAGCCGTGAAAATTCCCGAACCCGTCGCATCGTTCATCGACGCGGTCAACCGCCACGACGAGGACATGTTTCTTGATGCGTTCACGGCAGACGGCGTGGTCGATGACTGGGGCCGCACCTTCACGGGGCGCGATGCGATGAAGCGGTGGAGCGACAAGGAGTTCATCGGTGCGAAGGGCACACTGACCGTCGAGGAGGTTGCCGTCCGAGGTGACGAGATCGCGGTTGTGGGCGACTGGCGCAGCAACTATGCGAACGGGCGCTCGATGTTCGTCTTCGTTGTCGATGGCGACAAGCTCGCCTCGATGGCGATCCGCGAAGGCTGAGCCCATCCGTCGATGCGCGCCGCGACCGCCCGCCCGTTCGGACACGATCGTTCCGAAGGGGCTGTGGTCGTGTTTCGCAGCGTGTGGTGGGGATGGAAAACACCCGGACACTGCTGCTCTTGCTGAGCATCGTGCTCGGCGCCGCCGCCCTGCCTCTGGCGTCGCTTCCCGTCACGGTCGCCATCTTCACCGAAACAGCCCGTGCCGCGGCTGCCGCGGCGAACAGGAGGACCGCACCATGACCCAAGCGCGCATCCGGGAGGCGGCCAAGGCCGCCCGAGGCCGCCTCCCCCGTGCGGGGCTCGCAGTGCTACAACTGCCCGAGGAGCGCGATCCGGTGGGGATCCTCGAACGTCAGCACGACTCACGGCTCGCCGATCTCATCCCCGTGCGGGTAGGCCGGATGCTACAGTCACCCTTCGCGTTCTACCGTGGTTCGGCCGCGATCATGGCATCTGACCTCGCCGATGCCCCCACGACCGGTATCGACGTCGTCTCGTGCGGCGACGCACACATTTCCAACTTCGGCTTCTACGCCTCGCCCGAACGCGAGCTCGTGTTCGACCTCAACGACTTCGACGAGGCCGGGGTCGCCCCGTGGGAATGGGACCTGCGGCGACTCGCGGCAAGCGTCCACATCGGCGGGCGGGACAACGGGCTGAGCGAGGACGACTGCCGTGACGCTGTCCAGCACGCCGCGGCGAGTTACCAGCAAACCATACGGGAGTTCTGCGAGCTGTCGGCCACCGAACGCTACTTCACGCGGATCGACACCTCCGCAGTCGCGAAACGCCTCGGCAAGACCGGCGCGAAGACAGTCAAGCGCGTCTCCGCCAAGGCGCGCGGCCGTACCTCGGCGCAGGTGCTGCGCAAACTGACGACGCGTACGGCAGGTGGGAAGGCACGCATCGTTGACCAGCCGCCGATCCTGCGTCATGTCGAGCACGCAAGCCTCGAGGAACTCAAAGGGCTGTTCGCACAGTATCGCTCGACCGTTCGCGAAGACATCGCCTACCTGTTGGCCCAGTACCGACTCGTCGACTACGCGCTGCGTGTCGTCGGCGTTGGCAGCGTCGGCACCCGCTGCTACCTGCTCGCATTGGAAGGGCCGGGCGGGGACATGCTGTTCTTGCAAGCGAAAGAAGCCCAGCGCTCTGTGCTGACCAGCCACGGCGGTCGCGCCGCCACCATCCCGGGCGACGAGTCCGGTGCCGAACACAGTGAAGGACACCGCGTCGTCGCCGCGCAGCGCATCCTCCAAGCCAACTCCGACCCATTCCTCGGCTGGATCACCGGTTGGGCAGGCGAGAATACCGATCGCCGCCGCGTCGACTACTACTGGCGCCAATTCCGTGACATGAAAGGCTCTATCGAACCCGACACCCTCGACAAGGACCAGTTCACCGCCTACAGCGGACTGTGCGCCGATCTGCTCGCGCGCGCCCACGGCCAAGCTCCCGCTGCCGCCGTGATCGCCGCCTACCTCGGCTCAACCGAACGGATCGCCGAAGCAACGGCCAAGTGGGCAGCCTCATACGCCGATGCCGCCGAAGACGACTACGCAGCACTCGAGCGAGCGGTGAAGACAGGACGCATGCCAGCCGAAACAGGTGTTTAAAGTAGCGCTGCCGCCGCCACACCTCGCCCTGCCGACGGTGCGCCGCCGCAGCACCGGCCACCCGCGCCTACCGCACCGCCTGCTGCCGACTAAACGAGCCGCTTGTGCGCCCAGCAGAGCGGATGTTTGACCGTGTAGGAGGTAGGCGACGCTGCGCGTATGCCTCCGTCTTGCGCGCCGATCGAGCAGGTCCTGCCGTTGGGACCGTGGTGCAGTACCTGTTGGGTTTTGTCACTTGAGAGGTACTGCTGGTGCCAAACTGGGCCCAGCTCAGACCGCTCGCCCGCGCGACCTCAATCAGCTGAGGCTCGCACCGGCCACGGCACCTGTGATGTCTTGGTCGATCAGTGCATCGCCAGCGCCGCGCTCATCGCCCTTACGAAGTCGCTCGGCAAGGAACTGGCCACCAGCGGGGTCCTGGCCAACGCGATCGAAAGTTCGGTGCGCGGCGGCCTATAAGGTGCGCCCGATCTCAGTGCAGCCACGAACGAGTACGGCCAGTCCGTGATCATCTGCGCTTGGCCCTTCGCCCGGCACAGACATGGCAGAACAGCCGGTCTGGTGAGGTCCCGAGTTCCGGCTGGACACCCCCGGTCACCTGGCCCGTACCACAGCCCCAGACGATCCGGGCGCGTGATCCCAGGACACCGTTTCGCCGGCTATCGACCGGTTCGATGGGTCAGCTGGCGCAGATGGGCCGCGCGCAGCGGTTCGGAGAGGCCGCGTACTTGGAGGAACGTCGCGGCGCGGGCCCAGACCTGGGCCGGGTCGTCTGCCAGCAGCGCGGCGCCGCCGCGGGCGACGATGGCTGCGTTGGTGGCGCGGACGGCGAGGTTGACCGAGTGGGCGTGCCGGGCGAATGGGTCGCCGCCCGGTCCCGTCGCGCGTAGCGATGCGATTTCGTCGGCGAGGGCGTTCAGGCCGGGGTTGTCCGGTTGGCGGGTGAGCGCGTATTCGATCGCGGTGCGGGCCAGTCCCAGCGCGCCTGGCGCGGTGGTCGGCCCGTCGCGGCCGTCGCTGCCCTTCCAGCGGTCGACGTCCACGAGCTGCGTCACGTCGTCGTCGGGCACGAATAGGTCGTGGATGTGCAGGGCCACCGTCCGGGAGCCGGCGATCGCCGCCAGGTTGAGCGGGACTGGTTGGACGCGGCCCGGGCGGGGGAGGGGGACGGCGGCGAAGATGATGGTGCGTTCGGCCTCGGCGATGGCGGCGAGCAGGACCAGGTCGATCAGGCCGGCGCCGGAGAACCAGGGCGCGACGCCGTGGAATCGCCAGCCGTCGGCGACGCGCCGGGCGGTGACGGTGCGACGTCCGGGCCAGGTGCGTACGTGGCCGAACGCGGCCCCGCCGAACAGGCCCCCGCTGGCCAGCGCCGGCAGTAGCTCGCGCAGCGCCGGTCCGCCGCCGTCGAGGATCGACCGGGCGGGAGTGGCGTGCTGGGAGGCGACGAGGTACGTCGACGGGCAGGCGCCGGCGAGCATCTCGTACGCCTCCGTCACCACCTCCGGCGGGGCGCCGAGGCCGCCGTACTCGGCCGGGATCGCCAGGCCGAACAGGCCGGTGCCGGCCAGCGCCGCCAGGTGCGAGGCCGGGACGGCGCCGCGGTCGGTCTCGGTCATCGTGGGGGCGATGGTCCGGTCGATGACCTCCCGCAGGCGCTCGAGCACCGGATGCGCGGGCAGCGGGCCGAACCGGCTCGGCACGCTGCCCGCGGCGATCTGGTCGGTTGGCATGGTTAGGCCGGCTGCGGCGCCGGTTGGCGGGTGAGCAGCGTCGCGGCGTTGCCGCCGCGGATCAGTTCCTGGTCGGTGGGGGAGATGCCGGCCCCGGCCAGCGCTGCCGCGACCCACTGCGCCGTCGCGTCGACCTGGTGCGGGAAGTCGCTGCCGAGCAGCACGCGCCCGGCGCCGAGGACGGAGACCAGGTACGCGATGTTGTGCGCGTCGAAGCCCATGGTGTCGAAGTAGACCTGCCAGCGGCCGTCGCCGGAGGCCAGGCCGCCGCGGGCGCGCCAGGTGCCGGCGATGCCGAGCGAGCCGATGCCGAGGGTGGTGAAGACGATCCTCAGGTTGGGAATGGAGTCGAGCAGTCCGCGGTGGATCAGCGACAGCAGCGCGACGCCGTTGGCCAGACCCCGGCCGTAGGAGGAGCCGAGCTGCCCGGCCTGCTCGATGAGTGTTGGGGTCAGGCTGGTGCCGGTCGGGTGTACGAACACCGGGACGCCCAGGTGTGCCGCCTCCTGTAGCGTTGGTACGGTCTGCGGGGCGCCGAGGAAGATGTCGGCCTTGGCCGAGTCGACGACGATGCCGGACAGGCCCAGCTCGTCGATGGCGCGGCGGGTCTCGGCGGCGCCGTCCTCGCCGGCGAACGCGTCCACTGTGGCCAGTCCGAGCAGGCGTCCGGGGTGGCTGCGTACGCCGCCGGCGAGGTACTCGTTGAGTTTGGTGATCTCGTCCAGATGTGGTGGTGTGGTGTCGAAGTCGGCGAACCGGGACGCGGCCGGCAGGCTTAGCACCCGGGTGTCCACTTTGGCCTCGTCGGTGACCTCGATGATCCGGTCGAAGCTCTTGAGTACCTCGGCGTTGCGGGCCTGCTCGGCGCGGCGTTCCTCGGTCCACCATGCGGGTGCCGGCGCGATCTGCTGGTCCGGCTCGTAGTAGTGGGCGTGGATGTCGATGGCGGGCATGTGGCGTCCTCCTCAGAAGAGTCCGGTGGTCGGCGGTTCGGTGCCGTTGAGCAGGAAGGCGCCGACCACCGCCGCTTTCCAGTAGCGCGGGTTGTGGTTGGCGACCGTGCGGGCGTTGCGCCAGTGTCGATCAAAGTTGTGCTCGCGGGCGGTGGCCGAGCCGCCGCCGACGTCGAAGAGCAGCTCCGCGCTCTTGAGCGCCGACTCGGTGGCCAGGAACTGGGCCTGCGCCACCTCGACGGCGGCGATTGTCCGCGCTCGCGGGTCGGTGCCGGCCTGCCAGGCTCGGTCGATCGCTTCGGCGGCGCGTAGCACGGCGGCTTCTGCGGCGTACGCCCGAGCGGCGATCTCGCCCACGGCGTGGTGGATGTACGGGTCGTCCACCGATTGTGTCGCGGTGCTGTGCTTGATCGGCCGGGACCGGTTCTGGGCGAACCACACCGCGTCGGTGAGGCTGTCGCGCGCGATGCCGGCCTGCACACCGGCGAGGAACAGTTGCTGGAAGGCGGTGGTGAGGCTGCGGAGTCCGGTCTGCGGCTGGGCCGAGACCGACCGCATCCTGGCCAAGCTCACCCCGGAACAGGTCGCCCGCCGCCAGCGCGAGGGCCGGACTTCATCGCGAGCTCGGCGAGGGCCGGGCGGGAGACGTGTGCGAGCAGGTGGCTTCGACTACGGACAGAGCCCGCTGGCGACGCGCCCGAAGTCGATGGCTCGCCGCGAGGTCAGGACGACCAGCGATGGCATACCCTGATATTCCTACGGGGGATATAGGAATAGCAACGGATGTCCACTGTCTGGGATCTTGAAACAGGGTGCGGTGGCCGCTGACCGTTGGCCGCTGCGGCTTACGGGCTGCCTGACCTCCGCCCGCAAGGTACGCGCACCGGCCCGTACGGACGCCCCGGTTTCACTGCTCTCCGTCCGCGACCTGACGAAGGTGTACGGGCAGAAGCAGCGGGCCACCGGGCGGTCGACGGTGTCAGCTTCGACGTGCACGCCGGCGAGACCGTCGCCATCGTCGACGAGTCCGGCTCGGGCAAGACCGCGACGGCCCGGATGGTGCTGCGGCTGGCCGCCCCGACCGCCGGCCGCATCCTCTTCCAAGGCGCCGACATCGCCAGGCTCGGCGGGCGTGACCTGCGGCGGACCCACCGGCACATCCAGCTCGTTCACCAAGATCCTGCGTCCACACTGGACCCCAGGTTTCCGTGGAGCGCGGCGTCGCCGAACCGCTGAAGGTCTTCACCTCCGACACCGCCGCCGATTGGCGCCGCCATATCCTCCACATCACCCATAGGGCCGATAGGGTTTATGGTGAGCCGGGCCAACGCTGGTCGCGAGCTGAAAGGGCGCCGTCATGAGCCGCGAGTTCCTCTGGTACATCCCGAACCAGTTCGATCCGGGGCACCGCGGCGACGATGTCGTCGTGGGGCACAACAGCCTGGAAACGTTGACCAGCCATGCGTTGGCGGTGGAGAAGCACGGGTGGGGTGGTGCATTGATCGGCACCGGTTGGGGTCGCCCGGATACGTTCACTGTCGCGACCGCGTTGGCCGCGCGCACCACGACCTTCCGACCCTTGATCGCGGTCCGGCCCGGCTACTGGCGGCCGGCCAACTTCGCCTCTGCCGCCGCTACCCTGGATCATCTGACCGGCGGACGGGTGCTTGTCAACATCGTGTCGGGTAAGGACAACCTCCCGGCGTACGGTGACAGTGAAGGCGACCAGGCCGACCGCTACGCCCGCACCCTGGAGTTCATGCGTATCGTGCGCCGGTTGTGGACCGAGCAGAGTGTCACCTACCGCGGGGAGTATTTCAGCGTCACGGAATCGACTGTGGAGCCACGGCCGGTGCGGACACCGCGGCTCTATTTCGGTGGCGCGTCGGAGGCCGCGGAACGAGTGGCCGCTACCGATGCCGATGTGCAGTTGTTCTGGGGTGAGCCGCTGGACGGTGTCGCCGAGCGGATAGAGCGGCTCAAGGTCCTGGGTGAGAGGCTCGGGCGTCAGCTGCCGCCGTTGGAGTTCGGGCTGCGGGTGACCACATTGGTGCGGGACACCACCGGGCAGGCGTGGGCGGACGCGGAGGCGAAGGTCGCGCGAATGGCCGAGAATGGTGGCATGTTCGCGCAGGACCCGCTGTGGCGGGCGGCGGTGGGGCAGCAGCGGCTACGCGACCTGGCCGCGCGCGGAGAGGTCCTCGACAACAATCTCTACACCACACCCGGGAAGTTCGGCGGAGGCGGAGCGGGGACCACCTGGCTGGTCGGCTCGGCCGAAGACGTGGCGAAGTCGCTGCGCCGGTATCAGAGCCTGGGTGTCACCCATTTCGTGCTCTCCGACACCCCGTACCTTCCCGAGGTCAAACGCCAGGGTGAGCAGCTCCTCCCGCTGCTACGCGACCAGGGCTGAGGCACAAGAAAGGCGTCCGGCAGCAGGCGCCGCTCCACTGCCACCTCGGGAGAGCGCGGGCACGCTGGTGCTCCGCATACCGCGCAACCGACGGGAGACTCAGCGCTCAGCCGGCCGCGGGCGTCGCCTCGACCGGCAGTCCCGCGTCGCGCCACTGGGCGAAGCCGCCGTCCACGTGGGCGACGTCGGCGAAGCCCTCGGCCACGAGCGCCTCGGCGACCGGCCGGGAACCGTCGATGGAGCCGCAGACCACCACGATCGGCGTGTCCACCGAGACGAGGCCGAACACCGCCTTCAAATCGTCGCGGTCGGCGATGAGCGCGCCCGGGATGGCGCCGTCCGCCTCACGGCGGGGCGCGCTTCGCACGTCGACGAGAAGGGCGCCGTTCGCGACGCGCGCACTGGCATCGGCGGGGGAGATGAGGTCGGGTGCTTGACTGGTCATGACCAAAATCATACTTATCCGATAGGAATGCGTCCATGGTGCTCCGGTTAACGTGGCCGTGTATCCGGACGCGGCCGCGGGTTGTGCTCAAGGGTTGTGCCAGGAAGCTTCCGGTGCCGTCCTGAACGCGGTCGAGGTCACCGGTCGTCAGCAGGCCGAGTAGCAGCCCGCGGATCGTCGCGATCACCAGGGTGGGGCCGGCGAAGGCCGCGAAGAGCGGTGCCGTGTCCGGGACGAGCGACACGTCGGGCACGGCGTGGATCATCTCGGTCGCCGCCCCATCCCGCGAATGCTGCCGAGGCCGGCGAGCCCTGGCCGCGAGGGCCAAGCACGCGGATACCGCCCCGCCGGTGGGTCCGGACGAGACCGTCCTGACGCGGCTTCACCCTGCGTCGGTGATGGCGTTGACCTTTGTGTCCAAGGTCGCGGCGAGCGACCGGATCGTCGGCAGCCGTACGCCCACCGGCAGCTCACCCGAGTCGATGAGACTGGCGACGCCGGCGCTGACCTCGCCCGCGCTGGTGCCCGCGATCCGCCAGGGCCTCGGGTGCCCCGAGTCTTGCCGTCGCGCACGACGGCAAACAAATCTATCGGATAGATGGGTTCACCTATGACTGGCATCACTATCTCGCGGCGCCCGAGGCGGGCATCGGCCGACCGATACCGGTCACGGCGCCTCAATCGACGACGCCGCGAGGTCGGCGCCTACACAACCTCTGCGGCTAGGCGGCAGTCGGCATCGCGCCATTGCTGCCGATCGCCCGCGCGACGTGGTGTGCCTGCTGGCGGATCTCCGGGATCGCGGTGGTCTCCAGCCACTGGCCAAGGCGCAGGGCGCCGACGACGTAGGGCGCCGGTGAAGTGCCGCCGTCGTAGGGCACGAGGCGGCCATCGAGGTCGACGTCGACGCCGAGGCCGAGCGGGTCCGCGCGGGCCAATCCGTCGGCCACGAGTGTGCGGACCAGCGGGATGCCGGCCGGGTGGCCCGGTCCGGTGCAGTTGACCACGACGTCGAAGCCCTGCGGCTCGCCGCCCAGGTCGACATCGAAGGCCCGTCCTACCGTACGGATCGCTGTCGGTCCTCCCTTGTGGACCATCAGCAGGCCGGCGTCCCGGGTCCGGTCGATTGCGTTGGCAGCCCATGGCGCGCAGCGGTGCCGGTGCACCTCCCACAGCCGCAGAGCGTGCCGCAGGAACCGCCTTCGCTCGTCGAGCGGCAGTCCCCGCCACAGCGGCTCGGCCTGCAGCCGTACCCGATCAACGAGCGAACGCCAGTCGTCCACGGCGACCGTGCGGAACTGCCGGAGCAGTTCACGGACGGTGGGTGCGCCCGGCAGCGGCGGCGGCAGCGGTCCGGCCGGGCTGCCGAGGTGGGGCAGGGGCAGCAGGCCGTGCCGGGATACCGCGGTGATCTGGCCACGGTGCCCGCGGGCGATGAGCGAGAGCACCACGTCGACAGCGGTGAGCCCGGTGCCCAGCAGCAGCACGCGGTCGCCGGCGGCGATGCCGTCCAGCGCGTGCGCCTCCCACGGTGTGGCCACATAGCCCGGGGCCTCGCGCACCGGCGCTTGCGCGACAAGCGGGAAGCGGGGCGGTGCGTGCCCGATCGCCAGGACCACGTGGTCGGCCCGCTGCTCGGGTCCAGCAGTGAGCTGAAGGCGCCACTGGCCGCCCGGCACGATCCGCAGGACGTGCGCCCGCCGGTGCAGCAACCGGTCGCCGTGCCGCTGGAACGCGCCGGCGAGTCGGTCGGCGAGGTAGTCACCGAACCAGCCGCGGGCCTGGAACGCGTTCGCGCTGACACGGTAGCCCGAGCGGTGGCACCAGTCGACGAAGTCGGCCGGCGCGTCCGGGGCGGCGGACATCGCGCCGGCACGGGAGTTGAGCAGGTGGTGCGGCTCGCGGGTGGCGAACGCGGTGCCGGGCCCGAGCCGCTCCGCCGGGTCAACCAGCACGACTCGCTGGTCGGTATGGCGCAGGAGCGCGAGCGCGGTGAGCGTGCCGGCCGGCCCGCCACCGACGATCACCGTGGTCATGGCGTACTCACCTGCCCAGTCAGGGGTGGGATCCGGATCGTCCGGAAGGTGGTCGTGCGGCGCAGCGTGAAGCCGAGGTGCTCGTAGAGGCGGATCGCCGGGGTGTTGTCGGCCGCGGCGTGCAGAAACGGGGTTTCGCCGCGGGCACGGATGCCGGCGGCGACCGCGCGGACGAGCCGGGTGGCCAGGCCCTGCCCGCGGTAGGCCGGGTCGGTGCAGACAGCGCTGATCTCCGTCCAGCCGGGCGGGTGCAGCCGCTCGCCGGCCATGGCAATCAATCGCCCGTTGCGGCGGATGCCAAGGTAGGTGCCGAGCTCGATGGTCCGTTTGCGGAACGGTCCGGGCTCGGTGCGGGCGACCAGGTCGAGGATCTCCGGCACGTCCGCCGGCCCGAGCGGCACCGCTTGGGGGTCGGGCTCGGCGCGTAGGGCGACGTCGACGAGCTGGACGCCGGGGATCGCGAAGGTGACCTCCCAGCCGGGCGGCGGTAGGGCGTCGGTGCTGGTGAGGGCGATCTCCGCGCCCGGCTCGGCGACCGCGAGCAGGTCTTCCCAGGCCCGCGCGTCTGGGTTGGGGCGGAGCGTGACGAAGCCTGCCACGTCGGGGTGGTAGCGGGCGGCCTGGCCCTGGATCTCGCCGAGGTGGGCTTGCGGGCCGTTGAGCGCGGCCCAGACCGGGTTGTCCAGCACATGCGTCACGCCGCTGCCTTCCGGTCCGGATGAGCCAGTCCGAGGTGTTCGCGCAGTGTCGTGCCGTCGTAGTCGGCGCGGAAGACGCCGCGCTCCTGTAGTAGCGGTACGACGCTGTCGGCGAACTCGTCGAGGCCGTCCGGCACTAGGTGTGGTACGAGGATGAAGCCGTCGCTGGCGTCCCGCTGGACGAGGTCGTTGATCTGATCGGCGACCGTGGCCGGCGCGCCGATGAACGTCTGCCGCGCGGTCACCTCGATGACCAGTTCGCGGATGGAGAGCTTCTTGGCCTCGGCGAGTTCGCGCCACTTTCGCGCGGTCTCCAGCGGGTCGCCGAACATTCGGGTGCTGGCCCGCCCTTTGGCGATGGTGTTTTCCCCGACGATCGGGTCCACGTCGGGCAGTGGGCCGTCCGGGTTGTAGGCGCTCAGGTCGCGGTTCCAGAGCTGTTCGAGGTGGCGGATGGCGGTCTGGCCGCTGACCTGCTGGTGGCGGATCTCGCGGGCGCGTTCCTGGGCGTCCGCGTCGGTGTCACCGAGGACGAACGTCGCGGCCGGGAGCACCAACAGCTCTCGCGGGGTACGGCCGTAGCGGGCCAGCCGCCGCTTCACGTCTGCGTAGAAGGCCTGGCCGGCTTCGAGTGTGCCGTGCCGGCTGAAGATCGCGTCGGCGGTGGCGGCGGCGAACTCCCGCCCGTTGGCCGAGTCGCCGGCCTGTAGGATCACTGGGCGTCCCTGCGGGCTGCGCGGCACGTTGAATCGGCCGGCGATGTCGAAGTGTTCGTCCCGGTGGGCGAAGGTGCCCGCGTCGGGCCGGGACAGGAACGCGCCGCTGTCCTTGTCGGCGACCACGTCGCCGTCCCGCCACGAATCGAAGAGCTCCCACGCGGTACGCAGGAAGCGCTCGGCCCGGTCATAGCGGTCCTCCTGGCGCAGGAAGCCGCCGCGGCGGAAGTTCTCCCCGGTGAACGCGTCCCACGAGGTGACCACGTTCCACCCGGCGCGGCCGCCGGAGAGGTGGTCCAGGCTGGCGAACTGGCGGGCCACCTCGTACGGCTCGTTGAAGGTGGAGTTGATCGTGCCGGTGAGGCCGAGCCGGTCGGTGACGGCGGCCAGCGCGGCCAGCACGGTGAACGTGTCTGGCCGGCCCACGACGTCGAGGTCGTAGATGAGCCCGTTCTGCTCGCGCAGCCGCAGCCCTTCGGCGAGGAAGAAGAAGTCGAACTTGGCCCGCTCGGCCGTCCGGGCCAGGCGTTCGAACGAGGCGAACTCGATCTGGCTGCCCGAGCGCGGGTCGCTCCACACCGTGGTGTTGTTGACGCCCGGGAAGTGTGTCGCGAGGTGGATCTGTTTGGTCATCGCACGCCTTCCACAGTGGAGTATCGGTTGGCTGGGCGGGGCAGGCCGAGCAGCCCGCGCAGGGTTTTCGCCTCGTACGCCTTCCGGAAGGCGCCGCGGCGGCGCAGCTCGGGCACCAGGCCGCGGGTGATCGCGGTCAGGTCGTGCGGGATCGCGGCGGGCCGCAGCCGGAAGCCGTCGATGCCGGCGGCGTGCCAGTCCAGCAGGAGGTCGGCCAGCTGCGCGGGGGTGCCGAGGAAGGTCGCCGCGTCGGAGGTGAAGGCCGCGCCGTCGCGGGCGTCGAGCCGCTGCTTGCGGGCGGCAGCCTGGCTCGGAGTCTGGTCGAGAAACACCGCTAGGTCGGCGAAGACCAGCAGCGGTGGCTCGAACCGGCGGGCGAGCAGGGCCGGCCTGTCCACATCGGAGGGCGTCACGTACACCAGGTCAGTTGAGGCTTGCGCGAACTGGTAGGGCACGTCGGCGTGTGCGAGCGCAGTGACCAGCGGCTGGCCCTGCGGCGGGCGGGGCACGATCGACGGCCCGCGGACCCGGAACCAGCGTCCCTTGAAGTCGATGTAGTGCAGCTTGTCGCGGTCGATGAACCGTCCGGTGGCGGCGTCGCGGATCTCGGCGTCGTCCTCCCAGCTGTCCCAGAGCCGGCGCACCACCTCGACGTAGTCGGTGGCTTCGTCGAACAGGTCGGTGATGAGGTTGGCTCCGAGCTCCTGCGGTATCTCCCGGCGGCCGAAATGCTTGGCCTCGTGGGCGCGGCCGGAGACCTGGACTCGCCAGCCGGCCCGGCCGGTGCTGGCGTAGTCGAGCGTGGCGATCGCCTTGGCGACGTGGAACGGCTCCGTGTGAGTGACGGTCGCGGTCGGCACCAGACCGATGTGGCGGGTCAGCGGCGCCACCCGCGCCGCGATGAGCACCGCGTCGAGGCGGCCGCGGACCTGGTCGACCCGGTCGTCCGGCCGGTCCGGGCGGGACGACTGCACCCCGAGCGCGTCCTCGATCGTGACGAAGTCGAGCGTCCCCGCCTCCGCCTCGCGCACGAGGTCGGCCCAGTATCGGGCGGTGAACAGCTCGCCCGGCCGGGCGTCCGGCTCGCGCCAGGCGGCCGGGTGCCAGCCCGCGCCGTCCAGCGCGACGGCCAGATGCGGGCCGGTCATGACAAACCCCATTCCTTGGCCAGCAGCTCGAACGAGCGGACCCGATCCATGTGGTCGTGGGTGATGGTGGTAACCAGCAGCTCGTCGGCGCCGGTCGCGTCGCGCAGCACGCCGAGCCGTTCGGCCACGGTGCTCGGCGCGCCGACGAACTGGGTCTCCAGGCGGTCGGCGAGCAGCTCGCGGTCCTCGTCGGTCCACTCGTGTGCGGCGGCCTGCGCGGGGGACAGGAACGGCTGGGCACCGCGGCCGGTGCGGATGTCGCGCACCCACAGCCCGTACGGCGACGCGAGCTCGCGGGCGGTCGTGTCGTCCGGCGCCACCACGACGTCGGCGGAGACCAGCACGTACGGCCGGGCGAGAACGCCCGGCCGGAACGCGTCCCGGTAAGCGGCGACCGCGTCCAGCACGCTGGCCGGGCTGACGTGGTAATTGGCGGCGAACGGCAGGCCGCGTGCGCCGGCCACCTGAGCGCTCTGCCCGGCGCTGCTGCCGAGGATCCAGACCTGCACGTCCGCGCCTTCCCCGGGTACGGCGTGCAGGTCCACGTCGTCCAGCGCGTACGTGCCGGCCAGCAGGGCGAGGATGTCGCCGACCTGCTCGTCGAAGTCGGGTGGCTCCGCGCCGGGCTGTTGCAGCGCGGCCGCCTGTGCGGCGAAGCGCGGCGACCTCAGCAGTGGCAGGAACGAGAACGGCGGCGGGATGAGCAGACCGTTGACGACGCGTGCCTCGACCGGGGGTGCCTCGGCCGGCGGTGGGGCGCTGCGGGCCTCCTTCGCGCGCTGACCCGACCGGCCGAGGCCCAGGTCGATCCGGCCCGGGTGGAGGGCGTCCAGGGTGCCGAATTGCTCCACGACCGAGACAGCGGTCTGGTGGCCCAGCTGCACCGCGCCGGACCCGACCCGGATCCGCTCGGTAGCGGCCGCGACCAGCCCGATCAGCACCGCCGTGGCCGAGCTTGCCACGCCCGGTGCGAAGTGGTGCTCGGCCAGCCAGTACCGGTGGTAGCCGGCCTGCTCGGCCCGGCCGGCGAGGTCGATCGTGTTGCGCAGCGCCCGCGCTGGCGTGCTACCGGATACCACCGGTGCGAGGTCCAGGATGGACAGTGGTGTGGCCATTGTCTTGCCTCACTTGCGGGGTAGGCCGGGCGGGTTGACCTCGGACGTCGGGATGGCTTCGGTGGACAGGCCCCAGCGGGCGAGCACCTCGGCGTACCGTCCATTCTGGATGACCGTGTTGAGTGCCTCGCTGAGCGCGGTCGCGAAGCCGTTGCCCTTCTTGGTCATCGCGGCGATCTGCGCGGGCACCTCGCCGCCGCCGGGCACGACGCCGACCACCTTGGTCTCGCCGCTCACGGCGGCGTGGTAGACGACTGAGGGGTTGGGGCCGAAGTAGGCGTCGATCTGGCCGGAGCGGAGCGCGAGCTGGTACTCGGTGGGGCGCTGGTAGTACACGATCTTGGCGGGGGCCAGTCCGGCGGCCTTGTTCTGCGCGTCCCAGCGCAGCAGCACCTGTTCCTGGTTGGTGCCGGAGCCGACGGAGACGGTGAGGCCGGCGATGTCGGCCGGTTTCTCGATCTTGTCGATCTTGCCGTCCTTCTTGACCTCCCAGCCGAGCGAGTCGACCCGGTAGGAGGCGAAGTCGTAGATGTCCTTGCGCTCCTCGGTGACGGTGATGTTGGAGAAGCCCACCTCGTTCTGGCCGGAGCGGATTACCAGGAACAGGTTTTCCCAGGATGTGGGTCGCAGGTCGAGCTCCAGGCCGAGCACGTCGGCGACGAGCTGCGCGATGTCCGGCTCGACGCCAATGATGGTGCGGTCGTCGTCGGCGCGGAAGGCCAGTGGCGGGGAGCCCTCGCCGCTCACCCCGACGGCGAGCGTGCCGTCGGCGCGGATCGCCTCGGGCACCTTGGCGGCGATCGCGTCGACCTTCTCCGCGCGTACCCGGTTCTGGTCGGGGCTGGTGTTGATCTTTTGGGTGCCGCCGCTCGCGGCGGGGTCGGCGACGGTGGCCTCGATCTCGTCGGGGTTGCCGCAGGCGGCCAGTGCCAGGAGGGCGGCGAATGCCGTGGCGGCCGCTAGGCGCCGATGCATGACGGGACTCCTTTGCGTCAGAGGACCTTGGCGAGGAAGGCGCGGGTGCGTTCGTGCCGCGGGTTGTCGAGGACCTGGCTCGACGGCCCCTGCTCGACGATCAGCCCGTCGTCCATGAACACGACGGTGTCGGCCACCTCCCGGGCGAAGCCGATCTCGTGGCTGACGACGATCATGGTGGTGCCGCCCAGGGCGAGGTCGCGCATCACGTCCAGGACCTCGCCGACGAGCTCGGGGTCGAGCGCCGAGGTGGGCTCGTCGAAGAGCACGACCTTCGGCTCCAGCGCGAGTGCCCGGGCGATCGCGACCCGCTGCTGCTGTCCGCCGGAGAGTCGGCGCGGGTACGCGTGCGCCTTGTCCGACAGGCCCACTCGCTCCAGCAGGCGCAGCGCCCGCTCGGTCGCCTCGCGGCGGGGCCGGCCCTGCGCCGCGATCGGTGCCTCCACCACGTTTTCCAGGGCGGTCAGGTGCGGGAAGAGGTTGAAGCTCTGGAAGACGAAGCCGATGTGGGTGCGCTGCCGCAGCACCTCGCGCTCCTTGAGCTCGCGAAGGCGCTTGCCGGAGCGGCGATAGCCGATCAGCTCGCCGTCGATCCGCACGTACCCCCGGTTGACTTTCTCCAGGTGGTTGATGCTGCGCAGTAGCGTCGACTTGCCCGAACCCGACGGCCCGAGGATGACGACCACCTCGCCGGCCCGCACCCGCAGGTCGACGCCGCGCAGCACTTCGAGCGGGCCAAAGCTCTTGTGGATGCCCCGGACGTCGACCATCGGCGGCGTGGTCACGGCGCGTCCTGCCGGGCAAGGTCGGCGGCGAGGCGTTGGCGGTCGGCCCGGCGCTGGCGGCGGGCGGCGTCGAGCTGAGCCGCTGCGCCGCGCACCCGCTGCCACGGCGTCGGCGGCAGCACTCGTACCGCGCCGCGGGCGTAGTGGCGCTCGATGTAGTACTGGGCGATGGACAGCACGGTGGTCAACAGCAGGTACCAGATGGCGGCGACCAGCAGCAGCGCGATCACCCGGCCGTTGCGGGCGTAGATGACCTGCACCTGGTAGAAGAGCTCGGGGATGGCCATGATGTAGACCACCGAGGTGCTCTTGACCAGCCCGATTATCTCATTGCCGGCGGTCGGGATGATGGTGCGCATCGCCTGTGGCAGCAGGATCCGCCGGATCTGCCGGCGCCGGGGCAGCCCGAGCGCCGCGGCCGCCTCGTGCTGGCCCTGGTCGATGGAGAGGAACCCGGAACGGACGATCTCCGCGCAGTAGGCCGCCTGGTGCAGGGTAAGGCCTAGCGTGGCGGCGGTCATCGGCCCGATCAGGTCCTGTGTGCGGAAGTCCCAGAAGGACGGTCCGAAAGGGACACCGAGGGAGATCCGGTCGTAGAGTAGGGCGAGGTTGAACCAGAAGAGCAATTGCAGGATCAGGGGTACCGACCGGAAGAGCCACACGTAGCCCCACGCGAATGCCCGTAGCAGCGGACTGCGGGACAGCCGCATGAGCGCCAGTACCGTGCCGAGTGCGAAGCCGAGCGTGATGCCGAGGGTGGTCAACTGGAGCGTGACCCCGACCGAGCGGAGGATCGTCTCGTAGAACAGGTACTGGCTGACGACGTGCCACTCCCACGCCGGGTTGGTGACCAGTGCGTGCAGGGCCATGGCCAGCAGCACCGCGGCGACCGCGCTGGCCACCCACCGCCAGGGGTGACGGGCCGGCGCGACCCGCAACGTGCTCAGGTCGTCATCGGGGTCGGAGGGTGGTCCCGCGGGCCCGGTGGGGACGGCGGTGGCCGCCTTCCCATCAATCACCATCCACCTAGTATTCCTATCGGTCTACTAGGAATGCAACCCTTGTGTTTTCGCCTGGCGTGAAGACATGATCGAAAATGTGCACAGCGACCGCGCCGCGTGCCGGCCATTGCCGCTGTACGGTACGCGCGCGCCGGCGACCACGTCTTTGTCTCCGGTCAGGTCGCGGTGCGACCGAACGGCACCGCCGTTGGGCGGCTCACGGTCCTCGACAACGTCCGGTCCATCTTCCGCTGCCAGCGGAGACCTCGCCGATCTGTGCAAGGTGGCCGCGTTCCTGCTCAACGCCACGCTGTTCGAGCCGTTCAACACGATCAACGGCGAGAACTTCACCGCGCCGCTGCCGCCCGCTCGACGGTGCTGGCACCACTGTCGGACGTGGCGGTGGCCCACTAACGGCGCTGGCCGGTGCCGTGTACGCCGTGCTCGTCGATCAGCGAGAGTTCGTCGGCGGTGAGCGGGGGGAAGTCCAGCGCCTTGAGGTTGTGGTCGAGCTGCCAGGTGGAGCTGGCGCCGATCAGCGCGGTGGTCACCTCGGGCCGGCGCAGCACCCACTGCAGCGCGAGCTGGGCCAGTGACTGGCCGCGGTCGGCGGCGATTTTGTTGAGTGCGGCGGCCCGCTGCCGGTAGGTGTCGTCGATGACGTCCGGCTTGAGGAAGGCGCTGTTCTGTGCCCGCGCGCCGGCCGGTACGCCGTCGAGGTACTTGTCGGTCAGCAATCCCTGTGCCAGCGGTGAGTAGACGACCAGGCCGAAACCCTGGTCCGCGGCCAGCTTGAGCAGGCCGTCGCGCTCCGGGCGGCGGTCGAAGATGGAGTACCGCGGCTGGTGGGCCAGCAGCGGCACGCCGGCCCGGCGCAGCAGCGCGGCCACCTCGGCGGCCGGCTCGGGTGTGTAGTTGGAGATGCCGACGTAGAGCGCCTTGCCCTGCTGTACGGCGCTGACCAGCGCGCCGACCGTCTCCTCCAGCGATGTGGTCGGGTCGTGCCGGTGGCTGTAGAAGATGTCGACGTGGTCGGTGCCCAGGTCGCGCAGGCTGTTGTCCAGCGAGGTGAGCAGCGACTTGCGCGATCCGCCCTTCAGGTACGGGCTCGGGCCGATGGGGTTGCCGGCCTTGGTGGACAGGATCAGCTCGTCACGGTACGCGGCAAGGTCACGCTTGAGGACCTGCCCGAAGACCTGTTGGGCCGCGCGGTGCGGCGGGCCGTACCGGTCGGCGTTGTCGAAGTGGGTGATGCCGAGGTCGAAGGCGTGCAGCAGGATCTCGCGTTGGGTGTCGTACGGATGGTCGGTGCCGAACTTCTGCCACAGGCCGAAGGAGAACGGCGGCAGGTCCAGGCCGGAGGCGCCGGCGCGCCGGTACTGGAGCTTGTCGTAGCGGTCGGCGGCCGGCACGTGGCTCACGCGGGTGCTCCTTCGCGGGTGCGGCGCAGCGCGGCCGGCTGCAGGGACGGCGTGCGCCGGCCGGTGTCGCGTTCCAGGAAGTGGCTGCCCGGTGCGACGATTTCGTCGACCCGGTCGAGGACGGCGTCGCCGAGCTCGACGGTGGCCGCCTTGAGGTACGCCTCCAGGTGCTCCGGCGTGCGCGGGCCGATGATGACGCTGCTGACCGCGGGGTGGTTGAGCGCGAAGCCGATGGCGAGGTCGACCAGGCTCAGGCCGCTGTCCTCCGCCAGCCGGGCCAGCGCGTCGGCGGCGGCGAGCTTGGGCTGGTTGCGTTCGAGCGTGATGTCGAACCGGCCGGGGACGAAGTCGGCCCGCGCGGACTGCGGCTGGTGGCCGCCGATCCGGTACTGGCCGGACAGCCAGCCAGCGGCCAGCGGGCTGTAGGTGAGCACGCCGATGCCGTACTGGCGGGCCACCGGCAGGACCTCCCGCTCGGCGGTGCGGACCAGCGGCGAGTACGGCAGCTGCTCGGTGTGCGGGGCGATCAGCCCGTGCTTTTCGGCCAGCCAGCGCGCCTCGACGAGCTGGTGCGCGGGGAAGACCGAGGTGCCGTAGTAGCGGATCTTGCCCTGGCGGATCAGGTCGTTGAGCGTTTGCAGGGTCTCCAGCAGGTCGGTGTGCGGGTCGGGCCGGTGCGCCTGGTACAGGTCGATGTGGTCGGTGCCGAGCCGGCGCAGGCTCTCCTCCACGGCGCGGACGATCCAGCGGCGGGAGCTGCCGGCGTGCAAGGGGTTGTCGCCGACCTGGTTGTGAAACTTGGTGGCCAGGAAGACGTCGTCGCGCCGGCCTTGGAGGGCTTTGCCGAGGACCCGCTCGGATGCGCCGGCGCCGTAGACGTCGGCGGTGTCGACGGCCGTGACGCCGGCGTCGAGTGCGGCGTGCACGAGCCGGATGCCGTCCTCGTCGGACCCTCGGCCGACGTTGAAGGTGCCGAGGGTGAGTGGGCTGATGCGCACGCCGGTGCGGCCCAGGACGCGGCTGAGCGCGATAGTCATATACACATTATACCTATCTGCTTTATAGGATTTGCATGGGGTGCGTCACAGGGCTGGCGACCACGGTGGGCGCGGCCTCGCGCCGGCGGACGTAGGCGTACGCGGCACCGGCCGCGGCCGCGGTGCCGAGCGCGCCGACGGCGAGGGCGGCGCGGGCGCCCAGCAGGTCGCCGATCCACCCGATCAGCGGGCCACCCAGTGGGGTGGTGCCGGTGAACGCGATCAGCAGCAGCGCCACCACCCGTCCGCGCATCTCCGGGGTGGCGGTCAGCTGCACGTACGTGCTGGCGACCGCGCGGAACGCGATGCTCGCCGCGCCCAGCGCGAACAGCAGCGCGAGGGTGACGGTCAAGGCGGGGGACAGCGCGGTGAGGAGCATGAAGCCGGAGAAGATCAGGCCGGTGGTGACCAGGGCGGAGGCGTCGGCGCGGAGCACGCCGGCCAGCGCGAGGCCGCCGACGATCGCGCCGAGACCCATGGCGGAGAACATGAAGCCGAAGACCCGCGGGTCGGCGTCGAAGGTGTCATGCGCCAGCAGGGGGAGGGTCACCTGCCACTCGTAGGCGAGCGTGCCGGCGACGGCCATGAGCACGAGCGGCCCGAGCAGCGCCGGGGTGCGGCGGACGTACCGCAGCCCTTCACGGACCTGGCCGGGACGGCGCGGCGCCGGCGCGGTGTGATGGATGAGATCGGTGCGCATCAGCAGCAGGCCGACGACGACGGCCAGGAACGATCCGGCGTTCAGGAAAAAGGTCAGCGGGATGCCGGCGCCGGCGATCAGTACGCCGGCGAGGGCGGGGCCGGCGACCTTCCCGACGTTCAGCACGATGTTGTTGAGCGTGACCGCGTTGGCCAGCTGGCCGGGGGCGACCAGCTCGCCGATGAACGTGTGACGGGCCGGCTTGTCGAGGGCCTCGATCACGCCCGCGGTAAGCGCCAGGCCGAGGATCATCCACAGCCGTACGGCCCCGGTCAGCGTGAGCACGCCTAGGGTGGCCGCGGGCAGTATCGCGGCGGTCTGCGTGACCAGCAGGATCCGGCGTTTGTCGAGGCGGTCGGCGAGCAGGCCGCTCCACAGGCCGATGGCGAGCGTGGGCAGCTGCTGAAGGGCCGCGGTAATGCCCAGCAGCGAGCCCGAGCCGGTCAGCTCCAGCACCAGCCACGCCTGGGCGGCCTTCTGCAGCCAGGTGCCGACGACCGAAACCGCCTGCCCGCAGAAGAATATGCGCAGGTTGCGGCTGGCCAGCGACTGGAACGTGGACCGGAAGACCCTCACGCCCCGGTCGCGACCGGACGATCGGCGTCCGCGGTCCAGCCGCTCCACGACGCGACGTAGACGGGGACGGTCACGCCCAGCGTGGCGAAGGCGAAGGCCACGCCGGTCGCGGCGACCCCGCCACCGCAGTACGCGGCCGGCGGTGGACCGTCGTCGCCGGTGTAGCCGACCCGCGCGGCCAGTTCCTGCGGCGGCAGCAGCCGACCGTCGCGGAAGACCTGGCCCACCGGCAGCGAGGCGGCTCCGGGGATGTGGCCGAGGGCGAACTGGTCGCCGGATCGGGTGTCGTAGAGAGGTCCGCGTCGCGCGGCCAGCGCCGCCTCGTCGGCGTCGAGGGTCGGCAGGTGCCCGGGCCTGGCTGTCGCGGTGCCCGGTGCCCCGGCCAGCGGCAGCGGCGGTACGAGCGGGTACCCGGCGCGCCGCCACGCGTCGGCGCCGCCGTCGAGCAGCCGTACGTCGGGCAGCCCGGCCCAGCGCAGCACGAACCAGGCTCGGGTGGCGACCGAGGGAGTGGTCGTCGGGGTGGCCGCGTAGACGACCACGACGCTGTCGTCGTGGACACCCCAGCGCCGCAGGCGCTCGGTGAGCGCCGCCGGCTCCGGCAGCGGGAGGCGCCCACGGACGCCGTGCGCCTCGCCGGCCAGGTCGTCCTCCAGTGTGACGGGGATGGCGCCGGGGACCACGCCGGTCTCGCCGGTGAAGTCGCCGCGGCGGCCGGCCGCGAGGATCACCAGCCGTTCGCGGGGGAGTGCGGCGAGCCGCGCGACATCGACCAGCAGCCGATCGCGGGGTGTCGACATGTGTGCTTCCTCCTGATTGGACAGTTACGGCGCGACCGTCGCGCTCACCGGCGCGAGCCGGCCACCCGGTATGGCGTCGACGAGCTCCCGCACGTATGGGTTGTCGCTGTCGCGCAGCACTCGGGCCGTTGAGCCGCTGTCGACGACCTCGCCCCGGAGCAGCACGAGGGTGTCGTCGGCGACCTCGGAGATTACGCCGAGGTCGTGTGAGACGAACAGCAGCGTCAGGTTGAACCGCGACTGGACCTCGCGGAACAGCTCGAGGATCTGCGCCTGGACGGTCACGTCGAGGGCCGACACCGGCTCGTCGGCGAGCAGCAGCTCCGGTTCGGCGGCGAGGGCCCGCGCGATCGCGACCCGTTGACGCTGCCCGCCGGACAGCTCGCTGGAATACTTGCTTCGTGTCTCCTGGGGAAGCTTTACCAGGTCGAGCAGCTCGCTGACGCGTTCGCGCCGCCAGGCCCGGTCGCCGAGCCGAAACCCGGTCAGCGGCTCGTCGAGGATCTTCTCGACCGGCAGCCGTGGGTTCAGCGCGCCGTAGGAGCCCTGGTAGATCAGCTGCGTTCGGCGCCGCAGGTACCGGTGGGCCGAGGGCTCCCGCAGGTCGACCAGCTGCCCGCCGACGTCGACCGACACCTCGCCCTCGTGGTGCCCGGCCAGTCCGGCGACGATCCGCAGCAGCGTGGTCTTGCCCGAGCCCGACTCGCCGACGATGCCGAGGGTGGAGCCGCGCCGCGCCTCGAAGGAGACCTCCGACAGGGCGCGGGCCTCACCGGCGGATCGGCGGCCGGCGAAGCGCTTGGAGAGTGCGACGCCGCGCACGTGGGGTGGTGCCGGCGCGATCGGTGCGCGGTCGGGTGCCGGCTCGGTGACCGAGATGGCCGTGCCGATCGTCGACGCGGTCAGTAGGAGCTTGGTGTAGTCGTCGGCCGGAGCATTGAGGATCTGCGCCGGTGAGCCGCTTTCCACGATCCGGCCCCGGCTGATCACGTGCAGCTTGTCGGCCCGCTCCTCGGCGAGCCCCAGGTCGTGGGTGACCAGCACGATGCTACAGGGGATCTCGTCGCGCAGCTCGACGAGCAGGTCGAGGATCCGCTTCTGGATCGTCACGTCCAGCGCGCTGGTGGGCTCGTCGGCGATCAGCAGCCGCGGCCGGGTCGAGATCGCGGCGGCGATGAGGACCCGCTGGCACATGCCGCCGGACAGCTCGTGGGCGAAGCTGCGGTGCACGCGCTCGGGGTCGGGCAGTCCGACGCGCTCGAAGAGCTCCAGCACCTGCCGCCGGCGCTGCGCCCGGCCGACGCCGCGCTTGCGCAGTGGCTCCTCGGCCAGCCGCCCGACGGGTACGACCGGGTTGAGCCCTTGCAGCGGGTCCTGGGGTACGAACCCGATTTGCCCGCCGCGCACCCGCGCGTACGCGGACCGCGACAGCGAGCGCAGGTCCAGCCCGCCCAACGAGAACACGTCGGCGTCGAAGGTCGCGTTGTCCGCCAGCGACCCGGTCACCGCGCGGATCAAAGTGGTCTTGCCGGAGCCGGACTCGCCGACGACGGCGACGATCTCGCCCTCCGCCACCCGCAGCGACACGCCCCGGAGCACGTCGAGGGGTGCCTCGCGGTCCGGCAGCCGGAAGGAGACGTTGAGGTTTCGGATGTCGAGCGCTGTCATGGGCGATCCTCAGGCGATGTTGGCGGACCGCGAGTTCCGCAGAACCCGGGCGACCTTGTAGACGGACAGCACGCTGGCGGCGATGACCGCTCCGGGCAGGATGCTCATCCACCACTGGGTGGGGAAGAAGCCGCGTCCCTCGGCGACGAGTGAACCCCACTCCGGGGTCGGGGGTGGGGCGCCCAGGCCGAGGAAGCTCAGCGAGGCGACGCCGAGGATCGAGGTGCCGATGTCGAGGATCGCGGCGGTGAGGACCGATCCGGAGGCGTTGGGCAGGACATGCCGGCCGAGGCGGTACCACGTGCCGTGCCCGAAGAACCGGGACGCTTCGACGTAGGCGCGTTCCTTGACGGAGAGCACCTCCGAGCGCATCAGCCGGGCGATGCTGGCGATGCTGTTGACGCCGATCGCGATGCCGATGCTGATCGTCCCCGGGCCCAGCGTGGTGAGGATGGCCAGGGACAGGATCAGCGCCGGGATGGCGAGCATGGTGTCGACCAGGCGCATCACCGCGGTGTCCACCCGGCCGGCCACGAAGCCGGACAGCAGGCCGATCAGGCTGCCGACGACGAGGCCGATGAGGACCGCCAGCACCGCGGCTTTCAGCGACTCCGCGGTGCCGTAGACCACCCTGGTGTACGTGTCGCGGCCGAACTGGTCCGTGCCGAACCAGTGCGCGGCCGACATGGGGCCGAGGATGTGGTTCTCGTCGATGGCGTACGGGTCGTACCGGGTCAGCAGCCCCGGCGCCACCGCCGAGACCAGGACGAGGGACAGCCAGAGCGCGGCGAGGACGAACGTCGGCTGGCGTACGAGGTGCCGGCGCGCGCGGGCGCGGCGGGCGAACGTGGCTCTGGGAAGGATGCTGGCGATGGCCATGGCGGCGACCTATGCGACCTTGATGCGCTTGTCGATGACCGGGTAGAGGGCGTCGACGAGCAGGTTGACAACGACGAAGATGGCCGCGCTGACCGTCACGGAGATCAGCACGACCGGGATGTCCTTGGCGTTGACCGCGTCGACGATGATGCGGCCGACTCCGTTGCGGGAGAACACCGTCTCGGTGATGACCGTGCCGGCGAAGATGTTGCCGACCGTCGTCCCGAAGGAGGTCAGCACCGGCAGCACGGCGTTCTTGAGGCCGTGCCGGTAGAGGATCTCTCGGCGGGTCAGCCCCCAGTTGGCGAGCGTCTCGACGTACGGCGAGCGCATCGTCCGTTCGAGGTTGACGGCCAGTAGCTGCGCGATGTGCGCGCCGCCGGGAAACGCGATGCAGAGCGCGGCGACGACGAGCCCGGCGAGCGACTCGTCACCGAACGGCTCGATGAGGCCAAGCTTGAACGCGAACAGCTGGAGCAGCAGCAGCGCGGTCAGGAAGATCGGCAGCGAGACGAACAGCGGCGGGACGGCCAGCAGCGCCTCGCGCAGCCACGACCTGTGTACCACCTGGGTGAGCAGCCCGACGGCCAGCCCGACGGCGATCGCGAGCAGCAGGCCGACGGACGCCAGCCGGAGCGTGTTGCCGAACGCCTCGAAGTAGACCGTGCTGGCCGGCGCCTTCTCCCGGAAGCTGATGCCGAAGTCGCCGTGCAGTGCGCTCCACAGCGCGTCGAGGTACTGCGTCTGGATCGGCCGGTCCAGCCCCAGCAGCTCGCGCTGTTCCTGGAGCGCGGCCGCGAGGTTGGCGCCCTCACCGCCGGTGGTGAGGGCGCCGGCCGCGTCTCCGGGGATGATGAACAGCAGGAAGAACGACCCGGTGAAGGTGAGAAACAGCACCAGGATCCCGTAGAGGAGCCGCCGCGAGATGTACCTCAGGTACGACATCGGTCAGCTCGAAAGCCAGGCTGTGTAGAAGAGCTGGTCCACGCCGTTGGGCGTGACGTCGTGCAGGCGCTTGCCCAGGGCCCACACCTTGCCGCGTTCGAGGACTGCCAGCGTGTACGCGTCGCGCACCAGGATGGTCGCCGCCTCGTTGACGATCCGCTTGCGCTCCTCGGCGTTCGAGGTGACGGCCTGCTTTTCCAGGAGCGCGTCGAGCGCGGCGTCCTCGGGGTTGTTCGGGTCCAGGATGGACCTGTTCGAGCCGGACTTCTTGCCGTAGTTGGCCCGGAGGATGTCGGCGTCCGGGTAGGTCTGCTCCCAGTACGTGATGTCGTACTCGCCGGTCAGGATCCGCTTGTTGGCCTCGGCGCGCAGCGGTGGGTCGATGACCACCTCGACGCCGATCTTCTTCCACGCCTCCTGCTCGATCTGGACGGTCGGGCTGTCCTGCGCGGCCCGCAGCGACAGGCGCTTACCGTCCTTGACCCGGATGCCGTCGCCGCCGACCTGCGTCCAGCCGGCCTCTTCCAGGAGCTGGACCGACTTCGCCGGGTCGTGCACGAGGTACTGGCCCAGGTCGGTCCAGAACGGGTTGGTGCGAGCGAAGATGTTGGCCGCCGGCTGGTTCGTGCCCAACCAGGTCGCCTTGTTGATGGCGTCTCGGTCGATCGCGAACTGCAGCGCCTGCCGGACCCGCTTGTCGCGCAGGATCGGGTTGGAGACGTTGAGCGGCTGCTCCTGTGCCAGGCCGGGGGAGCCGATGACGTCCGAGATCCGCACGCCGGCCGCCTTGAGCGTGTTCACCTGTAGCGGGCTCACGGCCTCGAAGAAGTCCACCTTGCCGGACTTCAGGCTCTCGTAGATGACCTGGTCCTCGGGGATGACCTCGTAGCGCAGCTCCTCGATGTAGGCCGGTCCGTCGTGCGCGATGCTCGCCGGGGCCCACTTGTAGTCGTCGCGCCGCTTGAGCACGACTGCTCGGTTGGCCTCCCACGAGACGAGCTTGAACGGGCCGGTACCGTCGATGCTCTTCTGCCGCTCGGCCAGCGGCTTCGCGGCGGTGGCCGCGGAGACGATGCCGACGTCCGCCCGGGAGATGCTCGCCAGGAAGCCGGCGTTGGCGCGCGGCAGGACGAACTTGGCCGTGTGCTCGTCGACGGCCTCCACCTTCACACCGTGGACCAGGCCGGCGGGCGTCGAGTGCACACCCTTCTGCTGTAACGCCTCGATGTTCGCCTTGACGACCTCGGCGGTCAGCTTCGTGCCGTCGTTGAAGGTGACGTCGTCCCGCAGCGTGAACGTGTATTCGGTAGCGTCGTCGGAGATCGTCCACTTCGTGGCGAGCCACGGCTCGTACTTTTCGGTTTCCGGGTTGCGGTAGACCAGCGAGTCGGTCAGCTGCCGGGTGACGTTCTCGCGTACGTCGTTGAGGCTGGCGGCGTCGACCCCCTGCTGGTCCGACCTCAGCGCGATGATCGCCGTACCGCCCTCTTTGCCGCTCTTCTCGGCGGGCTCGTCGTTGCCAGAGCCGCAGCCGGCGACACCGCCGGCGACGACCGCCGCAACCGAGATCGCCGCGAGTCGGATCCGCGTGGTAGTCACAATAGGTCCTTCACTCTCACTACTCGGCGGTGCCGAGGTTCTGTTCGAGGGTCTTGCCCTCGTATTCGGTCCGGAAGATGCCGCGCCGCTGGAGCTCGGGCACGACCAGGTCGACGAAGAGGTCCGCGGGGCCGCGGTGGTACGGCGGGAACAGCTGCACGCCGTCGAACACCTCGTCCTCGAGCCCGTCTTCGAGGAAGTCCGCGAAGCGCTTGGCGTCGCCGACGAGGATGCCCTGCCCGAAGCGGCGCTTGACGACGAACTGGTAGACGTCGGCCAGCGTGACGTCTTCGCCGAGCTGGTCGACCACCGTCCGCTGCAGCCATTCGCGGTCGTCCGTGCCGGCGCGGGCGTTGCCGGCCGGCTGCCGCCGCTGCACCGCTTCGGGGATGAGCGCCTTCAGGGTGTCCGGGCCGATCTTCTCGATGTCCACGACGTCGAAGAACCGCTCGGTCGGCTTGACGTCCACGAGCTCCACACCGACCGCGCGACCGATGGCCTCGGGGATCTGCTTGCCCAGCGTGAACTCCTGGATCTGGCGGAACTTCGCGCGCGCCTCGTTGACGGTCGCTCCGATGTAGAACGTCACGCCCGGCAGGATCTTGAACTTGTCGGGGTCGCGCCCATCGGCGGCGATGAGGGCCTTCTGGCGGGCGTACTCCTGCTTGCCGGCCTCGTGGCCCAGATAGGGCGCGAACCGTGCGTGGGCGTACTTCACGCCGTACTCCACGGAGCGCTGGGACGCGCCGACGTGGACGTTCGGGATGGCATTCTGGATCGGGCGCGCGACGTTGAGCGGTCCCTTCACGACGAAGTGCTCGCCGCTGTAGTCGAGGGGATGCCAGGAGCCCGGGCGCACGAGCTGGCCCTTCTCCTTGTCGTCGAGCAGGAAGTCCTCGTCCCAGCTGTAGAGCAGCTGGTTGAGCACCTCGGTGAACTCGGCCACCCGCGAGTACTTCGTGTCCTGGTCGGGCAGCGGCCAGTTGGCGAAGTTGTCGGTGGGCCCGCCCTCCCGGTCGATGCCGGTGACCGCGTTGAACGCGACCCGGCCACCGCTGAAGTTGTCCAGCGTCGCCAGCTGCCGGGCGACGAAGAACGGATGCTCGAACGAGGTGTTGTACGTCAGCAGGAAGCCGACGTTCTTCGTCTGCGCCGCGGCGTAGGCGCCGTAGGCGGTGTTGTCCCACCGGAAGATGCGACCCCACCGGTCCGGCTCGGTCGCCAGCGAGCTGCCGGCGAAGACGTAGTCGAGCTTGCCGCGCTCGGCGATGCGGGCGACGTCGAGGATGACGCTCGGATCCTTCAAACCGATGTTCGCGGACTCGGGCAGGCGCCACGCGTCGTTGTCCCAGCCGGACCCGTACGCCGCCAGGCCGATCTTGAGTTGCTTCTTGGCCACCTCTGGTACCCCTCGTCAGATGCCGGAATCGCCCACAGCCGGGCGGAGAACGACCGTCCGCGGCCGTCGAAATCCCTACTGAGCCTATAGGCTTTGCAGGCTTTTTGATCTGTGACCTGGGACACGACCTTGGTCATCGCGAGTACCGGTAGTTGACGACTATCCTGCGCGCGCAGTGGGTTTGTCTGAGATGAAATCCACTGATATGGATTTCCTGGCGTTCCGTACTCCTACTTGACACATAGGAGATGTGGAGAGAGTCTGAGGCAAGATCCGCCACGAGTTCCCGCTCGGCGACATCGTTAAGGAACGCCCATGACCGTCATCGCCGGACCCCATGCGCCGGTCGACCCGGACGCCTTCCGTGCCCTACTCCGCCGACAAGCCACCACCGTCACGGTCGTCACCGCCGCCGGCCAGCCACCGGTCGGCTTCACCGCCACCTCGTTCACGTCGGTATCGCTGCGCCCGCCGCTGGTGTCCTTCTGCCTTGACCGGTCATCGTCGAGCTGGCCGACGGTCGCCGGCGCGGAGCACGTCGCGGTGCACCTGCTCGGCGCTGACCAGCGCGACATCGCGCAGACATTCGCGACCAGTGGTATCGACCGGTTCACCGCGCACACCGGTTGGCGGTACGGCCCCTATGACGTGCCCCTGCTCGATGAACCGATCGCCTGGTTGCTGTGCCGGGTGACCCAGCGGGTGCCGGCCGGCGACCACGCGATCGTGCTCGCCGAGCCGCTCGCCGGCAGCCACGGCGACGGCGCACCGCTGCTCTACCACATGGGTGGATACGCCGCCCTGCACTCCGAGCCCGAGCGGGGATAGGGGCGCTCAGGCGTTCGACGTAGACGTCGGCCCGGACGCGGGCGCCCGGACGGTCAGTTCAGCACCTCACTCGCGTCGGTAGCCGCGGCCGGCGCGAGCCCGGCCACGCCGAGCATCGGAAAGACCGCCTGCGGGCCCGGCATGATCAGGTAAGCGTGAGCTTGGAGGGCTTTCCGTCAGCGTCGTACCGCGCGTACGCATTCTGTGCAAGGTTCTCTTCCCGCACCAGCGATGTCGCATGCTCCTCCGCCCGATCGTGCAAGAGTCGGTATGAAGCGCGTGCGGGACGTTTTCCGGTATGCCGGGGAGTGGAGGGCGGCGCGAACGGTTTACTGGAGTCCGGCGCGTACGGATGTGATGCGCAGGGTGTTGAAGCCGAGCCAGTGCATCCGGCCCGCGTACCGCGCGTGTTCCACCTTGAGACAACGATCCAGGATCACGGTCAGGCCGTTGTCCTCGGCGATCCGGGCGCCCTCCTCGTTGATCACGCCGTACTGACACCACAGGGCAGCAGCGTTGATCGACACCGCGTCCCGCGCGATCCCCGGCAGCGCGTCCGGCGCGCGGAAGACGTTGACGACGTCGACCGGCACAGGTACGTCCGGCAGGCTCGGGTAGCAGGTCTGACCGAGGATCTCGGTCTCGCGAGGATTTACCGGGATCACTTGGTAGCCGTGCCGTTTGAGGTAGTAGCCGACGAAGTGGCTGGCGCGTAGCGGGTTGCTCGACAGGCCGACGACGGCGATGGTCTTCGCGGTGTGGAGCACACGCTGGATCGCCAGCGTGTCCTGGTAGTGCTCGAGATTCATCACGCTCGTGCCATCTCCTTCCTCACGGCCGTGGCGGCGTAGGCGAAAGCCTGTTCCAGGTCCCAGATCAGGTCGCCGACGGACTCGGTGCCGACCGACAGCCGTACCGTCCCCGGAGCGACGCCCGCCGCACGGAGTTCCTCGTCGCTCAGCTGGCGGTGCGTGGTGCTGGCTGGGTGGATGATGAGGCTCTTCGCGTCGCCGACGTTGGCCAGGTGGGACCAGAGCGTCACGCCGCGGATGAGATCCTGTCCGCCGGCCCGTCCACCGGCGCAGTCGAACGAGAACACCGCGCCCGCGCCGCGCGGCAGGTACTTCTCCACGAGTGGCTGGTACCTGCTCGCCGGCAGGCCCGGATAGGTCACGTTCGCCGCCAACTCGTGCGAGTCGAGGAACTCGGCGACCGCCCTCGCGTTCTCGACGTGACGCTCCATCCGTAGCGACAGCGTCTCCAGCCCTTGCAGGAACAGGAATGCGTTGAACGGGGACAGCGCCGCGCCAAGGTCCCGCAGAGTCTCGGCCCGCAGCTTCATCAGGTAGCCGTACGTGCCGAACGTCTCGTGGAACTGCAAGCCGTGGTAGGCGGGCGAGGGATCGGCCACCACCGGAAAGCGTCCGTTGGACCAGTCGAAGGCGCCCGACTCGACGACGACGCCGCCGATGCTCGTGCCGTGTCCGCCGATGAACTTCGTCGCCGAGTGGACCACGATGTCGGCGCCCCACTCGATCGGGCGGCACAGGTACGGGGTGGCGAACGTGTTGTCTACGATCAACGGCAGGTCGTGCTCGTGTGCGATAGCCGCAACCGTCTCGATGTCCAGTACGTTTCCGGCCGGATTGCCGATCGTCTCACCGAAGAACGCTTTCGTGTTGGCGCGGACCGCCGTACGCCATGCGTCCGGGTCGTCGGGATTGACCCAGGTCAGCTCGACGCTCATCTTGCGCAGCAGGTGTTTGAGTTGGTTGACCGTTCCGCCGTAGAGCGCCGAGGACGACACGATGTGGTCGCCCGGCTGGAGGATCGTGAATAGCGCGGCCGCTTGCGCGGCGATCCCACTGGCGAAGGCCACCGCTCCGCTGCCGCCCTCGAGGTTGGCCACGCGTTCCTCGAACACCGCCACCGTCGGATTCATGATCCGCGAGTAGGTGTTCCCGTACTCCTGGAGGTTGAAGTACGCCGCCGCCGATTCCGGATCCTCGAAGACGTAGCTCGTTGTCTGGAAGATCGGTACCGCACGCGCGCCGGTGTTCGGGTCGGGGCGCTGCCCGGCGTGCAGTTGCCGGGTCTCGAACCCGAACTCGTGGGCTTGCTCGGTGCGAGCGGGTTGATCCGTCACGAGGGCCTCTCCTCGGCCAGGAACTGGCGGATAATGGGCGTCTGTCGTGCTTCCTCCAGGAGGAAGCAGTCGTGGCCGTAGGGTGCCTCGATCACGTGCAGCTCGACAGGCTTGCCGACGGTGCTTAGCGCTTCTTCGATCTCTTGTGAGGCGGATGGCGGGTACAGCCAGTCGGAGCTGAACGCGATCAGCAGCGTGCGCGCCGAAACGCCTTCCAGCGCCCGGGTGAGCGATCCACCGCCGTGCTGCCGGGAGAGATCGAAGTATGTCAGCGCCCGTGACGTGTAGAGATAGGTGTTGGCGTCGAATCGCCGGACGAAGGAGTCGGCCTGGTGACGCAGGTAGCTCTCGACCTCGAACTCCGGCTCGGTGAGGGTGTAACGGATGTCGTCGGCGAACTGTAGGCGCCGGCCGAACCGGTCGTGCAGCGCCGGCGCGGACAGGTAGGTGATGTGGCCTACCATCCGCGCCACGCCCATGCCGGCGTCGGGTGCGCGGCCGGTGCCGTAGTAGTGACCGCCCTGCCAGGCCGGGTCGCGCATGATGGCGTCCCGGGCGATCGAGTTCCACGCGACGCCCTGCGGATGGAGGGCGTGGGTGCTGGCGATGGATACGACCGCGTCGACCTGATCGGGAAACAGGATCGCCCACTCCAGCGCCTGCATTCCGCCGAGCGAGCCACCGGCCACCGCCGCGAGCCGCTCGATGCCGAGCACATTCAGGAAGGCCCGCTCGGTGCGCACCATGTCGGCGACCGTGATGACCGGGAAACTCGACCCGTACGGTTGGCCTGTCACCGGATCGAGGGACGAGGGCCCGGTCGTCCCTCCGCAGCCGCCGAGCAGGTTGGTGCAGACGACGAAGAAGCGGTCGGTGTCGAACGCCTTGCCCGGGCCGATCATCCCGTCCCACCAGCCGAGCCCTTTGCCGGCCGAACCGTCGCGTTCTTCCGCCCCGAACCCGTCGCGCGCGCTGCTCGACGACGACTTGGAGAAGCCGGCCGCGTGGGCGTCGCCACTGAGCGCGTGGCAGACCAGGATGGCGTTGTCCTTGCCGGGCGAGAGTGCGCCGTACGTCTCGTACGCCACCCGAACCGGATGCAGCTCCCGTCCGCAGTCGAGCCGCACGGGCTGCGGAAGATCGACGTACCGCGTCTCGACACTGCCGACCGAGCCTCTTGCGAGCGTCGGGGCTGGTGCCATGGGCGTGATCATAGCTAGTGCCACTGCCTGCGACCAGTGTATTGTCTTGATTTCCGATGGGAATTATCGGAAGAGTGTGAGGAGACATCAACGACATGACGACGGTCGACAACGGAGTCAACGTTCAGGCGTTGCTCGAGGCACGCCAGGCGCTCAAGGGCGCCCCCGAGGCTGCCCAGTTCACGTGGCGGGCGACCTCCACCTGGCGCAAGGGCGTTCACAGCACCACGACCATCCAGAACTTCTTCGGTCTCGGCCAGGAGCAGAGCCACAAGACCGAAGCCGTGTTCGACGCCGACCACCCCGAGGTCTTCGCGGCGGAGGACAACGGCATCACCCCGATCGAGTACCTCCTCGTCGGCCTGGCGAGCTGCCTGACCGCGGGCGTGGCCTCCGTCGCGCAAAATCGCGGCATCCAGCTGCGATCGGTCGAGTCGACGGTCGAGGGCAGCCACGACATCCGCGGGATCCTCGGCGTCGACGGCGACGTCCGCAACGGCTTCAACGACATCAAGGTGACATTCACGATCGACGCGGACGCCTCGAAGGAGGACATCGAAGCGCTGGTGGCCCAGTCCCAGAAGCGTTCCGCCGTGTTCGACGCCCTGACGAACCCGACGGACGTCACCGTCGAGGTCGCCTGAGCGGAGGGCTGAGCCATCGAGCGCGTCACCGCGGTCGTCATCGGCGCCGGGCACGCGGGGCTCGCCGCGAGCCACTTTCTCAGCCACCGGTCGCTCGACCACGTCGTGCTCGAGCGCGGCGAGGTAGCCAACTCCTGGCGGCGTGAACGCTGGGACTCCTTGCGCCTGCTCACGCCCAACTGGCAGAGCCGCCTGCCAGGCCACCACTACGACGGCCCGGATCCGGACGGTTACATGACGATGGGCGAAGTGATCGAGTTCATCGAGCACTTCGCCGTCATGTCGCGTGCGCCCGTACGGACCGGCACGACCGTCACGTCGGTACGCTGGACCGACGATGGATACCAGGTGACGACGAGCGGCGGCGAGATCCGCTGCCGGGCGGTGGTCATCGCGACCGGTGCGTGCAACCAGCCGGTAGTGCCAGCGTTCAGTGACGCGCTGCCGGCGTCGGTCACGCAACTGACGCCCTTCGTATACCGTGGCCCAGCCCAGATTCGTGACGGCGCGGTGCTCGTCGTAGGCGCGTCCGCGACCGGCGTGCAGTTGGCCGCCGAGTTACAGCGATCCGGTCGGCCGGTGACCCTCTCGGTTGGCGAGCACCTGCGGCTGCCGCGCACCTACCGCGACCGCGACGTGCTGTGGTGGATGGACGCGTCAGGTGTATGGGACGAGCGGCACGACCAGATCGACGACCTGGACCGGGCCCGGCGCCTGCCGTCGCCGCAGCTCGTCGGGACACCCGAGCGGACGACACTCGACCTGAACGCCCTCGCCGCGATGGGCGTCGGCCTGGTCGGTCGCCTCTCGACGGTCCGCGACGGCCGCGCGCTGTTCTCCGGCGGCCTGCGCAATGTGCTGTCACTGGCGGACCTGAAGATGGGCCGGCTGCTGAATACGTTCGACGAGTGGGCGCGTACGAGCGGACGCGACGCCGAGGTCGGCCCGCCCGAGCGTTTCGTGCCGACCCGCGTGCCCGAGGCGGCGCCCTGGCAGCTGGACCTGCGAAGTGGCGAGTTTCGCACGATAGTCTGGGCGACCGGCTTCAGGCCCGACTACGGATGGCTTGACGTGCCCGTGCTGGACCCGAAGGGCCGTCTTCGTCACGATGGTGGTCTCGTCGACAGCCCTGGGCTGTACGTGCTGGGGCTGCCGGTGTTGCGGCGACGAAGGTCCACCTTCATCCACGGGATCGAGCAGGACGCGCGTGAGATTGTCGACCACCTGGCCAAGCACCTGGCCGGCCGCGGCGGCTGAGCGTGTAGGTCACCGACGCTCACCGCGGTCACCACGGTCGGGATGACCCAGGGCAGCAGCACGACGGGCGGGCGTCGCGGTCGATCTGCGCAGCTCCGGCCGCCCGTCCCGCCACGTCGAAGGCGCCACTCCTCCCAGCGGGCGGCGCCGGATGTCACGTTCCCGAACCCACTGACCGCCCGCAGGGACAGACCGCGATCGACGCGACAGCCGTCGTGGCGCCGGGACCAGCCCGTCCGGCATGGTTCGGCCGTCCAGAGTTTCGTTCCACGCGGTGAGCCGCCGGTGCCCGGCGGTCGTCAGATCCGATGAGGCCGCGAGAGGTGGGCGAACCAGCGCTCCAGTTCTCGGCTCACCAGATCGGGACGCTCCTGATGAAGCCAGTGCCCGGTCCCGGAGACGTGGATGACCCGCGTGGCCGGATGCTGCCGTAGGTGCTGTTCCACCGCCGCCCGTTCCGGATCGCGGTGGAAGGCGAGTACGGGCTGCCGGCGGCGGGCCAGCCACGCGTCGCTGCCGGGCCGGAAGCGGATGCCACCGGCGGCCGCCATGTGCGCGCGCAGCATCCGGGCCCGGACGAAGGCGGGGACGCGGGCCGCCTCCATCCGGTGGCGGTCGCGCAGGGCCGGTGGCGTGTGCGGTCCCTCCAGCGTGGCCAGCGCCGTCTGGGCCAGGGCGGTGCCGGCGGGGGAGGCGAGCGCGTCGAGCCAGTCGTCCGGCGGTCGGGCTCGCGGGTCGCCCGCGTAGTCGGGGTCGACGAGGACGAGGGCGCGTACCAGGTCCGGGCGGCGGACGGCGAGGATGGTGGCGAGCGACCCGCCGTACGAGTGTCCGAAGAGGACGGCAGGCGCCAGGCGCAGCCCGGTCAGCAGCCGCTCGACGTCGCCGGCCAGTTCGTCGGGTGTGTACGCGGTGTCGGGCGTGGGGGACCGGCCATGCCCGCGCAGGTCGACGGCGACCGTACGGCGCCGCCGACGAAGCGCGGGCACCTGCCGGTCCCAGGTGGCCGAGTCGCCGAGCCAGCCGTGCAGCAGCACGGCCGGCTCGGACCGTCCGGACGGGTTCGCGGGCGGATGGTCGGTGTAGGCGAGGCGTGGATGGCTCAGGCCGGCTGCCCTTCGGCTGTCGCGACCGGGGCCGGTCGCGGATGCGGTAGGTCCACAGTAGACCCATCGGTGGGTGGCCGTCGGCGCGGGCGGCTCCAGTGGCGCATGACGGGCTGTTCCACCGCGACGTGCAGCAGCCAGGCAAGCGCCAGCGAGACGGCGAACGCGGCCAGGATCAGGCCGATGGCGGCGGGGGTGCTCCAGGTGCTGCCCGTGCCGATCGCCTGGTGGCCGTAGAGCAGCAGGAGCCGGTGGACGAGATAGAAGGCGAACGAGACCTCGCCCAGCCAGATCCAGAGCCGGCCCCGCAGCGGCGAGGCCAGGGTACGTGCGTCGGCGGTGGCCGCGGCGGCCACGAGCAGGGCAAGCGGGCCAACCGTAACGGCGATCAGGCTGTGCAGGTAGAACGGCAGGTAGAGGGCGACCGCGTAGGCCACCGCGAGCACCCCGACCGCGGGGGCGAGGCCGAGGCGGATCCACTGTCCGGTGAGGACGATCCGGGCCATCAGCATGCCGAGCAGGAATTCGAGCATCCGTACCGGCGGCAGCACGTACACGAACCAGAAGTGCCACACTGACGTGCTCTCCCACGGCAGGTGCGGCGTGTCCGGCAGCAGCAGGCCGGCCACCACCGGGGTGAGCGCGATCGCCGCCACGGTGCCGCCGGCCCAGTACCACAGCCGGGACGGCCGGATCCGCAGCAGCCCGGCCAGCAGCAGCGGGAAGCACAGGTAGAAGAACGCCTCGCCGGCCAGCGACCAGCTCACGTCATTGAGGCTGGCGAACGTCTGTATCCGCGGTACCCAGGCGTGCACGAGCAGCAGGTTGCCGACCGCGGTCGGCGCGGTGACCGCGGCGCCGGTGCCGAGCACGAGGGCCAGCGCGACGACCCACATCACCGCGTGGTTGGGGTAGATCTTGGCGGCGCGGCGGCGCCAGAAGCGGCGGGGCGTGTCGTCCGGCCGGGCCGACCAGGTGAGCACGAAGCCGCTGAGGACGAAGAAGAACGACACCCCCATCCAGCCCGCCTTGTCGAAGACCTGGACGTACAGCCGGTTGGCGCCAGGGTCGCGGAAAAGGTTCTCCAGCGAGGAGTGGAACGCGAAGACCAGCAGCGCCGCGACGAACCGCATGCCGGTGAGGGTGGGAAGGCGGGGCGTGGTCATGGGCGATCTCCGAAATTGTTCGAAGGTCAACGAACATGCAGACAATAGGTTCGCGCGGAACCGGTGACAAGGAGTCGATCGGTCGATCTTCTCCAAGATAGTTGACACCAAGATGGTTGGGTCACAAACTATCTGCTGTGGTGTGGACGGATCGCGGGGAGGCGACATGGTGACCGGAGACGCGGCGCGGGAGACCTTCGACCGGGCGAAGAAGCTGGCACTTCTCGTGCTCTGCGCCCAGCTCTTCCTCGACTCGATGGACGTCTCGCTGATGGGCGTCGCGCTGCCGCAGATCCAGCGCCAGCTCGACCTTCCGGAGAGCACGCTCCAGTGGCTGATCTCCGGCTACGCGGTGGCGTACGGCGGATTTCTGCTGCTCGGCGGGCGCGCGGCGGACCTGTTCGGGCGGCGGCGCGTGTTCCTGGTCGGCACCGCCGTCTTCGCGGTCGCCAGCCTGGCCGGGGGCTTCCTCTCCGACGGCACGGCGATCGTGCTCACCCGCGTCATCAAGGGGATCGCGGCGGCGTTCATCGCACCGGCCGCGCTCTCGATCATCACGACGACGTTCCCCGAGGGGCCGCAGCGGCACCGGGCCATGGCGGTCTTCTCGCTCACCGGCGCGAGCGGCTACAGCGCCGGCCTGGTGCTGTCCGGTGTGCTCACCGAGGCGAGCTGGCGGCTGACGTTCCTCGCACCGGTGCCGGTCGCGCTGCTGGTCCTGCTGGTCACCCCGCGAGTGGTACGCGGTGACGGGCCGGCGACCGGACAGCGGCGCGGCTTCGACCTCGCCGGCGCGGCCACCGTCACCGGCGGGCTGCTGCTGTTCGTGTACGCGCTGACCCAGGCGCCCCGGATCGGCTGGCTCTCCGCCGGTACGCTCCTGACGCTGTTCGCCGCTGTCGCGCTGCTCGCCGCGTTCGTGGTGATCGAGCGGCGCCAGGCGAGCCCGCTCGTGCCGCTCGGCATCTTCCGGAGCCGTACGCTCAGCTCGGCCAACCTGATCGGCCTGGTGTGGGCCTGCGCGACCATCGGCTGGCAGTTCGTGGCCGTGCTCTACCTCCAGCAGCGCTTGGGGTACGGCGCGCTCGAGGCCGGCCTCGCCATCCTCCCGATGGGCCTGTCGATCCTCGTGGTGGTCAACTTCGCGCCCCGCCTGATCGCCCGCATCGGCCTGCGCCGGCTGGCCGTGCTCGGCATGCTCGTACAGGGCACCGGGATCCTGCTCTTCCTGCGCGCCGGCGACGACAGCGGCTACCTCACCGTGCTGCTTCCCGCGCTGGTCGTGCACGGCATCGGCAACGGGCTGTCGTTCCCCGCGTTCAACATCGCCGGCGTCAGCGGCGTACCCGATGTGCGGCAGGGCCTGGCGGCGGCGCTGATCACCTCGTCCGTGCAGCTCGGCGGTGGTCTGGGAGTCGCGGTGCTGGCCGCCGTCCTGGCCGGCGCGGGCGCGGGGGAGCTGGTCGGCTTCCACCGGGCGTTCCTGGTGGCGGGCGTCTTCTCCGCGGTGGGCGCGGTGATCGCGGCGGTCGGGCTGCGGCCCGCGGCGCCGCCGGTGCCGGCCGAGCCGGTGGTGCGGCGCGAGCCGGCGGCGGGCTGAACCGTGGCGGAGCTGGAGCTGGCGCCGGACGATCCGCGCCTCGGCCTCGACGGCCACGCCGACCTCGTCCGCGACGGCGACTGGTGGTGGGCGCTGCGGCTGCCCGCCGAGCGGCTGGCCCGGTCCACCGCGCCAGGGCTCGTCCGCCAGGCCCGGATGCCCGCCGGCGTGCGGCTGGGGCTGCGCACCGACGCCCGCGCGCTGACCCTGCGGCTCCTCGGCGACCCGGGCGGCTCGGCGCCGGTCGACGTGGTCGTGGACGGCCGGCTGCTCCACCGGCTGCCGGTGACCGGCGGCCCCCAGGCGCTTCGCGCGGAGCTGCCCGGCCGTCCGGCCGACGTGCGCGTGTGGCTGCCGCACTGGGGCGTGACCCGGCTCGGCCCGGTCGTGGTCAGCGGCGGTGCGGTGGCCCCGGCGCCGGACACCGGTCCACAGTGGATCGCGTACGGCAGCTCGATCACCCACTCGCTCTTCTCCGCCGGGCCGAGCGAGACCTGGCCGGCGCGGGTCGCCAACCGGCACGGCTGGCGGGCCGCCAACCTCGGGCTCAGCGGTGAGGCCCACCTCGACCCGCTCGTCGCCCGCCACATCCGCGACCGCCCGGCCGGGCTCATCTCGCTCTGCCTGGGCATCAACGTGTACCTGCGGGGCACGTTCGCGCCCCGCACGTTCGGCGCGGCGGTCGTCGGCTTCGTGGAGACGATCCGCGACGGCCATCCGCGTACGCCGATCGTCGTGGTCACGCCGCTGCCCTCGCCGTCACGGGAGGGCGTGCGCAACGTGCACGGCGCGACTCTCGCCGGTGTCCGCGAGGAGGTGCAGGCCACGGTGGAGCTGCTGGCCGGGCTCGGTGACCGCCACCTGCGTCTTGTCTCCGGGCCGGAGCTGATCACGCCGGGCGAGACTGACCTGCTCAGCGACGGGCTGCACCCGTCCGGCCGAGGCGACGCGGTGTTGGCCCAGCGGATCGCGCCGCACCTGCGGGACGCGCTTTCACTGGCCGAAAGCGAGGCGTTGCCGGCGCCCGCCGCCGCCTCGACAATCCGACCGTGACCTCCGGGCCAGCTTCCAAGCTCCTCGCCGGGCCGCCGCTTCCGGCCGACCCCGTGCTGCTCGACGTCGACGGCCTCGACGTGCGGTTCGGCCGAGGCCGCCGCGAGGTGCACGCGGTCCGGGGGATCTCCCTGCGGGTACGCCGCGGCGAGTGCCTGGCCATCGTCGGCGAGTCCGGGTCGGGCAAGACCGCCACGGCCCGGGCGCTGGTCGGGCTCGCCGGCCCCGGAGCGCGGGTCACCGCGGCCCGGCTCGACCTCGATGGGCAGGACCTGCGCCGGCTCGGCGAGCGGCAGTGGCGGCGTACGCGCGGGCGCCGGATCGGGTTCGTCTTCCAGGACGCGCTGGTGTCGCTGGACCCGCTGCGCCGCGTCGGCGACGAGGTCGCCGAGCCGTTGCTGGTACACCGGCGGGTGACGCCGCGCGCCGCACCCGGGCGCGTGCGCGAGCTGCTGGCGGAGGTCGGGGTGCCCGACCCCGACCTCCGCGCCCGCCAGCATCCGCACCAGCTCTCCGGCGGCCTGCGCCAGCGGGCGCTGATCGCCTCCGCGATGGCCGCCGACCCCGACCTGCTGATCGCGGACGAGCCGACCACCGCGCTCGACGTGACGATCCAGGCGCAGGTGCTCGACCTGCTGCACGCCATGCGGCACCGGGGTATGGCGCTGCTGCTGATCAGCCACGACCTCGCGGTGGTCGCCCGCCTCGCCGACCGGATCGCGGTCATGCGCGACGGCGAGATCGTCGAGTCCGGGCCCACCGCCGAGGTGCTCGGCGCGGCGCGGCACGCGTACACCAGGTCGCTCATCGCCGCCGTCCCGGCCCGTACCCCGCCGCCGCCCCGGCCACCGGCGACCGGGACGCCGATCCTCACCTGCGCCGCGCTCGTCAAGGGGTACGCGGCTCCGGGCGGCGAGCGGATCGACGCGGTCCAGGACGTCGGGCTGGCGCTGCGGCCGGGCGAGACGCTCGGCGTGGTCGGCGAGTCCGGCGCCGGCAAGAGCACGCTCGCCCGGCTCATCCTCGGGCTGGCCGAGCCGGACGCGGGCGAGGTGCGCTTCGCCGGCCGGCCGTGGAGCGGACTGCCCGAGCCGGCCCGCCGCCCCCGCCGGCGCGACCTCGGTGTCATCCACCAGGACCCGCTCAGCTCGTTCGACCCGCGTTTCACGGTCGAGCGGGTGATCGGCGAGGCGCTGGGCGCGATCGGCACACCGGCCCGGCGCCGTCGACCGGCCACTGTGGATCTTCTGGAGCAGGTGGGGCTCGGCGCCGAGCACCTGGGCTGCCGGCCGCTGCGCCTCTCCGGCGGCCAGCGGCAGCGGGTCGCCATCGCCCGCGCCCTCGCCACCCGCCCGCGCGTGCTGCTTTGCGACGAGCCGGTCTCCGCGCTCGACGTCTCCGTGCAGGCCCGCGTGCTCGACCTGCTCACCGAACTGCGTGACCGGCTTGGCCTGGCGATGCTCTTCATCACCCACGACCTCGCCGTGGTACGCCAGGTCTGTGACCGCGTACTGGTCATGAAGGACGGACGCGTGGTCGAGTCCGGGCCGGTCGGCACCGTCTTCGAGGCGCCCGCGCAGCCGTACACGAAGGCGCTGCTGGCGGCCATCCCGCGCTGGTGAGCGTCACTTTCACTGGTTGAAACCGTTTGGTGGACCGGGCTGGGCGGGCGGGAGAGTCTGAGGCGGTGACCTTGACCTCTCCGACCCGCCCGGCGGTGCTCGCCGCCGCGGCGCTACTGACCCTTTCCGCCTGCGCCGGCGGGGCCGCCGCGCCCAGCGGCTCCGGCGACGGCCCGCCGAGGAACGGCGGCTCGCTCGTCTTCGCCATCACCTCCGGCACGTCCTGCCTCAACCCGCAGGCGAGCCCCAACAGCACGACCACCGCCACCATCGGACGGGCCATTGTGGACTCGCTTGTCGCGCAGGACGCGGACGGCAAGCTGCACCCGTGGCTGGCCCGGAAGTGGGAGGTGGTGGACGGCGGCCGCGGCTACCTCTTCAGCCTCCGCGACGACGTGAAGTTCCACGACGGCACGCCCTTCGACGCCGCCGCGGTGAAGGCCAACTTCGACCACATCGTCCGGCCGGAGACCAAGTCGCAGTACGCGGCAAGCCTCTTCGGCGGCGCGTACACCGGCACCGAGGTCGTCGACCAGCACACGGCCAAGGTGACGTTCTCCCGCCCGTTCGCCCCGTTCCTGCAGGCGGCGAGCACGGCCAACCTCGGCATCCAGTCGCCCAAGGCGCTCGCCGAGTTCGGCGACAAGCTCTGCGCCGGTGGCGAGTACACGGTCGGCACCGGCCCGTTCCGCGCCGAGCGGCACATCAAGAACCAGAGCGTCGACCTGGTCCGCAACCCCGACTACGCGTGGGGACCGGACCTGGAGGGGCGGCGCGGACCGGCCCATGTGGACCGCCTCACCTTCCGCTTCCTCCCCGAGGAGACCGTGCGCGTGGGCGCGCTCACCAGCGGACAGGCGCAGGTCGCCGTGCTGCCGGTGACCTCGGTGGGGCGAGTCAGCGGCAACCCGGATTACGAGTACCACCAGCGGCGCCAGCCGGGGGAGTCGGACAGCCTCTTCCTCAACACCAGCCGGGCGCCCTTCGACGACGAGGGCGTGCGTACGGCGTTCATCCGCGCGGTCGACCTCGACCCGATCATCAAGGGCGTCTACTTCGGCGTGTACGAGCGCGCGTGGAGTCCGCTCAGCCCCGCCACGCTCGGCTACGACCCGACACTGGAGGGGAGCTGGAAGCACGACCCGGCCGAGTCCGACCGGCTGCTCGACGCGGCCGGCTGGACCGGGCGGGACGCGGCCGGCTACCGCACCAAGGACGGCCGGCGGCTCACCGTCGAGTGGCCGTACCTGGACCAGAGCGCCCAGGCCAACAGCGTCGGCGAGGCCATCCAGGCGGACGTGAAGAAGGTCGGCATCGAACTCGTCCGCCGCTCGATCGACACCGGTACGTACTGGGACCTGCTGCACAACGGCAGGTACGACATCTGGCAGATCGGGTACGTGCGGGCCGAGCCGGACGTGCTCAGCGGCTTCTTCCTCTCCACCAGCCTGCCCAAGGCGGGCGGGCAGAACGCGGCGCGCGTCAGCGACCAGCAGGTCGACGCGTGGCTGCGGGAGGGCGCGGCCAGCACCGACGAGGCCGCGCGGGTCAAGGCGTACCAGCAAGTGCAGCGGTGGGCGGTGGAGAAGTCGGTGGTGCTCCCGCTGGCGGTGACCGCGACCACCGTCGGCGCCAGCCGCTCGGTACGCGGGCTGGTCTTCGACGCGGACGGGCGGCCGGTGCTGACCGGCGTGTGGCTGGCGCGATGATCCGCCGGATCCTGGGGAAGCTCGCCTCGGCGGTCGCGGTGCTGTGGGGCGCCGCGACCGTCTCCTTCCTGACCCTGCACCTGGTGCCCGGCGACCCCGCCAACGTGCTGCTCGGCGGGGCGGCGGCCACCTCGACCGGGCTGCGCGAGCAGGTGATCGCGGAGTACGGCTTCGACGACCCGGTGCTCGTGCAGTACCTGCGCTACCTCGGCCGGCTGCTCACCGGCGACCTGGGCGAGTCGTACCAGCAGCAGTTGCCGGTCGCCACGGTCATCGGCGAGCAGCTCGGCCCCACGCTGGAGCTGACCGCCTCGGCCACGGTGGTGGCGGTGCTCGTGGCCACGCTCACGGCCACGCTCACGGCCGGGCGGCGGCGGCCCGGCGTACGCGGGCTCACCTCCGGGCTGGAGCTCTTCGCCCTCTCACTGCCCGCGTTCTGGCTCGGCACGCTGCTGCTCGCGGTCTTCTCGTTCCGGCTGGGGCTCTTCCCCGTGGCCGGCGACATCGGCGTGAGCGCGCTCGTGCTGCCCACGCTCACGCTGGCGCTGCCGATCGCCGGCATCCTGGCGCAGACGATGCGGGACGGCATGGACGCGGCGCTGGCCCAGCCGTTCGCGGTCACCGCCCGCGCGCGAGGGTTGGGCGAGCTGGCCGTACGCGCGAGGCACGCGCTGCGGCACGCCCTGCTGCCCGCGATCACGCTCTCCGGCTGGTTCGTCGGCAACCTCTTCGGCGGCGCCGTCATGGTGGAGAGCGTCTTCGCCCGGCCCGGCCTCGGCCGGGTCACGCTGGACGCCATCAACGGCAAGGACATCCCGGTGGTCACCGGCGTGGTGCTGCTCTCCGCTGTCGCGTTCGTCGTGATCAGCGCGCTCTCCGACCTGCTGTACCGGATCATCGACCCCCGGCTGCGGACGGCATGAGCGCGGCGGCGCGTCTCGGACGCGGGTTCGGCTGGCTGCTGCTCGCCGTCCTGCTGCTGGCGGCGGTGGCGCCCGGGCTCTTCACCGACCTGCCGGCCACCGAGCCGGACCTGTCGTCCGCGCTGCGCCCGCCGGATGCTGCCCACTGGTTCGGCACCGACGAGCTGGGGCGCGACGTCTACAGCCGGGTCGTGCACGGCGCGGGGTACTCGCTGCTGGTCGGCGGCGGCGCGGTCCTGCTCGCGATCGCCGGAGCCACGGTGATCGGTCTGCTCGCCGCGTTCGGCGGCGGTCCGGTGGACCGGGCGGTCGTGGGCGGCCTCGACCTGCTCCTCGCGCTGCCGGGGCTGCTGCTCTCCCTGCTGGTCATCACCGTCACCGGCGCAGGCACGGTCAACGTGCTGCTCGCGGTGGCGCTCGGCAGCCTGCCCGGCTTCGCCCGGGTGATCCGCGCCCAGGCGCTGGTGGTGCGCCGATCCGAGTACGTCGAGGCGGCCCGCTGCCTGGGTGTGCGCCGGGGCGCGATCCTGTGGCGCCACGTCGTGCCCAACACGCTCGCCCCGCTGCTGGTGCTGGGCACCACGGGCGTTGGTACGTGCGTGGTGGCGGGTGCGGCGCTGAGCTTCCTCGGGCTCGGCCCGCAGGCGCCGGCGCCGGAGTGGGGCACGATGGTCTCCGACGGCCGCCACCTGCTCGACCAGGCGTGGTGGGTCGCGGTCTTCCCGGGCCTGGCGATCTCGCTGACAGTCATCCTGGTGACGGTGCTCGGCCGCGACCTCGAACGCACCTTCGGCGCCCCGGCGGGCTGAGCGGCGCGCGGGGTCGCGCGCCCGCGACCGATAGGCCCTCCTCCCCGGGGCGTCGCCGCCACGGACGCGCGGCCGTCGCTGGGAAACGGTCCGCTCAGCCGGCGCGGCGGGCGGGGAGCGGGGCGTCGGCCTGGCGGGCGGCCTCGGCGGCGACCGACTCGCCCATGCGGGCCGCGGCCATGCGCACCGCGTGGAGCATGCGGGGGACCGGGGCGCCCGGGCCGAGGTCGGCGCCGATCGCTGCCACCACACCGTCGGTGGGGTGGAAGACCGGCGCGGCGACCTGGGTCAGGCCCGGCCGGTACTCCTCGCGAACGACCGCCACGCCGGCGTCGCGTACCCGCGCCAGCCCGCGCCGCAGCCCGGCCGCCGCGGTCACCGTGTGCCGGGTCAGCGCGGGCAGTCCGGTGTGGACCACCTCGTCGACCAGGGCCGGGTCGCCGAAGGCCAGCAGCGCGCGGCCGGTGCCGGTGGCGTGCAGCGGCAGCCGCGCGCCGACCGAGGGGAGGGCGTGGCCGGTGCCGAGGCGGGACAGGACCAGCGCGTGCACGCCGTCCAGCGCGGCCAGGTGCACGCCGGTGCGGCCGCGGGCGAGCAGGTCCTGCAGGTGTGGCTCGCCGAGTTCGCGGAGCTTGCGCAGGCAGGGCGAGGCGTTGCCGAGCAGCCACATGCGGGCGCCGACTCGGTAGGATCCGTCGCGGGCCCGCTCCAGGCCGCCCCAGCTCACCAGCTCGCGAACCATGCGCAGCGCGGTCGGCATGGCCAGGCCGCTGCGGTCGACGATGTCGGTCAGCCGCAGCGACTGGGCGCCGCCCGCGAAGGCGTCCAGTACCGCGAACAGCTTGCTGGCCACGCTGCTGCCGTGCAGGGAGTTGTTGCCGGCCAAAGAGCCACCCCGTCCATAGATACCCACTTAACCCATCGGATCTATAGGATTACACGTGTGGTGGGCTGGTGGAATCGAACGAGCGGGGGAGGGGGGCCGGGTTCAGCCGGGGCGGCGGCCCCAGGCGGTGAAGACGGCCAGGGAGAGGTCGAAGAACGCGGGGTCGGCGAGCTCGGTGTAGGCCCGCTCGAACACCTCGTCGGTGACCAGTCCGCGCGCGACGATCTGCTGGCGCGACTGCTCCAGCGTGAGCCGCCACCACTCGGACTCGTCGTCGCCGCCCTGCACCGGCTGTATCCGCGTGTCGACCTCCACGTCGACGAGCCCGGTGCCGGCCAGCGGCAGCGGCAGCGAGCGGGCCCACTCGGTGCGGGTACCGACCGCGTCCTCGATGTAGGCCCGGAAGGCGAGCATGACCTCCCGGTACGCCGGATGCGGCGAACCGGCGATCGGGAAGAAGGCGGGCTCCTCCACCACGAGTACCCCGCCCGGCGCCAGCCAGGAGACCAGGCGCGAGATGGCCCGGTCCTGGTCGGGCAGGTGCACCAGCACGTACCGCAGGTGGATGAGGTCGAACGAGCCGGGCGGGAAGTCCTCTGTGTACATGTCGTGGCGCAGCACGCGCACGCCCAGGTCGGCCAGCTCGCCGAGGAAGCTGACGTCGAGGTCGGTCACGGTGACCTCGGCGCCCCGCTCGGCCAGCCAGCGGGCCACCGAGCCGGCGCCGCCGCCGATCTCCAGGCACCGCCGGCCCGGCCCCACGCCGAAGGTCTCCAGCCGGGCCTGCGTGTGCCGGTCCAGTACGGACTCCAGCAGCCGCAGGCGGTGCCGCTCGGTGTCCACGGCGTGGCTGAACACGCCGTCGCGGTAGCGCTCCTGGCGCCAGTCGGTCTCGGTCTGTGCGGTCACGAAAGCGTCTCCTTTGAGCGGGGCCAGTCTTTAGAGCGGGGCCAGTCCTTTGAGCGGGGCCAGTCCTTTGAGCGGGGCCAGTCCTTAGAGCGGGGCCAGTCCTTTGAGCAGGGCCAGTCCCTAGAGCAGGGCCAGTACGCGCGCGGGGCCACCGGTGCCGCCGCGGTGCTTGGGGGCGCCGACCAGCAGCGTGGCGCCGCGGTCGGGGAGGGTGTCCAGGTTGGCGAGGCATTCGACGCCGTACTTGCCGGCGCGCATCAGCACGTGGTGCGTGTACGGGTCGGCTGGCCGTACACCGGTGTCGAGGCTGGGCCCGTCGACGCCGACGCCCACGACGGAGCGCCGCTCGACCAGGAAGCGGGCGGCCTCGACGCTCACGCCGGGGAAGCGGAAGATCTGTGCCTCCTCGTCGATGTTGAAGAAGGCGCCCGGGATCCGTACGCGGCCGGCCCAGCCGGCGTCCACGGCCACGAACGTCCGCTCCGGCAGCGCGCCGTTGCGCCGCTCCCATGCCTCGATGTCGTCGATGGTCAGTTCGGTGGTGTTGTCGGCGGCGGCCCGGTCGCCGATCCGGATCACGCAGAGCGGGGCGATGAGGTCCTCCACCGCGATCTCGTGCACCGCCAGCCCGTCGTCGTCGAAGTGCAGCGGCGCGTCGATGTGCGTGCCGACGTGCTCGTTGAAGACCAGCTCGTTGGCGTTGTAGTCGTTGTCGGCGAGGCAGGCGAGCTGGATGATCCGGGGCGGCTTGACGTAGAGCTCGAAGACCGGCCAGTCCTGGTCGAGTACGTGGGTCAGGTCCTGCACGCGGGTGATGCCGGACGGGAGCGAGATCGGGCGGGCCCGCTCCGCCACGTCGATGGGGTTGCTCATGGGGATCCTTTCGGAGCTGCCCGCGTCGCGCCGGGATGCCGGGCGTGCGGGCGCGCGAAGGGGAGAGGAGCCGGCGGCGCGGTGCGGGCGCCAGCGCGGCGGCGTACGACGGTGAGCGGGCAGGCAGCCTCGATTTCCGTCTGGCTGGAGATCGTCTCTACCAAGAACATTTCTGCAAAGACAATCTGGGTCGGTACGCTAGCATGCGATCGACGGCCTGAGAAGACGTCCGTCGCCCGCGCAGCAGAGGAGCCGCACCGTGACCCAGACGGCACCGGGCCCGGCGCGCACCTCGCCGGTCGCCTTCTTCGCCCAGCTCGTCGAGACCCGGCCGGACATCGCGCTGTGCCGCACGACGACCAAGGTGACCAAGGGCTCCGAGCGGCACTACACCGACCGGCCGGTCAACGTCGGCGGCCACCTGGTGCTCACGATGCTGGCGGCGGTGGGCCCCTGCTCGCAGCAGGAGCTGAGCGAGGGGCTGCGGATCGACCGCAGCGTGATGGTCGGCTGTGTCGACGGGCTGGAGCGGGCCGGGCTGGTCAGCCGCGAGCGCAACGCGACCGACCGCCGCGCGTACGACGTGACCATCACGGCGGCCGGCCGGCGCGCCCTGGCCGAGGCCGACGGTGCCCTGCCCGACCTGCTCGACGGTGCCTTCGGGGCGCTCAGCCCGGCCGAGCGGCGGCAGCTCGTCCGCCTGCTCCGCAAGGTCCTCGAGCTGGGCTGACGTCCCTGCGCGCCGGCGGCCGGCGGGCCGCACCGGCCGTGCGAACGCGCCGGTCCACCGGTCCGCGACGGGATAGCGGAATCGTTAACTTCCAATGTCGCGCATTGTCGGTAACTGAGTCGTCGCGTAGTGTGCGTTTCAAGGTTGGTTGACCTACGAACAAAGATCCTGGGCAGGCAGCTCGATCTTTCTCGTCTCGTTGCCGGGTGCGCGGCAGCCCATTCCCCCGTACGGCGTGCGTCGCGGCATGCCCGGAAACGACTGAGGAGCAAGACGATGAGCGATGCCACACCGGCGCGCCTCGACGAGTATCCGCTGCCGCTCGGCCCGCTGGCCGAGCCGCCCGACCGCTTCGGCGAGCTGCGCGACAAATGCCCCGTCGTGCGGGTCAAGCTGCCAAGCGGCGACACCGCCTGGATGGTCACCGGCTACGACGAGGTGGCCTCCGCGATGGCCAACCCGGCGCTCTCCCGGGCCGCGCTGCGGGAGCCGGGCGCGCCCCGGGTGATCTCCGGGCCCGACTTCTCCGACAACCCCTTCAACCTGCTCAACCAGGAGGGGGCGGACCACGCCCGGCTGCGGCGGCTGATCGCGCCCGCGTTCAACCACCGCAAGGCGCGCGTGTGGCGGCCCCGGGTCGAGCAGATCGCGCACGAGGTGGTCGACCGCCTCGAGGCCGGCGAGCATCCGGCCGACCTGCACCGCGACTTCGCCTCGCTGCTGCCCATCTGGGTCATCTGTGAGATGGTCGGCGCGCCGGTCGAGGACCGGCCGAGGTTGCAGGAGTGGACCGACCGGTTGGTCAGCATCACCGCGTACTCGTCGGAGGAGCGGCTGCGGGCCCGGGACGAGTCCGCCGCGTACGTGGCCGGCCTGATCGCGCGGCGCCGCGAGGAGCCCGGCGACGACCTGCTCAGCGCGCTGGTGGCGGCCCGCGACGACAACGACCGGCTCACCGAGCGGGAGCTGGTCTGGCTCGGCATCAACCTGCTCGTCGCCGGGCACGACACGACCGTCGGCGCCCTCGTCCGTGGGCTGTACATGCTGCTGCGCCACCCCGACCAGTGGCGGCTGCTCGCCGACGACCCGGCGATCCTCGACCACGCGGTGGAGGAGTTGCTGCGGTACGCGCCGCCCTCCGAGATCGGGTTCATGCGGGTCGCCACGCGGCCGGTCACGCTTGGCGGCGTGGAGATCGCCGAGGGCGAGGGGATCATCCCGGTGATGCACGCGGTGGGGCGGGACGCCCGGCACGTACGCGACCCGGAGAAGCTCGACCTGACCCGCACCGACGTCAAGCACCTCGCGTTTGGTCACGGGCCGCACTACTGTCCGGGCGCGGGCGTGGCCCGGATGGAGTTGCAGGTGGCGTTCGGCACGCTCGCCCGCCGCCTGCCCGGCCTGCGGCTGGCCGAGCCGCCGGACGACACGAAGTGGCTCGGTGGGCTGCTCACCCTCCGCCCCGAGCGGCTGCTCGCGAGCTGGAAATAGGCATCACCCCCGCGGCCCGCACCGCGCGGACCGCCGGGCGACCGAATGGAGAACCGTGACAGAGCTCGTAGCGATCTCGCATCCCGACGTCCCCCAGGGCGAGATGAACGCGCTGGTGGACGAGGCGGCGGCGGCCGGTTACACCGTCGCGCTGCACCGCGCCGGACGCCGGTTCCTGGTCTTCGCCCGGCCCGGGTACGCCGCCCCGCCGGGCAGCGATTTTTTTCGATCCAAAGCCTACATCTCCGATGTGATATCGGGTAATAGTGCGCATCCGCTCGGCGACCGCACCCGGTACCCGCACGGCAGCACCGTCCAGGTCGGCGGCATCCGCTTCGGCGGCGGCCAGAGCGTGATCATCGCCGGCCCCTGCTCGGCGGAGACACCGGAGGTGCTGCTGGAGACCGCAGCCAAGGTACGCGAGTCGGGCGCGTCGATGCTCCGCGTGGGCGTCTTCAAGCCGCGTACCTCCCCCTACACGTTCCAGGGGCTGGGCGCGGCCGCCTTCGAGGCGCTGATCGAGGCGCGCAGCCGGTACGGGCTGCCGATCGTCTCCGAGATCACCTCGGTGTCCCAGTTGGACGCTCTACTGTCGACCGTCGACATGCTCCAGGTGGGCGCCCGCAACATGCAGAACTACCCGCTGCTGAGCGCGCTCGGCACGTGCGACCGGCCGGTGCTGCTCAAGCGCGGCCTCGCCGCCACTGTGGACGAATGGCTCAGTGCGGCCGAGTACCTGCTGGCCGGCGGCAACGAGCAGGTGGTGCTCTGCGAGCGGGGCATCCGCACGTACGAGCGCAGTACCCGGTTCACGCTCGACCTCGGCGTGGTGCCGGTGCTCAAGGGGCGTACGCACCTGCCGGTCATCGTCGACCCCAGCCACGGCACCGGGCGGGCGGACCTGATCCATCCGATGTCCCGCGCGGCGATCGCGGCGGGCGCCGACGGCGTGATCGTGGAGGTGCATCCGCGCCCGGCGCAGGCGCTCTCGGACGGCTTCCAGTCGCTCGACCTGCCCGGCTTCAAGCAGCTCGTCACCGAGTTGGAGCCGGTGGCCCAGGCGGTCGGCCGGCCGCTGCACGCGTACTCGGACCTCCAGCCGGTCTAGGTGCGCGATGACCCGGACGCTCAACGGCACGCGCCTGCGCCTCGACGGGCGCTCGCTGCGAATCACCGACGTCGTGACGGTGGCACGCTCCACAGTGGACCACGGTGGTGTGGAGCTGGACCCGGCCGCTGTCGTGGCCATGGAAGCCACCGTGCGGCACAAGGACGCGCTGGTTGCCCAGGACCTGCCCGTCTACGGTCTCACCACCGGCTTCGGCGACAGCTGCACGCGCCAGGTCGGCGCCGCGCGCACCGTCCAGTTGCAGCACAACCTCATCCGGTACCACCTCAACGGTCTGGGACCCCAGACGCCGGCGGACGTGGCGCGGGCCGCGGTGCTCATCCGCGCCAACTGCCTGTCCCGCGGCGCCTCCGCCGTGCGGCCGGAGCTGGTCCGGGCGCTGCTGCGGTTGCTGGAGCGCCACATCACGCCGGTCATCCCGGAACGCGGCTCGCTCGGCGCCAGCGGCGACCTCGTCCCACTCTCCTATGTGGCCGCCGCCCTCACCGGGGAGGGCGAGGTCGAGCACCGAGGCGTGCGCCGTCTGGCCGGGGAGGCGCTGGCGCTGGAAGGACTCGCCCCGGTCGACCTGGCCGCCAAGGAAGGGCTGGCGCTCATCAACGGCACCTCCTTCGGCGCCGCCTTCGCCGCGGTCGCCGCCTGGGATGCCGCCGAGCTCGCCTGGGTCGCCGACCTCGCCACCGCGCTGACGTGCGAGGCGCTGCGCGGCAACACCTCGCACTTCGCCGACTTCATCCATGCCAGCAAGGGCCACCCCGGGCAGCGCCGCAGCGCCGCGACGATCCGGGGGCTGCTTTCCGGGTCGGCGCTGACCACCACGTACGCGGAGATCCTGGACCAGCGCGACCGGCTGGACGGCCGCGACCACCTCATCCTGGAGCAGCGGATCCAGGACAAGTACTCGGTGCGCTGCGCCCCGCACGTCAACGGCGTCCTGCGAGACACGCTGCACTGGGTCGGCCCGTGGCTGGAGCGCGAGATCAACTCGTCCAACGACAACCCGCTCTTCGACCCGGCGACCGGGGAGCTGCACCACGGCGGCAACTTCTACGCCGGCCACGTGGGCCAGGCCGCCGACGCGCTGAAGGTGGCCGTGGCCAATCTGGCCGACCTGCTCGACCGGCAGCTCGCGCTGGTGGTGGACGAGAAGTTCAACGCCGGGCTGCCGGCCAACCTGGTCGACCCCGGGCTGGCCCAGCGTGGCGAGGCCAACCTGCACCACGGCTTCAAGGGCATGCAGATCGCCTGCTCCTCGGTGACCGCCGAGGCGCTCAAACTGGCCGTTCCGGCGACCGTCTTCTCCCGCTCCACCGAGGCGCACAACCAGGACAAGGTCAGCATGGCCACCACCGCCGCCCGGGACGCTCGGACCGTGGTGGAGCTGACCCGCCAGGTGGCCGCCATCCACCTGCTCGCGCTGGCCCAGGCGCTCGACCTGCGGGGCGCACGCCACGCCGCCCCGGCGGTGCGCCGCGCGCACGCGCTGATCCGCGAACGCGTGCCGTTCCTGGACCGGGACCGCCGCATGGACCACGACATCCACGCCGTGGTCGACCTGATCCGCGACGGCGAGCTGCGCGCCGCCACCACCGGCCACACCGGACCCCCCGAGATCGGCGTTTCGGCGCCGCACCCCGAGAACCGCGAGGAGTGACCATGTTGCTGTTGCGCGACGAGGAGACGCTCGCCGCCTCGCTGAGCCAGGTCCGCGAGCACACCGCGCTCACCCGCGACGTGCTCACCGGCAAGGCCGACCTGCGCCACGAGCACGGCCGCAAGCTGGTCCGGACACTGGCCGCCGCGGCCCGCTCGCCGATGTACGCGGGGCGGCTCGGTGCCGACCTGCGCCAGCGCGTGGCCGCCGGCGACCTGACCCCCGACCGGGCACTGGACGAGGAGCTGGCGGAGCTGCCCTTCCTGTCCAAGCGAAACCTCAGCGACTCCGGCCCGGCCGCCTTCACCCGGCCGCTCTCCAGCTTCCTGCACTACTACGAGTCCTCCGGTACGACCGGCAACCCCGCGCCCGCGCCGAAGGCGATCGACGACCTCGTCACCAACACAATCAACATCGGCGAGATGTGGCGACGCTTCCTCCAGCCATCCGACGTGGCACTCATCCTCATCAACGCGCCGTTCGCGCCGGCCGCGTACCAGTTCGAGAAGGTCCTGGAGTACCTGGAGATCATGTCGCTGCGGCCGTGGGTCGACAACATCACCGGCGACTACACGCGCGTGCTGCGGCTCATCGACGAGCTCGGCGCGAACGTCTTCGTCGGCCCGCCCTCCCGCCTGCTGGAGATGGTGCAGTTCGCGCACCGCAAGGGGATCGCCCCGCCGCGCTTCGACCGGCTGCTGCTGATGGCCGAGCAGACCGGCGAGGCGTTCCAGCGGCACCTGAGCCGGCTCACCGGCGCCACGCCGTACGTCGCCGCGTACGGCTCGTCGGAGACCGGCACGATCGCGGTCACCTGCGAGCGGCGCCACCTGCACATCCAGGTGCAGAGCTACGTGCTGGAACTGGCCGACGGCACCGGCGTGCGGCGCCTGTCCGGACAGAGCGACCGGGGCGAGCTGATCGTCACCACGCTCGACGTGCCCTCCCGCCCGCTGCTGCGCTACCGCATCGGCGACCTGGTCGAGGTCGACTACGCCGGCTGCGAGTGCGGCCTGGCCACCCCCGTGCTGCGTACGCTCGGCCGGGCCCAGGACGTCATCACGTTTTCCGGCAGCGGCGTGCGGCAGGACGACCTGGAGACCGTCCTCTGGGCGGCCGACCTGCCCGCGCCGGTGGTCTTCAACTACATGCTCGTCGTCCGCGAGCGCGCCGTCGTGTGCCTGGTCACGACTGACGCAGAACCGTCCCCGGCCTGGACGGCGGAGCTGAGCGCCCGGCTCGGCCAGCTCTTCGGGGGGTACGCCGTGGCGGTGCGCCCGGTGCCGGTCCTGCCGCCGCTCGCCTCGCTCGGCCAGTACCTGGGCTGGAAGCTGTCCCGCGTGCTCGACCTCAACGACGCGCAGAACTGGGACCGGCTGCCTGAGCCGATCGGCGCGATCGTGCGCGACACGCTGCGGGCGCTCGACAACTGAGGGGAGCGGAGCATGTGCGGCATCACGGGATGGCTGGACTGGCACCGCGACGTGGCCGCCGCGGCCGCCACCGTGCGGGCCATGACGGAGACCATGGCCTGCCGGGGGCCGGACGGCGACGGGGTGTGGCTCTCGCCGCGGCTCGCCATGGGGCACCGGCGCCTGGCGGTCATCGACATCGAGGGCGGGGCGCAGCCGATGGCCGCCGAGCACGACGGGGCGGCGGCGGTGCTCAGCTTCAGCGGCGAGATCTACAACTTCCGGGAGCTGCGCACCGAGCTGACCGGGTACGGGCACGCGTTCCGTACCCGCTCCGACACCGAGGTGCTGCTGCGCGCGTACCTCCAGTGGGGCGAGGAGGCCGTGTCCCGGCTCACCGGCATGTTCGCCTTCGCCGTCTGGGACCGGCGCACGGAGACGCTGCTGCTGGCCCGGGACCGGCTCGGCATCAAGCCGCTCTACTACCACGAGTACGACGGCGGGCTGCTCTTCGGCTCCGAGCCCAAGGCGCTGCTGGCCAACGACATCTTCGTGCCGGAGGTCGATCCGGACGGGCTCGTGGACGTCTTCAGCGTGGCGGCCAAGCGCCCGGGCGACGCCGTCTTCCGCGGGCTCCGCGAGGTCCGTCCAGGATGGACGGTGCGGGTCGACCGGTCCGGCACGCACCACCGGCGGTACTGGCGGCTGGAGAGCCGGCCGCACCCCGACAGTCCACAGCAGACGATCGAGACGATCCGCGGCCTGCTGGAGGAGACGGTCGCCGGCCAGCTCGTCTCGGACGTGCCCCTCGGCGCCCTCCTCTCCGGGGGCCTGGACTCCAGCGTGCTCTGCGCCCTGGCGGCCGGGCAGCTGGACGGCAAGCTGAGCACGTACTCGGTGGACTTCGCCGGCGCGGAGACCGACTTCAAGGCGGACGCGCTGCACGTGAGCCGGGACGCGCCGTACGTGGCCGCGGTCGTGGAGCACCTCGCCACCGACCACACCGAGGTGATCCTCGACGCGCCCAGCCTGCTCGGCGAGCTGGAGACCACGCTCGCCGCCCGGGACATTCCCGGCGTCGGCGACCTCGACGTCTCGCTGTACCTGCTCTTCCGCGAGGTCCGGCGGCACACCACCGTGGCCCTGTCCGGCGAGGGCGCGGACGACATCTTCGGCGGCTACCCGTGGTTCGCGGCGGAGGCGGCCCGGGACAGCGGCAACTTCCCCTGGTCGGCCGGGATCACCAACCGCGGCGCGATGCTCTCCGCCGACCTGCGCGCCCGCCTCGACCTGGACGCGGCGATCGCCGACCGGTACGCCGAGGCGGTGGCCGAGGTGCCCCGCCTGCCCGGCGAGGAGGGCGTCGACCGGCGGATGCGGGAGGTCTTCCACCTCCAGATCACCCGCTTCCTGCCGTTCCTGCTGGACCGCAAGGACCGGATGAGCATGCGCCTGGGGCTGGAGGTGCGGGTGCCGTTCTGCGACCACCGGCTGGTCGAGTACCTGTGGAACGTCCCCTGGTCGCTCAAGCGCCTCGGCGACCAGGAGAAGGGCGTGCTCCGCGAGGCGACCGCCGACCTGCTGCCGGAGAAGGTGGTGCGGCGACCCAAGAGCGGCTTCCCGTTCGGGCAGAGCCCGGCGTACCTGAAGGCGATCCGGGAGGCGGTGGGCGATCTGCTCGCCGACCCGTCGTCGCCGGCGCGGCCGCTGCTCGACGCCGAGGCGCTGCGCCCGTTGCTCGACGGCGACCAGTGGTCGACCGGCACGTACAGCCCGCCCCCGTGGCTGCCCCGGGCGCTGCTGCTGGATGCCTGGCTCCGGCGCTACAAGGTACGGGTCCGGTGAGCGGCGTGCGGCTCGATTGTTTGAAGGTCGTCGAATGTTATAACCTCGACGCGGCACACCGGTCACCTACCCGGCGAGGTCGCGATGCGCGAGCTTCAGCACCCCCCGCTCGACGATGTCTGCCTCAGCGCGGTCTTCAACGCTCTCAGCGACCCGATCCGCCTCAGCGTGGTGCGGCGCCTCTCCGACGACGGCGAGCTGTGCTGCAACGAGCTCGAGATGCCGGTGAGCAAGTCGAGCATGTCGCACCACTTCCGGGTCCTGCGCGAGGCGGGGCTGACCCGCACGCGCATCGCCGGCACGCGGCACTACCTGACGCTGCGCCGCGACGATGTCGACCGACGCTTCCCCGGACTGCTCGACACGGTGCTCCCGCTGATCGAGGTGCCGGTCCCGGCCTGACGGGGGCGCCGTGCGATACGGCGTGACCCTCCCACTGCCCGGCGTCCCGCCGTACGCGCACCGCCGCATCGTCGAGGAGCTGCCCGACCTCGGCTACACCGACGCCTGGACCGGCGAGGCGGCCGGCGCCGACGGGTTCGTCCCGCTCGCGCTCGCCGCCGCCTGGGCGCCCTCGCTCCACCTGGGCACCGCCGTGGTGCCGGTGCAGACCCGGGGTCCGGCGCTGCTGGCGATGACCGCGGCGACGCTCGCCGGCGCGACGCGGGCCGGGTTCACGCTCGGCATCGGCTCGTCCGGGCCGCGCTTCGTGACCGCCACCAACGGGATCCCGTTCGACCGGCCGTACCAGCGGGTCCGCGACGCGCTCCGGTTCCTGCGCGCCGCGTTCGCAGGCAAGTACCTGACCGGCGACTTCGGCAGCTTCCAGATCGAGGGGTTTCAGCTCGCCGTACCCCATCCGCCGCCCCGGCTGATCGTCGGCGCGCTGCGCCCCGGGATGCTGGGGCTGGCCGGCCGGGAGGCGGACGGCGCGGCGACCAACTTCCTCGCGGTCGAGGACGTGCCCGCCGTGGTGGCCGCGCTGGGCGGGGGAGAGCTGATGGCCCGGCTCTTCGTCTGCCCGACCCGCGACGTGGCGTACGCCCGCGCGACCGGCCGCCGGCTGCTCGCGCCGATCCTGACCGCTCGCACGTACAGCGCGTTCCACGACTGGCTCGGCCGAGGCGACCGGCTCGCTGGCGTACGAGCGGCGTGGGCGGCCGGCGACTGGGCCGGCGCGGGGGCAGCGATCCCGGACGACGTCGTGGACGCGCTGCTCGTGCACGGCTCGCCCGAGCGGTGCGCGGAGCACGTGGCCCGCTACGTCGCGGCCGGCGTCGACGTGCCCGCGCTCGCGCTGGTGCCGGCGCCCGACTTCGGCGCCGGCCCCGAGGCGGTGCGGGAGATGGTGCGCGCGCTCTCACCCGCCGTGGTGGCCTACCAATGATCCCAGTGGAGCACCTCGCGCACGGCCACGCGCGGCCCGGGCCGGAAGTCGGTGCCGATCGTGTACGCCAGCGGGCTGAGCGCCACCTGCATCACCGACTCGTACGGGATGCCGAGCACCTCGGCCGCCTCCCGCTCGTAGTGCAGGTGCGGCGTGGTCCACGCGGTGCCGAGCCCGTGCGCGCGGGCGGCCAGCATGAAGCTCCACACCGCCGGCAGGATCGAGCCCCACGTGTTGGCCTGGTGGACGATGGAGGGCTCGCGCACGCGCACCACGCGGACGGTCGGCACCACCAGCGCGGGCACCTCGTGCAGGTGCTCGAAGAGGTGCTGGGCGCTGCGGGAGACCCGGGACCACTGCTCGGCAGTCGAGCGGTCCACCCCGTCGTACGGCACCGGCTGGGTCGGCGCGGTCAGGCCGAGGCGGTAGAGGTCGGCGAGGGCGCGGCGCCGGCCGGGGTCGGTGACGACCACGAAGTCCCAGCGCTGGCGGTTGCGGCCGGTGGGCGCCTGGCAGGCGAGCTGGACGCAGCGCTCGACCACCTCCGGCTCGACCGGGCGGGTCAGGTCGAGGCGCAGCCGTACCGCGCGGGTGGTGGAGAGCAGGTCCTCGGCGGACAGCGACAACGAAGCGGGCATGGGCCCAAATGTTAGGTGATTCGCCAATCTTCGAACAAGATTTCCCGGAAGGATGTCGCGATGACAGTTGACGGTGAGCGGCTCGCCCGCCTCGACCGGTACCTTGCCTCCCTTGTGGACGCCGGCCGCCTGCCCGGCTGGTCGTTCGCGGTCAGCCACCGCGGCGAGCTGGCGTACGAGTCCTTCGGCGGCCACCGCGACCGGGAGGCCGGGCTGCCGGTCGAGCCGGACACGATCTACCGGCTGTGGTCGATGACCAAGCCGGTCACCTCGGTCGCCGCGCTCGTGCTCGTGGAGGAGGGCGTGCTGTCGCTCCAGGACCCGGTGGCACGGTACATCCCCGAGTTCGCCGACGCCCGCGTGTACCGCCAGGGCCCCCCGTCCCGGCCGGTCACCGACCCGCTCACCGAGCCGATCCGGCTGTGGCACCTGCTTTCGCACACCTCCGGGCTCACGTACGGCTTCCACCGCGCGCACCCGGTCGACGAGATCTACACCGCCGCCGGGTACGAGTGGAGCACCCCGCCGGGGCTGAGCCTCGCCGAGTGCTGCGCGGCGTGGGCCGGCTTCCCACTGCTCTTCCAGCCCGGTACGGCCTGGAACTACGGCGTCTCCAGCGATGTGCTCGGGCGGGTCGTCGAGGTCGCCTCGGGGCAGCCGCTGGACAAGTTCTTCGCCGACCGGGTCTTCGGGCCGCTGGGCATGCGCGACACCGGCTTCGTCGTCGACCCCGGCCAGCGCGACCGGCTCGCCGCCTTCTACACAGTGGGGCCCGATGGCGGGATCGCCCGCAACGACGCGCTCGGCACCCTCGGCACGGTCGAGCCGGCCTGCCTCTCCGGCAGCGCCGGCCTGGTCTCCACACTCGGCGACTACCTGCGCTTCGGCCGGCTGCTGCTGGGCGGCGGCGAAGTCGACGGCACGCGGGTCCTCGGCCCGCGCACCGTCGCGTACATGACCCGCAACCACCTGCCCGGCGGCGCCGACCTCGCCGCGGTGGGGCGGCCGGTCTTCGCCGAGATGCCGTGGGCCGGCGTCGGCTTCGGGCTCGGCTTCGCGGTCGTGCTCGACAGCGCGGCGACCAAGGTCCCCTCCAGCGACGGCGAGTACGGCTGGCACAGCGCGGCGAGCACCATCTTCTGGGTCGACCCGGCCGAGGAGCTGACCGCCGTCTTCCTCACCCAGCTCATGCCCTCCAGCGCGCTGCCGCTGCATTCGCGGCTGCGGCAGTTCGTGCATCAGGCGATCGTCGGATGACCGGCGGTCACGCGGCGCTGGCGGCGCTCGACGACTTCCTCCACGCCCTCAACAGCCATGACGTTGCCGCGTGGGCGGACACCCTGCACTACCCGCACGTACGCGTCCACGATGGCACCGTCACGGTCTGGCCCGACCGCGACGACTACGTCAAGCGCTCGGAGGGCGAGCTGGCGCTGCTGCTCGCCACCGGCTGGCGGCGCAGCATCTGGGACTCGGTCGAGGTGGTGCAGGAGGTCGCCGACCAGGTGCACGTCCGGACCCGGTTCGCCCGCCTGGACGCCCAGGGCGCCCGGCTGGCCACCTTCGAGTCCATCTATGTACTGACCCGGCAGGAGGGCCGCTGGGGAACGCTGGCGCGGATCGGCTTCGAGGTTCCGGCGGCGAGATGACCGCGCCGCAGTGAGAACCGATCGTGAAATGGAATCCCTGAGTCTCGTGTTCGGGTTTCCTTGACTTGCTCGCCCGGGGCACGCGCCACCTGGGAGCCCACCGGTATCCGTTCGGACACCTCCGTCGGCGCCGACGACAGCAAAGGAGGTCCCGGCGCTACGTCTTCGGGAACCCTGCCACCGCCCTGGCCTTCACTCTCCTCGCCGGCCTGACCGATCCGCCGAGCCTCGTGCCGTCCCGGGTGACGGAACACCGTTGGTGGTGGTCAGGGCGTCGATCAGGCCAGGGAAGCGGGCGTCGAGCTCGTCGCGGCGCAGTTCGACAGTGTGTGTGCGGCCGGCCACGACGGTGCGGGTCAGGCCCGCCTGCCGCAGTGTGCGGAAGTGGTGCGTCATGGTTGATTTGTGTACGCCGAAGTCCCAGTGTGTGCCGCATTTGCCGTGTGGCAGGCCGTCGGCAAGTGTCTGCACGATGCGCAGGCGGATTGGGTCGGCGACCGCCCGTAGCACGTCGACCATCGTCACGTCGGCGATGTCGGGCATCGCCTCGTCGTCCCGGGCCATGCCCCCACCTTACAGTTGGACATCCGTCATACGATCGCCTACGTTGACGGTATGACGGATGTCCAACAATCTGGTTCGGTGCGCTGGTCCTGGGACACCGACGGGATCGTCACCGTGACCCTCGACGACCCCGGCCGCACCGCGAACATGCTCAACCAGCGCCACTACGACGGGCTCGGCGCCTGCCTCGACGACCTCACCCGGCAGCGCGGCCGGCTACGCGGCGTGGTGCTCACCTCGGCCAAACGCTCCTTCATCGCCGGCCCCGACTTCGTGCCGAGCGAGATCCCCCCGGACGAGGCGGCCGGCACCTACCAGCTGCTGACGCCGCTGCGCGACCAGGCACGCCGGCTGGAGACTTTGGGCCGGCCGGTCGCCGCTGCGCTCAACGGCTCCGCGCTCGGCGGCGGATTTGAGCTGGCGCTGGCCTGCCATTACCGGGTCGGCCCACACGACCCGTCGGTCGTGTGGGCGCTGGCCGAGACCGGGATGGGCATCATTCCCGGAAGTGGCGGGACGGTCCGGGCGACGCGGATGTTCGGGATCGCCGCGACAGTACTGCAGATCGTCGGGCCGGGCACCGCCTATCACCCGGCGCAGGCGCTGGCCGCCGGCTTGGTGGACGAGTTGGCCGACGACGTCATCGCCGCGGCGCGATCCTGGGTGCTGGCGCAGCCGGCCGGGCATTTCGTGCAGCGGTGGGAGCGGCCCGGCTATGAGATTCCCGGGGGGACCGCGCAGCCGACGGGCCTGGCCGAGGAAGTGAGGCGCCGCTCGCAAGGGTCGCCGGTGCGTGCGCTCGCCGCCGTTCTGGACGTGGCGGCACGTAGCGCGGCGGCGCCGCTGGATGAGGCTTTCGAGATCGAGACGGCGGCATGCCGGGCGTTGTTGAGCGCGCCCGAGTTCCCGGATCTGGCGCATCTCTTCTACGCGATGCGTGCGGTCGCCACGACGCCCGCCGAACTTGCTCCAACACGGATGCAGGCCGAGCTAACCGCTGCAGGCTCGCAGGCCGACGCGCGCGAGTTCCTTTCGGCACAAGCGCAGGCAGGAACGCGTGAGTTCCCACAGATCGTCGCCAACCCCCTGGCAGCGTTGTTCTTCGCCCCCGAGGCCCCGATCGTCGAGATCACCGACGCTGAGCTCATCCCCGAGGTCCGCGCGAAGGGCGGCATCCCCGTGCTGCTCCACGGCGGACACGTCTCCTTCGTGCAGACCCTCCTGGACGCTGGCCCCGACCCCGCCGCCATGGCCGCCGCCGCGCGCCGCGCCCTCGACAAGGGCCTGCAGATCGACCCAGCCGGCGCCGACGTCGCCTCGGTTCTCGCGGCCGGCTTCCCCTCCTGGACCGGCGGCGTCCTGCACGCAGGAGACGCCCGGTGAAGTACTCGCTCGTCGAACTGGCCCCAGTCACGCCAGGCGGCAACAAGCACGAGGCCCTCGACCGGGCCCTCGCCGCCGCCGAAGAGGCCGAACACCTCGGCTTTTACCGCTTCTGGTTCGCCGAGCACCACCACGTGACCGGATACGCCGCCCAGGACCCAGCCCCGCTGATCGCGGCGGCCGCCCAGCGAACCTCCCGGATCCGCCTCGGCTCCGGTGCCGTCCTGCTCAACCACTACAGCGCCTTCAGCGTCGCCGAACGCTTCCTGATGCTTGAGTCGCTCGCGCCCGGCCGTATCGACCTGGGACTCGGCCGATCGACGGCCACACCGCTGATCGACCATGCGCTGCGCCGCGACCGAAACAGCCAACAGGCCGACGATTACCTCGACCAGGTGCAGGAGATCATCGGTTACCTCCACAAGGCATTCGACCGCGCCCACCCCTTCGCAGCGATCGACCTCACGGCCGGAATCGACAGCATTCCCGAGGTCTGGGTGCTCGGCTCCTCCGGCGCAAGCGCCGGCCTTGCCGCCCGGCTCGGCATCGGCTACACCTTCGGCGGCCACATCAACCCAGACCTGACTTCTCGTGCGCTCCGCTATTACCGGGATGGCTTCACGAAAACACCCTTCGGAACCGGCACTCCACAGGCGATGCTCGCGCTCAACATAGTCGCGGCCGACGATGAGGAGCAGGCACACCAGCTCACCTGGCCCGCGCGAGCCCTGCGGGCTGGTGGACGGGACCGGCCCATCCCCACCCTGGAACAGGCCCGGGCGGAGCTGAGCACATCGGCGAAAGCGCAGCCGAGCACGATTGTCGACGGCGTCATCCCGCCACAGATTTCCGGGACTCCGGCGACCCTGCGGCCTCAGCTCGAACCGGTGATCCGAGAATCGGGCGCGACCGAGGTCATGGTCCAGGACATGTTGACCGATTCCGCGGCGCGAACCCGGTCACGCCAGATCATCGCGCAGGCCCTCCACGCCATCACAACCTGAACCGGCCGGCGCCACACCACCGTCGACAGCAATACCGGTATGGCGGGCGGCCGCCGCACCGAGGGTGAGCACCTGGTCAAAGCCCGGCCACCTGGACGGTGGCCAGGGATGGTGGTGTTCCTCACCACCGGTTTAGGGCTGGTCGACAAGATGCTCGGCCACGAACCAGACCTGCAGCTCGTTTGGGCGTAGCACGTCGCTGATGAGTAGGTCGTTGGTGCCGGCGTCGCCGCTTTGTCCGGTGCTATCGATCGCGTCGCGGACCGCGCCGATGACGATCTCGTGCGCTTCGAGCAGCCGGGACAGCATGGCTGCGACCTCCTCTGCCCCGTCAGGTGGCCGCGGGATGGTGGTGATTTCGGCGACGTGGCGCGGGTCGCCGACGGCCACGCCACCCAGGGTTTGGACGCGCTCGGCGATCAAGTCGATGATCTCAAGCTGTTCTTCGGCGTGTTTGTCCAGCAGAAGGTGGAGCTGATAGAAGGTCAGGCCGCGCATCAGCCAGTGGTGCTTCTTGTAGAGGGCGTACAGGATCTGAGTGTCGGCGAGGATCCGGTTGAGCGCTTGACAGGATTGGGCGCGCACGTCGTTGCCCAAGGCGATCGGTAGCAGCCGCATCGTGCCGAAGTCCTGGATCTCGACGCCCAGTTCATGCAGCATCGGCTGACTGCGCCTGCCGTTGCCGTCGAACAGATGCTGGTAGCGCTCCCGCACCTTCACCGCCGCAGCGGACGCCCCCCTCGGTTGCCGTGCGTTGTCCGCCATGGTTCGCCTTCCTTGTCTGCGAATGCGTGCCGCGTCTCGTTCCACCGGCCGAGTCAAACCCTGGTGGTCCGGCCGCTGAGGAACCCCACGGTCACGTACTTCCCGCCCGGCCAATTACCTCTCCCCAAACCACAGTGCCACTCTGGATGGCTCCGGTCCTCAGGTTCGGCAAAACCGTCCAGCCCGCGCCGTTCGGTGTGACCACGGCCTCGGCGCCGCGATCGGCGTGTCCCGCCGGCGCAGGCCATCGGCCAGTGTGCGCATCTGTTCCTGGTAGGAGTCAGCGCCAAGCCACCGAGCCAGACCAGTGGCCAGCTGGATAGGCGCCAGCAGCAGCCCGGTCGCGGTCCTCAGCCGCACCATGGCGAGGTGTGGCCGCCCCTGGATGTCATGGTCTTTGAGGTCGACGCACATCCTGGCCAACCGCGACGAGCCTGGCGGCCGGGCTGGCGCTGCTGACCGGAACAACCAGCTGACCGTCGTCAGCTGCCCGATTTCGGCAACCAACACGGTGAACCGGGAGAACGCGGCCAACCGCACATGGCCGCCGCTGCTATCGCGGATCGGCCTCTGTGGGAGTAGACCTGGCTGACCTCGCTGATGAGGTCGAAGAACGGCAGCGCCACGATGTACACCTCGGGCCGAAGAACCGGAACTGGTGCTGCCGGACCGGACAGGCCGAAGGCGGCTGTCCGGATCTACTAACCTACGGACATGAGCAGATTCCTTGCCATCTACCACGGTGCCGCCGATGATGCGGACAAGTCCGAGGTGAGCGATGAGCAGCGAACTGGGTTCATGAACGCTTGGGCGAAGTGGGCGCAAGACCATGAGGGCGCGCTCGTTGACAACGGCTCGCCGCTGTTCAGGAAGAAGCGGGTTACTGCCGAGGGGAGCGACGACTTTACGGACAGTAAGACGGGTTACGCCATCGTCGAGGCGGACTCGCATGATGAAGCCGTCCAGATCTTCTCCGATCACCCCCACTTGCGACTGTTCAAGGGCAATTGGATCGAAGTGCTGGAGTGCCCTCCGATTCCGGGGTAGAGGATCACCGAACTGGCCCCGCTGATGCTGCAGACATGCGCGTGCCGTACTTCTCGCGGCTCGACACCGTTCGTGAGCAGGGCGGGGCACTGGCAAGCTGTTGGGCCGGGTGTAGCTGTTGGCCTTGCGAGGCTTAGTTAAAAGGACGGTTCTCCGGGGTCGGTGGTGCGGGGTTCGTCGGTGGTGCGGGTCCATTCGTCGATGTCGTCGGGCTAGGGCGCCACTCGGCCTTCGTCAAGGCAGCCTCCGCGCTCACCGCGCCGGCCGCCGCCAGCTTTCACCGTCGGGAGATGGTGGTCACGCCGCACCTGGCCGCCACCGCGATGGTTCCCAGACTGCTGGAGGGCTACGACGACGGCACCTGGGTCGCTCTCGTCTTCGAGGAGATCGCCGGCTCGCTGCCCGCCCAGCCTTGGCGACCTGGCTGACGAGCTGGAGCGTGTCCTGTCGGCCGTCACCGACCTCGTCGCCACGCTGACCCCGACCCCGGCCGACCTTCCGGCGCTGGCGCCCCCACGGCTCGGCGGCTGGTCGGGCCTCGCCGGTGGCGCGGCCGCCGACCGGCTGCGGTCGGTGGCGCCGTGGGCAGCCGAAAACATCGATCGGCTGCTCGCGCTCGAGGCGCAGGCGTTACTGGTCACGCCGGGGAGCACGCTGCTGCACGGTGACCTGTACCCGTTCAACATGATGCTGACCGCGGACCGGGTCTACTTCGTAGACTGGCCGCACGCCTGGGTCGGTGCTTCCCACATCGACCTCGTCACCCTGCTCTCCAGCACCGGCCTCAGCGGATTCGACCCGCAGCTGCTGGTCGAGCGGCACCCGCTCACGCGAGACCTCGACCCGCTCCAGATCGACGTGACGCTCGCGCTGCACGCCGGGTTCCTGCTCCGCGTCGCCTGCACCGTCGGGCCGGAGACCGACTCCACGATGGTCGACATGATGGTGGCGCTGGCCACGGGTTCCCTGCGCTTGCTGGAGAGCCGGCAGTGAGCGGCCAGCTGGACGAGGTCGAGGTGCTCGTCCTCGGCGCCGGCATGGCCGGGCTCGGCGCCGGAGTCGAGGCCCAGCGTCAGGGGCGGGGGACTCTCGTCCTGGAGGGCCCAGCATGATACGGAACGTGGTCGAGTAGAAACAGACGTCGAGCGGTACGTCGAATCGCCACCACAACTCTGTCGGTTCGGGTGGCAAACCCCCTGGTGAACCGCGATGAGTTGCCTACCTAGGCAACACGTTCGTCATCTCTGCGACATTACCCTCTTACCCGTGGATGATCATTCTGACCACGGCCGGATGGTTCGAGCGTGGCAGCTCGCGGCGGCCGGCCTGGCCGGGGTGGGTGTCTACGTCCTGGTCAACTCCCGGAGCCACGACTACCTGGACGGTGTCGGTCCGGGTGGCGGCTTCTTCCCGTTCTGGATCGGGTTGTTCAGCGTCCTGACCGGCGTCGCCCTTTTCGTGGGTACGACGTGGCGGGGCCTGGACCGGAGCATGGGCTGGTCGCGGACCGCCCGTGGCCCGGTGCTGCGGATCCTGGCGACGGTCGCCGCGCTCGCGAGCGCGGCGATCCTCTGGGAGTGGCTGGGGTTCCGGATCAGCGCGTTCCTGATGCTGGTCGTCCTGCTCCGGCTCTACGGGGCGCGGTCGTGGTGGTGGCTGGTCGCGTTCGCGGCCGCAGCGAGTCTCCTCGTCTTCTTCACCTTCCACGATCTGCTCCAGGTACCACTGCCGCTCGGTCCGTTCGGGATCTGACTAGGCGAGCCGTCACCGAGGTAGAGGGGAGGGACCGTGGGACAGACGTTCGGTCTGCTGCTGGATGGCCTCACGCAGGCCCTGTCACCGACCAACCTGCTCTTCGCCCTGGTCGGGTGCGTGCTCGGCACGCTGATCGGTGTCCTGCCCGGTCTGGGACCGGCGTCCGCGATGGCGATTCTCATCCCGGTCACGTACGACCTCGGACCGGTGCCGGCGATCATCATGCTGGCCGCCATCTACTACGGCACCCAGTACGGCGGGACGATCACCTCGGTCCTGGTAAACGTGCCCGGCGAATCCACGTCTGTGGTGACCTGCCTGGACGGGCATCCACTCGCCCGTCAGGGCCGGGCCGGCACCGCGCTCGGCGTCGCCGCGATCGGCTCGCTGGTCGCCGGGATCGTCGGCACACTGGCGCTGGTCGTACTCGCCCTGCCCCTGGCCAACCTGGCGCTGAAGTTCGGGCCGGTCGAGATGTTCGCCCTGCTCCTGCTGGGGCTGACCCTGGTGATGAGCTTCCGGGGCCGGTCGTTTCTGGCCGCCCTCGCGGTGACCCTGCTAGGGCTGATGCTGGCGACGGTCGGCATCGATCCGGTGCAGGGCGCGCCCCGGCTCACCTTCGACAACACCAACCTCTTCGACGGGGTGCAGCTCGTACCCGTGATCATGGGCCTGTTCGGGATCGCCGAGCTGCTGCGCGGCTTCGAGCGTCCCCCCGGGCAGGTGCCGAGGACCCGGATCCGGTCGCTACTACCTACCCGCCCGGAGGCGCGGCGCTCGGCCGTCGCGATCGCTCGGGGAACCGGTGTCGGCTTCGGGCTGGGACTGATTCCCGGAGTGCCGGGCGTGGTGCCCACGTTCGTGTCGTACGCCCTGGAAAAGCGGCTGTCCCGGCACCCGGAGCGGTTCGGCCGGGGTGCGGTGGAGGGTGTCGCGACCGCCGAGTCAGCCAACAACTCGTACGCCCAGGCCTCCATGGTGCCGCTGCTCACCCTCGGCATCCCGGGGACGGCCACGGTCGCGGTGCTCATGGGTGCGTTCCTCATCAACGGCATCACTCCCGGCCCGTTCCTGTTCCGCGACCACCCGGACGTGGTGTGGGCGCTGATCGCGAGCTTCCTCGTCGGCAACGTAATCCTGTTCGTGTTGAACTTCCCGCTGGTCGGGGTCTGGGCGAAGATCCTGCGGATCCCGCATGCCTACCTGCGGGCCATGATCCTGCTGTTCTGCGTGATCGGGGCGTACACCCTGCGGCAGAGCACCTTCGACATCGGTGTGATGCTCGTCTTCGGCGTGCTCGGTTACCTCTTCGACAAGCTGGAGTGGCCGACCGTGCCGCTGGTCATCGCACTCATCCTCGGGCCGATGCTGGAAAAGAACCTGCGCGCCGCCCTGGAACTGTCCGGCGGCGACGCCACCGTCTTCCTCACCGCCCCGATCTCGGCGGTCCTGCTCGCAGTCGCCACCGCGGTGGTGGTGCTGTCACTGCGGGGTGCCGGCCGGATCCGGGCCGCGACAGCCGGGCTCGCCCCGGCCGAGGAACAGGCGACCAAGGCTGGCGGCGCGGCTCCGGAACCGGCCAGTCGCCCTGGCGAGAACATGGAGGAAAGATGACAACAGCGATATCCCGTCGGGTCGTACTGGCCGCCGGGTTCGGCATGGCGGTGGCCGCCGCGGGGTGCGGCACCGGACGCCAGGACGAGACATCTACGGCGGACGGCTACCCTCGGCGGCCTATCACCCTGATCGTCCCGTTCTCCGCCGGTGGCGGCACCGACCTCGGTGCCCGACTGCTCGCAGCAGATCTGGAGAAGGAACTCGGCGGCTCGATCGTGGTGGTCAACAAGGATGGCGCCGGGTCGCAGACCGGCCTGACCGAGGTGGCCAAGGCCAGACCCGACGGCTACACGATCGGGGCCGTCAACCTTCCCGCGCTGGACACGATCATTCTGTCGCCGGACCGCAAGGCGTCGTTCACGATCGACTCGTTCGACTACCTGATCAACCACGTCTCCGAGCCGATCATCATCGCGGTCAAGCCCGACAGCCCCTACCGGTCACTGGCGGACCTGGTGGCGGCGGTACGGGCTCGGCCGGACCAGATCCGGACCGGCACCTCGGGCGCGCTCACCCCGGAGCACCTGGCCCAACTCCAGCTCGAACGGGCCGCGTCGGGCCGGTTGCGGATCGCCCACTTCGACGGTGCGGCCGGCAGCATGGCGCAATTCCGCGGCGGGCGTACCGACGTCGCCTTCACCACTCCGTCGTTCGTCGAGGATCTCCGGGCGCTCGCGGTGCTGACGGCAGAGCGGGTCCAGAACCTGCCGGATGTGCCGACCGCGGTCGAGCAGGGCTACGCCGACCTGGTGATGGTTTCCAGCCGGGGATTCGCGGTGCCGAAGGGGGTTCCGGAGCCGGTCCTGACCAAATTGCGCGAGACGTTCCAGCGGGTCGCCGCCAGCCCCGAACACCAGCGGAAGGCGGCCGAGGCCAAGCTCACCGTCGAGGTGATCGCCGGCGCCGAGTACGCCGACCACGTGCGGCGGGGGCACGAGGAGGCGGCCGCCCTGGTCGAACTGGCCCGAAAGCGCGGCTAGAAGTGGCTCGGTGAGATCGGCCGGCAGCGCGGCTAGAGGTGCCCGCGACCGGAGACCGGCTGGACTGTGCGGGTGGGGGATGGATCAGGAGGGAGGCGGCGTGGCACGGCTCAAAGAACGGCGCTGGGAGCTGATGGAGGTCGGCGAGGAGTTCGGCCCGCTGGATCTGGAGGTGACCGACCACCTGGTGAAGAGTTTTGTGTACGCGGTGGACGATGACTTCCGCTACCTGTGCGACCGCCCGGATACGTCCCGGATCGCCCCGCCCACCCTGCTCTGCCGGGAGGCGCGGGACGTGATCCGCACCGGCTACGACATCACCAGCGGCGGTGCCGGGATGCACACCAAGCACGAGTGCGAGATCTTCGCCAGTCCGACAATCGGGCAGGTCGTCCGGATCACCGGGCGGCACGTGGCGAAGTTCGTCAAGCGAGAAAAGCAGTACATCGTGCTGGAGTCGTGGATACATGACGAGGCCGGTCACCCGCTGCTGCGCCAACTCTCCACACACATCCGGGCACTGCGTCCCGGTGTGGCCAGGGAGACCCCGCGGGCAGTCAACGGACCGACCGGGCCGACCCCGCTCGGCACGCCGGTCGCCGAGGACGCGACGCGGCTGCGCCCGGGCGACCAGCTCCGGCCGTTGACCAAGCGGATCACCCAGGAGCAGTTGACCGTGTTTGCCGGCACCGAGTGGCCCAACATCCACAACGACCCGGCGGTGGCCGCCGCTGCCGGCCTGCGCGGCACCGTCGCCTCCGGGCTGCAGACCATGGCCTACGTCTCGCAGTTGATGACCGGCTACTGCGGCGACGGATGGTCCGCCGGCGGCCGGCTGGCGGTCGCCTTCATCGCCCCGGTCTTCGTCAACGAGGTGGTGTACGCCAGTGGCGAGGTGAGCCGGATCGACGAGCGGGACGGCCGGCAGCGGCTGGTGGCCGATGTGTGGTGCGAGACCGGCGCCGGCGTGCGGGTGCTGGCCGGCACGGCGGAGGGCTGGCTGTCGGCCTGAGGCCGGCAGCCAGGGTGAAGAACGGAGCAGCGAGTTGGACGAGCGACTGGAAACCGTGACCTATCAGCGGGAGGACCACATAGCGGTGGTCACCCTGAACCGGCCGCGCGCCCGGAACGCCTACGACGACCGGATGCAGGGCGAACTGGCCGACGTGTGGCGGGCGGTGCGGGGCGATCCCGACGTGTGGGTGGTGGTGCTGACCGGTACCGGCACCGAGGCGTTCTGCGCCGGGCGGGACGTCAAGGAACTCGCCGAGTACCAACGGCGCGGAGAGTTGGTGCCGCGCTACGACCCCCGGCATCCGTCGTACGGGGACTTCGGCGCGCACCTGCACAAGTACCAGCTGCCACAGCCGGTCATCGGGGCGATCAACGGATACGCCATCGGCGGCGGGCTGGGCCTCGTGCTGAGCTGCGACCTGCGGGTGATGAGTGAGGCGGCGTGGCTGGGCGACCTGCACGTCAACATCGGCCAGGTGGGCGGGGCGGCGCGGCTGGCCGCCGCGCTGCCGGACGCGGTTGCGGCCGAGTTGATCCTCGCCGGCGACCGGCTCAGCGCCCGGCGGGCCTACGAGGTGGGCCTGGTCAACCAGGTCGTCCCGGCCGACCAGGTGCTGCCCGAGGCGATGCGGCTGGCCCGGCAGGTCTGCCGCATGTCCCCGCTCGCCGTGCGGCGGAGCAAGGAAATCATGCAGACCCTGCGGGCCCTGCCGGCCGGCACGGTCGCGCTGGACGAGTACTACACCGCCCAGCAGCGGCTCACCGAGGACGGGCAGGAGGGGCCGCGAGCCTTCCGGGAGAAGCGCGAACCACAATGGACGGGGCGGTGAGCGGCGCGATGGGCGACACGGTGAAACCGCTGGACGGCATCCGCGTGCTGGACCTGACCCACGTGCTGGCCGGCCCGTACGCCACCCTGTTCCTGGCCCAGGCCGGCGCCGAAGTTATCAAGATCGAGAGGCCGGGCACCGGGGAACTGGCCCGCCGGCACCTGGTACGGGCCGCTGACGGTCGGACGGTCGACCACACCATGGCCTACCTCAACCGCGGCAAGAAGGGAGTGACCCTCGACCTGCGCAGCGAGGAGGGCCGCGAGATCTTCATCGAGCTGGTGAAGATCAGCGACGTGGTGATGGAGAACTTCACCGCCACCACCATGCGCCGCCTCGGGCTTGACTACGCCACCCTCGCCGAGATCAACCCGCGCATCGTCTACACCTCGGTCAGTGGCTTCGGGCACGACGACATCTACCCCGGCCCGTACACCGAACGGCCGGCGTTCAACCTGATCGCCCAGGCGATGAGCGGGATCATGGACATCACGGGCGAGCGCGACGGCCCGCCGGTGCCCACCGGCGTCGCCATCGGCGACCTGGTCGCCGGGATATTCGCTGTGTCCGGCACGCTGATGGCGCTGCGTCACCGCGATCTGACGGGCCGTGGCCAGCACGTCGACGTGGCGATGTACGACAGCCTCGCCAGCTTTTCCCAGCGTGCCCTGCTCCGCTACCACCTCACTGACGAACTGCCCACCCGGGGCAACGACGCCCGGGAAAACCCGCTCGGCGCGTTCCGGGTCGCCGATGGGTACGTGGTGATGACCACGATGGGCGACGCCATGTGGGACCGGCTCTGCACGCTGATCGACCGTACCGACCTGCGCGACGACCCAGACCTCAACCCGGACACCGCCCGTGGCCGCCGCTACGACCAGGTGCTCCGGCCGATCCTTGAGGAGTGGGCACGGGAGCGGACCCGTGCCGAGGTGGTGGAGTTGTTCCGGGCGGCCGACCTGCCGGCCGCGCCGGTGCAAAACGTCCACGACCTGCTGCACTGTCCCCAGCTGCGGGCCCGGCGCATGGTCTACGAGGTGGACGACCCGCGGCGCGGGCGGCTCGCCTTCACCGGGAACCCGATCAAGCTGTCCCGGGTGCCGGAGGAGGAGCCGGCGCCCGCCCCCGAGCTGGGCGAGGACACCGACGAGGTACTCGCCAAGTTGCTCGATCTGGACGGCGCGCGCCTGATCGGGCTGCGCGCCCGGAACGTGGTCTGACGGAGGCACCAGGTGCAGAAAATCATCAACGACCCCGAGGACTTCGTCGACGAGGTCCTCGACGGCATCCTGCTCGCCCATCCCGGCTGGCTTCGCGCCGTCGAGGAAGAGCCGCGCGCTCTGGTGCGGGCCGCCGGCGCGATCCCCGGCAAGGTCGGCATCGCCACCGGCGGCGGCTCCGGACACCTGCCGGTCTTCCTGGGGTACGTCGGTGAGGGCCTCGCCGACGGCGTCGCGGTGGGGAACGTCTTCGCCTCGCCGTCGGCGCGACAAATGCTCGCGGTGACCCGGGCCGTCGACGCCGGTGCCGGAGTTCTCCACCTCTACGGCAACTACCAGGGCGACACGCTGCATTTCGAGACCGCCGCCGAGCAGGCCGAGGCGGAAGGGATCGCGGTGCGGAGCGTACGCGTCTGTGACGACGTGGCCTCCGCACCCGCCGCCAACCGCAGCGACCGGCGCGGGGTCGCGGGGATCGTGTTCGCGTACAAGCTCGCCGGCGCGCGTGCCGCCGAGGGTGCCGATCTGGACGCGGTCACCGCCACCGCGGCCGACGCGGTGGCCAACACCCGGAGCCTGGGCGTGGCCCTGGCTCCGAGTACGGTCCCGACGGCCGGCCGGCCCACCTTCACCCTCGACGCCGGCGAGATGGAGCTCGGCATGGGCATCCACGGCGAGCCGGGTGTCCGGCGGGGCCCGCTGGCGCGGGCCGACGAGATCACCGCCGACCTGGTCGACACGATCGTGGCCGACCTGCCGTTCGTCGCTGGTGACCGGGTCGCCGTGCTCGTCAACGGGCTGGGCGCGACCCCGCTTGAGGAGCTCTACGTGGTGTACCGGGCGGTGCGGCGCCGCCTGGACGGGTACGACATCACCGTCCACCGCGGCTACGTCGGCGAGTACGCCACCTCGTTGGAGATGGCCGGCTGCTCGGTGTCGCTGCTCCGCCTGGACGACGAGCGCACCCGGCTGCTGGATGCGCCGGCGTACTCGCCCCTGTTCCGCCAGGGCGGCGGGTGGTGAGCGGCACCGGCGAGCAGCCCGAACCGGTGGTTCCGGGGGTCGACGCGGCCCGGCTGGTCGCGGTTCTCACCGCGGTGACCCACGCGCTGGAGGCCGAGCGGGACCACCTGACCGAGTTGGATGCGGCTGTCGGCGACGGCGACCTGGGGGCCAGCGTGGCCACCGCGGCCCGGGCGGTGCGGGAGAGCCTGCGCGAGCACCCGGACGACATCGGGCGGATCCTCTCCCGGGCCGCCGCGGCGGTCTCCGACGCCGCTGGCGCGACGATCGGCGCGCTGCTCAGCATCGGGCTGCTCAGGGCCGCCAGGGTGGCGAACGGGCAGACGGTGGTTGGCCTGGCCGAAATCGCGGCGATGATGCGGGCCGCTGAGGACGGCATCCGGGAAAAGGGCAAAGCAGATGTCGGGGACAAGACACTGCTGGACGCCCTGGTACCCGCCCGGGAGGCGCTCGACGCCGCAGTGCTGGACGGACTCACCGGTGTCGAGGCCGCCGCCCGGGCCGCCGACGCCGCGCTGCGGGGCGCAACCGCCACCGCCGGCATGACCCCCAGGTTCGGCCGGGCGCGCTGGCTGCCCGAGCGGGCCGCCGGTCACCGGGATCCCGGGGCTATCCTGGTCTATCTCCTGGTCAAGTCGGTTGCGGGCCGATGACCGGAACACCGACCCGCAGTCGTATCGCCGATGCTGCGGGGGTGAGGACGATGGTGCACGGAGAGCTGGCTGGTGCTCGCCGCGCCAGCCCTCCAGACGAGGGCGGGGTCGCGTTGCAGGCCCTCGGCCAACGCATCCGTGTCTACCGCAGCCGGCAGCGCCAGTTGCACGTCGACCGCCCGTGGACGCAGGAGGACCTGGCGGTGGCGATCGGCAGCGACAAGGCGCACATCAACCGGATCGAGTGCGGGCGGCAGCGGCCCGCGCTGGACACACTCAACCGGATCAGCGAGGCGCTCGATCTGGCCTGGGCAGATCGCAGCCGGCTGCTGCGCCTCGCCGGCTACCTGCTCACCCCGCCTGCCCCGGGCAGCGGTGAGATCGCGGAGATGGCCCGCCGGGTCGGCCGGGTCGTCCACGACACCCCGCACCCGGCCCTGTTGATCGATCAGGAGAACCGGATCTGGGACGTCAACCACCTCTTCGCGTGCGCCTTCCTCAGCTACCCCGACCGTGACGCCTGCCTTGCCGAGGTACGCGGCCGACGAATCGTGGAACTTCTCGGCGAAGGGCACCAAGGGGGAGAATTCCTCCGCCGGACCCTGCACTCCTATCCGGCGTTCGTCCGGCAGCAGCTCATGCTGCTACGCCGGGACATCCTGCAACGACCGGCCTCGGCCGAGCTCAGCAGCGTCCTGGACGCGGTGCTCGCCGACCGGCGGCTCTGCGCGGCGTGGCTGGCGCTCAGCGCCCACCTGCCCCAGGGCGACGAACCGGACTACCTCGACCACCAGACCCTCCGCATGGACCATCCGAGCGCCGGCCAGTACACCGTGCAGGTGTGGCAGAGCACGCTGGCCGCAGACGAGCGCTTCGGCGTCGTCCACCTGGTGCCCGCCGACGACACCACCCGGCAGTGCTTCGCCCGTCTGGGTACCCGCCACACCCGGCCCGGCTGGACATCGCCGCCGCCCACCCCACCCCGGGCGGCGGCACCCGGAATCGTCGATGCCGGCCACCGCGACAGCCCGACCACACGTAGGGAAGCCTTCCCGAACCGCCCGATCACCCTGACCGTACCGTGGGCCGCCGGGGGCGTCACCGACGTCGGTGCGCGGATCCTCGCCCCGCTCGTCGCCCAGGAGCTGGACCAGGCCGTGGTGGTGGTCAACGACGACGACGCCCAGTCCCGGCATGCCCTGAAACGGTTGGCCCGGCAACCCGCCGACGGCTACCACCTGGCGTTCCTCAACCAGCCGGCGCTGGACATTACGCTGCCGCAGGGCCGATCCCGGTTCGTGCTGGTCGCCAACCAGGCGTTTGACCCGATCGGCGTGTTCGTCCGGGCCGACAGCCGATACGGCAACCTCCGCGACCTGGTCCGGGACGCCGCCCGCCGACCGGGGCAGGTGACAGTCGGTACCTCGGGCCCGTACACGCCCGCACACCTCGGCGCGTTGCTGCTCGAGCAGACCACCGGGATCTCTTTTCGTTTCATCCACTACTGCGGCAGCATGGAACACATCGCCCGGTTCCTGGCCGGTCAGACCGACGTGGCATTCTTCGGCTCCGGCATCACCGTGCCGGCACTGCGTGCCGACGAGCTGCGTGCGCTGGCCATGTTCACCGAGGAGCGCTTTCCGCTGCTTCCCGAGGTTGTCACCGCAGCGGAGGGTGGTTTCGACGGGTTGGTACTGGCGTCCATCCGGGGGGTCTGGGCGCCCGACGGCGTACCGGCGGGGCGGCTGCGTACACTGCGGGCGGCGTTCCAGGCGGCCATGGACAACCCGGCGCACCTGCGCCAGATGCACGCCGCCGGGCTCGGCGTCCGCCGGATGACCCACGACGAGTACGCCGCCTACGTCGAGCGTCAGAGCAGCCGTTACGCCGGGTTGCTGTCCACCTTCGCCCCCGCCGGGTAGTCCCAGGCCGTCGCGCGGCAGTAGGCCTCCAGCACCGGCTGCCCCTGCCCTCGATGCGGTTGCGCTCGGAGCGGCGCTGTCTGCCGAGGGCTTGTGACGGCGCCGACACCGAACGGTCGATCGGGCCACGGACCCGCGTGGGCTGCACCTGCCGCGAACATGAGAAAGCAGGATGCGTTCGTCGCCGCCAACCGGCGTGGATGTAGGCGAGCCGGAGCTCCGAGGGTGACCACGGCCGCGTGGGGTCTGACCCGATCGAACAGGTTCTCGGCGAGGGCGACCGCCCGCGCGGCGTCGCTCTCGTCGAGGCTGGCGAGGTATGCGGTGCAGGACGCCGCGCCCATGACCAGCTCTTCGGCCGGGCAGCCGCCGGCACACCTGGCGGTCGCGCTGACCGCGACGAAGGCCGCCGTCGCCCGGCCGCGCGAGTCGATAGCGGTGTACGGCGAGTCGATCGACACCGAGCGCCGGCGCCTCATCACCGTGGACTTCCACAAGGCGCTCACCGAGATGAGCGGCAACCCGATCCTCCGCAGCGCGGCGACGGTCCTGTTCGACACGCGCTTCGACGTCTTCGAGCGGATCCTCGACGCGATGACGGCCGGGCGCGGCCGCACGCACGAGGGTGGTGAGCGAGGCATCCGACACGATCGTCAGGAACGGGCTCGTCGTCGGGCCGGACGGTGCGCGGGTCCAGGACGTGGCGATCACCCGCGGTCGGATCGCCGGCCCTGGCTGTGTGAGCGCCGCCCGCCGGGCGGCGCTCGTGCTCACCCGCAGGCCGCGCGTTACAGCACCAGCAGGCTGAGCACCTCCGCCACGCAGGCCGGCTTGTCGCCGCCCTCCCGGTCGATCGTGACGCGGGACGTGAGCCGCTGTCCGCTCGCGGTCGGCTCGAGTCCGAGTAGTTCCACACCGCCTCGCAGCCGGGAACCCACCGGGACCGGGGAGGGGTACCGCACCCGGTTGGCGCCGTAGTTCACGGCCATCGTGGTGCCCTCGACGCGGTAGATCTGGTTGAGGAACAGCGGCACGAGGGAGAGCGTCAGGTACCCGTGCGCGATCGTCGAGCCGAAGCGGCTCTGTGCCGCCCGCGCGGGGTCGACGTGGATCCACTGGTGGTCGCCGGTGGCGTCGGCGAACGCGTCGATCCGCTCCTGGCTGATCGTCTGCCAGTCCGAGTAGCCGAGGTGCGTCCCGATCGCGCGTTCGAGTTCGTCGATTCGATGAAAGACCCTCATCGGCGATCAGCCCCTGCGCTCGCGGATCGCTTCGGTCGCCCGCGGTACGACCTTGAACAGGTCGCCCACGACGCCGAAGTCCGCCAGCTCGAAGATGGGCGCCTCGTCGTCCTTGTTGACCGCGACGATGGTCTTCGACGTCTGCATGCCGGCGCGGTGCTGGATGGCGCCGGAGATGCCCAGGGCCAGGTACAGCTGCGGCGAGACCGTCTTGCCGGTCTGGCCGACCTGGAACTGGTGCGGGTAGAAGCCGGAGTCGACGGCGGCGCGGGACGCGCCGACGGCGCCGCCGACCAGGTCGGCCAGCTCCTCGACGAGCTTGAAGTTGTCGGCGCTGCCCACGCCGCGTCCGCCGGAGACCACGATGGATGCCTCGGTGAGCTCCGGGCGGGAGCCCTTCCGCTCGGCCACCCGGTTGAGCACCCGGGCGAGCTTGTCGTTTTCGGCCACCTCGACGGCCACGTTCTCCAAGACGGGTGACGCCGGCGCCGGGACCGGCGTGACGGAGTTGGGCCGCAGGGTCACCAGCGGGATCCCCTTGGTCACCCTGGACTTGACGACCGTGGAGCCGGCGAACGCGAGCTGCGTGGCCACGCCGGAGGCGTCGAGGCCGACCACGTCGGTGAGGATGCCGTTGCCGAGCTTGATCGCTAGCCGGCCGGCGATCTCCTTGCCCTCCTGGGAGGCGGCGAGCAGGACCGCGGCCGGCGATACCGCCGTGATCAGGTCGGCCAGCGCCGTCGCCTTCGGCGCGACCAGGTAGGCGTCGAGATCCTCGCTCTGCACGGCGTAGATCGTCCGCGCGCCGAACTCGGCGAGCTTGTCCTGGACGGCGGTGGCCGCACCGGGCGCGCCGAGCACGACGGCGGACGGCTCGCCCAGGGCCCGGGCGATCGTCAGCAGTTCGAGGGTGACCTTCTTGACGCCGGTCGCCGGTGCGGCCTCGACGACGACGAGTACCTCTGCCATCTTGGGGTGCCTCTCTGTCAGACGAGCTTCTCGGACGCCAGGAACTCGACGAGCTTCACGCCGCCGTCACCCGAGTCAGTGATCTTGTTGCCGGCCTGCCGCGGTGGTCGCTTGCCGTGCTCCACGACCACGCTGGTGGCGCCGTCGAAGCCCACCTCGGCGGCCGGTACGCCGAGGTCGGCCAGCGACCGGGTGGCCACGGGCTTCTTCTTGGCGGCCATGATGCCCTTGAACGACGGGTACCGCGGCTCGTTGATCGTGTCCCACACGCTCACGACGGCGGGCATGGCGGCGGAGACCACCTCGTAGCCGTCCTCGGTCTGCCGTTCGATCGTCAGCGCTGGCCCGTCAACGGTCAGCTTCCGCGCGCCGGTGAGCGCGGCGATGCCGAGCCGCTCGGCGATCATGTGCGGGATGAGCTGCCCCCGCGCGTCGGTGGACTCGGCGCCGCAGACGATCAGATCCGGGTTGATCTGGGAGATCGCCGCCGCCAGGACCTTCGACGTGCCGACCGCGCAGGAGCCGCGCACCGCCTCGTCGGTCACGTGGACGGCGGAGTCGGGGCCCATCGACAGGGCCTTGCGGATCGACTCGCCCGCCCGCTCCGGGCCCACCGTCAGGACGACGACCTCGCCACCAGCGCGCTCCCGGATCCGCAGCGCCTCCTCGATGGCGTATTCGTCCATCTCGTTGATCACGTTGTCGGCCGACCCGCGGTCGACGGTGTTGTCGTCACCGCGCAGGGTGCGTTCCGCACCGGAGTCGGGCACCTGCTTGACGAGTACGACGATCTTCATGGTCAAGGCTTCTCGATTCCGTGGGTTCCCGCGCGGGCGATGTGCTCGTCGGCCACGCGGGCGAGTTCTGGGCTCAGGGGGGAGGGGCGGCGCGTCTCGAGATTGATGTGAAGGATGTCGAAGTCGAGCGTGTTCGAGATCTGGTTCCGGGAGCGGTTGAGCAGCAACGAGGTCCCGCGCAGCAGTTTGTCCGTCCTGACGCGCAGGGCGGGGTGGACGCTCACCTCGTCGCCGACCTTCACCTCGGCCAGGTATCGCAGCCGGTGTTCCACCGTGAACAGGGTGTGGCCGTGCCGCTCCCGGTAGTCCGCCCCGAAGCCGAGCCGCTCCATCAGCCACCGGACCGCCTTGGTCTGCAGGCTGAAGTAGTGGCTGACGTTCATGTGCTCGTTCGCGTCTTCGAACTCGGGCGGGATGACCAGGCGGAGCGGGGCCGGAAGTTGGCTGGCGGTGGTGAACGCCGGAAGGTCGCGGCGTCCGTCTCGCGGCGGAGGCGTCATTTCTGGATCATCCCGGAGAGCCGCCCGGCGATGATCTCCTCGGCCTCGGCGACGATGCGGTCGAGCAGCTCCCGGCAGGTGGGCACGTCGCGCACGAACACCTGGGACAGCCCCGCCCACCAGATGCCGGCCTCGAGGTCGCCGGTCTCGTACACGCGCTTGCCGCGAGCGCCCGCCACCAGGTGGCGGACGTCCTCGAAGGCGCCGCCGTTCCGGAGGATCTCGACGACCTTTTCGGAGACGGAGTTGCGGGCTACCCGGGCGGTGTTCCGCAGCTCCCGGAAGATCAGGTTCGTCTCGCGCTCGTCGTTGGCGACGATGCGCCGCTTCACGTCGGGATGGATCGGGGCCTCCCGGGTGGCCATGAAGCGGGTTCCCATCACGATGCCGTCGGCGCCGAGCGCGAGGGCGGCGGCGAGTCCTCGGCCGTCGCCGATCCCGCCGGCGGCGAGCAGCGGCACGCCGACCCGGTCGGCGACGGCGGGGATGAGGACCAGGCCCGGGATGTCCTCCTCGCCCGGGTGCCCGGCGCATTCGAAGCCGTCGACGATGATCGCGTCGACGCCGGCGGACGCGGCCTTGAGCGCGTGCCGGACGCTCGTCGCCTTGTGGATTACCTTGACGCCCGCCCTCTGGTAGTACGACGTGAACACCCCCGGGTTGGAGCCCGAGGTCTCCACGACGGAGATTCCGGCCTGAATCGCCGCGTCGCGGTATTCGTCGTACGGCGGGGGATTGATGCTCGGCAACGTCGTCAGGTTGATGCCGAACGGTTTGTCGGTCAGGTCGTGGCACCGGCGGATCTCGTCGTAGAGCGCCTGCGGCGTCGGTTGGGTCAGCGCGGTGATGAGGCCGAGTCCTCCGGCGTTCGACACCGCCGCGGCGAGTTCGGCGTAGCCGATCCACTGCATCCCGCCCTGCATGATCGGCTTTTCGATCCGCAGCAGTTCGGTGATTCTCGTCTTCACCACGGGGCGTTTCCTCTCCTGGTGCTGCAAGACCGCGTGAGGGCAGGGTGTCGTGCTCGGCCCGGAGCGGAGCGGCCGGCGTCCGGCTCCGATCCGCCGCTCGCGGGCGGCGCCTCGGGGCCGCCCCGCGGGGTCCCGGGCGTCCGTCCGCATCTGGAAACCATCTGGTAACAGAGTCTTGACTTACGAACGCTCGTAAGTCAAGACTCTGGCTGTGCCTCCACTCACAGCCGACGACATCCCCGCCTACGACCACCTGCCGGTCATCGAGCGCCTCGGGCTGCCCCACGCATGGGAGGTGTTCGGCGCCGGCGACGACCTCGGCACGCTGAACTACCTCACGCCCGCCGTGGTGGCCGCCGCGCTGGCGGAGGCCACCCGCGGGGTGCCGGTGGGGCTGAACCTGCCGATCGACCAGCCGGCGCCGCCGCTGTTCGGGCGAGAGCCGACCCGGCACGAGTTCTTCACGCACGACCGGAACACCTGGGACGACCGGCTGGACGCCTTCTTCCCGCAAGGGTCGAGCCAGTGGGACGGCTTCCGCCACGTCCGCGCCCGCGAGTTCGGGTTCTTCGGCGGGGTCACCGCCGCCCCCTCGCGGGACAGGTCCTGGCTCGGCATCGACGTCTGGGCCCGCCGCGGCATCGTCGGGCGCGGGGTCCTGCTCGATGTCGCCGCGCACCTGCTCGGCTCCGGCGACGACCTGCCCTGCGACGTGGAGCGGGCCATCACGCCGGAACTGCTGCGCCAGGTCGCCGCCGCGCAGGGCGTCGAGGTGCGCCACGGCGACCTGCTACTCGTGCGCACCGGGTGGCCCCGCAAGTACGCACAGCTCACCCCGCAGCGCCGGGCCGAACTCGCGGCGGCACCGGCCTTTCCCGGCCTGCACGCCGGCGAACAGACCGCCCGCCTGCTGTGGAACTGGCACGTCTCCGCGCTCATCACCGACCTCCCCGCAGTCGAGCCCGCACCCGGCGACCCCGCGGTCGGATCGCTGCACCGCCGGCTGCTTCCGCTGCTGGGCATCCCCCTCGGCGAGCTGTTCGATCTCGAAGCGCTCTCCGGTCGCTGCCGGGAGTTCGGCAGCTACACCTTCCTGTTCACCTCCGCCCCGATCAACCTCCCCGGCGGGTGCGGCTCGCCCGCAAACGCGCTCGCCATCTTCTAGAGAGGACCACCACCCTCATGGAACGGTTAATGAGAACGGTCGTCGCGACGGTTTCGGTCGGGCTGCTGGCGGCCACCGCCGCGGCTTGTGGCGGCTCCGACGCCGGCGGTTCCGACTCCGGTGAGATCACCCTCGGCGTCCTCGGCCCGATCTCGGGCGCCCAGGCCCAGATCGGCCAGAACCAGGTCGCCGGCGCCGAGGTCGCCGTCGCCCAGATCAACGCCCAGGGCGGAATCAACGGCCGCAAGGTCAAGCTCGTCACCCAGGACGAGGGCGCCTCGCCCGAGACCGCCGCGGCGGCGATCCGCAAGGTCGCCAACGACGGCGTCCCGCTGCAACTCGGCATGCTCTCAAGCGCCAACTGCCTGGCCACCGCGCCGACGCTGCCGAAGCTCAAGGTCGTGATGGTCGGCGCCGGCTGCACGAACGACGGTCTGACCGGCAGCGACGGCAAGGACGCGCCGCACCCGAACTTCTTCCGCGTCGGCAACGCCGACAGCCCCATGGTGACCAGCCTCGCGAAGGTGATCGCCCAGAAGTTCCCGGGCGTCACCGACTACGACGCCTTCGGCTACAACTACGTCACCGGCACCTCCCAGTGGAAGATCTTCCAGGAGACCGTGAAGCAGAACGGGGTCGCGCTGCGGCCCCGGAAGGAGACCTTCGTCGCCCTCGGCGAGCAGAACTTCAAGCCGTACGTCCAGGCGTTGGCCAGCGCCCCCGGCGACCCGAAGACCCGCGGCCTGTACCTCGGCACGTACGGCGCGGGCACGGCGAGCTTCCTACAGCAGGCCCAGGACCTCAACCTCGCCTCGAAGTACGCGGTCATCGTCCAGCCCGGCGGCTACTACCCGGTCGCGCGAACCCTCGGCGGCCGCGCCCCCCAGGTCTGGAACGCCTACGACTACAGCTACGCCGCGTTCGACAGCGAGATGAACGACGCGTTCGTCAAGGACTTCGAGGCGAAGACCGGGAAGAAGCCGGTCTCCTGGAGCTACGACGCCTACCTCGCCGTGTACGCGTACAAGGCGGCGATCGAGAAGGCCGGCTCGGCGGAGTACGACAAGGTCCTCAAGGCGCTGCCGGGCATCGAGTTCGACTCGCCCGCCGGCAAGCTCACCATCGACGCGAAGACACACCAGGCCGACACCCCGGTCGTCGTGACCTTCAGCGTCGGCGACCCCAGCGCCAGCGAGACCGTGAAGATCCTTGAGACGCAGCTCGTCAAGCCGGGAGCCTGACCGACGATGAGCCAGCTCCTCTCCGTCCTGCTCAGCGGCGTCGCGTACGGCGTCCCGCTGTTCCTGGTCGCCAGCGGCCTCACGTTGATCTATGGCGTGATCCGGGTGCTCAACTTCGCGCACGGAGCCTTCTTCGTGCTCGGCGCGCTCCTGACCGCCGGCCTGCTGGGCGGGACGGCCCCCTCGCTCCCGGCGTTCGTGCTTGCCGTGCTGCTGGGCGGGGCGCTCGCCGGCGCGGTCGGGCTGGTCACCGAGATGAGCGTCGTGCGTCGCCTGTACCGGGCCGAGCACATGACGATGCTGCTCGGCACCTACGCGGTCCTGCTGGCCCTGGAGGGCGCGAGCGAGGTGGTGTGGGGCACGGACAGCCGGTCCCAGCGCCAACCGGAACTGCTCGCCGGCGACGTGCGCGTCGCCGGCGCGGCGATCACCGTGTACGACCTGGTGCTCGTCGCGGTCGGGATCGTGGTCGCGGTCGGCCTATGGCTGCTCATCAACCGGACCCGGCCCGGCCGGGCGGTCCGGGCGATCGCCCAGGACGCCACCATGGCCCAGGCCATCGGCATCAACGCGAAGACCGTGCTGCTGCTCGTCTTCGGGTTCGGCAGCATGCTCGCCGGCATCGCGGGCGCGTTGATGGCGCCCAACGTCGCCATCTCACCGAGCCTCGGCAACGCGTTCATCCTGCAGTGCTTCGCCGTGGTGATCGTCGGTGGCCTGGGCTCGGTCGAGGGCTCGCTGATCGCGGCCGTGCTGGCGGGCGTCGCCGAAACGGCGGCGGTCGCGTACGCCCCGGCCCTGACCGGGTTCACCTTCTACATCCTCGTCGCCGTCGTCCTGGTGCTGCGCCCCCAGGGACTGCTCGGCAACGCGCGGCTCGGGAGGGCCCAGACATGAGGACGCTCAAGAGTCCAGCCGTACCGCTGGCGGCGAGATGGCGGGAGACCGCGCGACCCCCCGCCGCGAGGACGCCGGGGCGGGCCTGGTCGCCGCTGCGACCGGTGGCCGAGCCGATCATCTTCGCCGCGGTCACGTCGGTGCTGTATTTCTCGTTCGATCAGAGCGAGAAGTTCGTGCTCCTGACCGGTGTCGTGTACGCGCTGCTCACCGCGAGCATCGGCGTGCTGCTCGGATGGAGCGGCATCTACACGTTCGGCCACGCGGCGTTCTTCGGCATCGGCGCCTACACCGCCGGACTGCTGAAGGACCGGGACCTGTCCCCGCTGCTGTTCCTGCTCGCCGGAGCCGCCGTGGCGGCCGCGGCCGCGCTGCTGGTGGGCCTGCTCGGGGCGCGGATCGTCGCGGTGGAGTTCGCGATGATGACGCTGATCATCGGTCAGGTCGGCTACCTGCTCATCTTCAAGATCGAGCGGTTGCAGGGCGACAACGGCATCTTCGGCATTCCGACCGGCACCATCGGGGGCTGGGACATCGCCGCCGATGACAACCTGTGGTGGTACGTCGTCGGGGTGGTGGCCGTCGTGCTCGGGGTGCTGCGCCGGATCCAACTGTCGCCCTACGGCGTCAGCCTCAACGCCGTCCGCGACGAACCCGTCAAGGCGGCGGCGGTCGGGCTGCCGGTGCGGTCGCTGCGGCTGTCCGCGTTCGTGCTCTCCGGGGCGGTCGCCGGAGTCGCCGGGGTGCTGTACGCACAGCAGCAGGGCATCGTCACCCCCTCGACGGTCTCCTTCACGTTCAGCGGCCAGATCATCATCATGGCGCTGTTCGGCGGGCTGTACCGGTTCTGGGGGGCGCCGATCGGCGCGATCGCCTTCGTCCTCCTCAACAACCGGATCTTCGGCGAGACGTCGCGCGGGACCCTGATTCTCGGGGTGATCCTGCTGGTCATCGTCGTCCTGATGCCCGGCGGGATCCTCGGCGTCGCCGACTGGATCCGGGGGCGGGTCAAGGCGGTGCGCCGATGAGCCTGCTCGCGCTGCACAACGTGCACAAGCACTACGGGGGCCCGCCGGTGGTGCAGGACGTGACCCTCACGGTCGATCCGGGCGAGACGGTCGCGATCATCGGCCCGAACGGCGCCGGCAAGACGACCCTGTTCTCGGTGATGGCCGGCGAGCGCCTCGCCAACCAGGGCCGCGTCGAACTGTTCGGCAAGGACGTGACCCGGGCGGGGGCCCGGCGGCTGGCCCACGCGGGCGTCGCCCGCACCTTCCAGATCGCACGGTTCTTCCCGAGCAAGACCGTCGAGGAGAACGTGACGATCGCGGCGCAGACCACCCGCCGCCGCTACCGCCGGTTCTGGGCCGGCGTGCCCCGCCCGGACGACGACGTGGGGCGCGCCATCGACGCGACCGGCCTCACCGGACTGCGCCCGGTGCTCGCGAGCACCCTCTCGCAGGGCAACCGGAAGAACCTGGAGATCGCGATGGCGCTGGTGCAGCGGCCGAGACTGCTGCTGCTGGACGAGCCGACCGCGGGCATGGGGGTGGAGGACCTGCCCCGGACCGTCGCCGTCCTCAAGGATCTGCGGCAGTCCCGACCCGACCTGGCCATCGTCATCACCGCCCACGACATGGACGTCGTCTTCGCGCTGGCGGACCGGGTGGTGCTCATGGCCAACGGGCGGATCGCGCTGGACGGCAGGCCCGAAGAGGTCCGCGACGCCCCACAGACGCGCGAGATCTACCTGGGCAACTCGTACGGAGGAGGGGCCGCATGAGCGCCCTCAGACTGTCCGACGTCACCGCGTCGTACGGGCACGCGAAGGCACTGTTCGGCGTCAGCCTCACCCTCGAACAGGGCGAGACAGTCGGCCTGCTCGGGCGCAACGGGGCCGGCAAGTCGACGCTGCTCAAATCCGTGATCGCCGAACCGTCCGTCACCGTGGCGGGCGAGATCGCGATCGCCGGCCGGTCGCTGCGGGGCCTGCCGACGTACCGGATCAGCCGGCACGGGGTCGCCTGGGTGCCGGACGACCGGCGGGTGTTCACGGCCCTGAGCGTCCGGGAGAACCTCGAACTGGCGCACACCCGCAACGCGCCCGCCGACCAGTTGGACAAGGTCGTGGCCAGCGTGCCGCTCGTCGGGCGCCTGCTGACCCGGCGCGGTTACGAACTCAGCGGCGGCGAGCAGCAGGCGGTGAGCATCGCCCGGGCACTGATGTCGGCGCCCCGGTTCGTGCTGATGGACGAGCCGACCGAGGGACTCGCCCCGCTGATCGTCGAACAGTTGCGGGAGTCCATCGCGCGACTGCCGGCGGAATTCGGCGTGGGCGTGCTGCTGGCCGAGCAGAACTTCGCGTTCGTCGCGGCGCTCGCGCAGCGGGTCGCGATCGTCGCCACGGGACGGATGGCCTGGGCCGGCAGCACGGCGGAGCTGAAGAATAGTCCCGACCTGATCGACCGATACCTGTCCGCGGGAGCGAGCCAGCCGTGACCGACACCAAGCGAAACTCGGCGGAGACCGAGGCCCAGATCTACGCCGAGGCGCGCCGCCTGTTCAACCTCAAGGGATACGTCGGGATGACCCTGCGGGAGATCGCAGCGGGGGTGGGCATCGAGGCGCAGAGCCTCTACAACTACACGAAGTCCAAGCAGGACCTGGTCGTGGCCCTGATGCGCCAGGGCACCGTCGCCATCCAGGAAGCGGTCGACAAGGCGGTGGCGGCGGCCGACCCGGCGCCGACCGCGCAACTGTGGGCGGCCACCTTCGCACACACCCAGCACTACTGCTCCAGCGAGAAGGTGGTTCTCGTCCGCGAGGGCCTGGTGCACCTCAGCGCCGACCGCCGCGCCGACATTGTCGGGCTGCTCAAGAGGTACGAGGACACGTTCAAGGACATCCTGCGCCGCGGCATGGAAGCCGACGAATTCCGTCCGCTCGACGTGACACCCACCTGCTTCGCGATCCTCGGCATGGGGGAGTCGGTCGTCAACTGGTTCAACCCCGGCCGCCGGCTCTCCGCCACCGATGTCGCACGCATGTACGCCGACCTCGCCGTGCGCTCGGTCGCGAGGCCCACAGCATGACGCACCAACCGTAAGGGGTATCCACGCGAATGACAGTCATCACCTTCAGCGACTCCCGCGCAGAGACCTTCCGCGGGGAGATCCGGTCCTGGCTCGAGGCGACGATCCCCGACCGATGGCGGTACGCGCGCGAGCGCCTCACACCCGAGGAAGCGCGGCAGTTCCAGCAGCAGTGGGACCACCTGCTGTACGAGGGCGGCTACGCGGGTCTCGCGTGGCCGGCCGAGTACGGCGGCCGGGATCTCGGGCCGATCGAGGAGCTGATCTACTACCAGGAGTCGGCCCGGGCGAACGCCCCCGACGGCTTCGGCCGGATCGGTCGCGTGCTCGCGGGTCCGACGATCATCGCGTGCGGCACGGCCGAGCAGCAGGCGACCTACCTGCCGCGGATCCTGGACGGCTCCGAGATCTGGTGCCAGGGCTTCTCGGAACCCGGGGCAGGCTCGGACCTGGCCGCCGTGAGCACGACAGCCAAGCGAGTCGAGGGCGGATACCTCGTCAACGGCCAGAAGATCTGGACCAGTTTCGCGCAGTACTCCCGGCGCTGCCTCATGCTGGCCCGCAGCTCCGAGGGGCCACGGCACCACAACCTGACGTTCCTGCTGCTCGACATGCGGCAGCCGGGGGTCGACGTCCGCCCGATCAGGCAGATCTCCGGCGACGAGGAGTTCTCCGAGGTCTTCTTCACCGACGTGTTCGTCCCCGAGGTGGACCGGGTCGGCCGGGAGGGCGAAGGCTGGCAGGTCGCCATGACGGTGCTGACGAACGAGCGCGGCACCACCGAGGCCGGCACCCGGCTCGTCGAGATCACCGCTCAGGTCGACACGCTCACGTCGTGCTGCGCCAGCGGGGACCGGCACCGGGCCCGCGCCGCGAGCCTGCGCGAGCGCAACGACCTGCTCCGCTGGCACGTCCTGCGGGCCACCGAGGAGAAGGCCGCCGGCGAGGACTGGTTCCGCAGCGGGTCCACGCTCAAGGTGATCTGGAGCGAACTGCTGCAGGCCTGCGGCCGCCTCGGCGTCGAGAGCGGGTGCGCCAGGCACCGCGACTACTGGCGGCATCACTACCTGAACGCGCGGGCCGCGTCCATCTACTCCGGCACGAACGAGATCCAACGCAACATCATCACCGACCGCGTCCTGAGAGTCCCCAGGTGACCGCCATGACAGTCCTCGTCGACGAGATCGGCGCCATTGCCGCCGAAAACGTAGCGACCATTCTCACCAACGCGCCGGCACAGGCCTGGGCGAAACTCGTCGAGGGCGGCTGGGCGGCCCTGGGCGCCGATCCCGACGCCGATCTCGGCATCCGCGACCTCCAGGAGATCGCCCGGGCCGCCGGCCGCTTCGACACGGCGACCCCGCTGGTGCCGACCCTGCTCGCCGGGCGCTGGTTCCGCCCCGACCCGCAGACCCTTGCGGGCGGCGTGAGCCTCGCCCTGCCCCGCGGCGACGAGGTCGTCGTTTCCTACGTCACCGACACCGTTGTCGTCCTCGACGCGCGGGGCAAACCTTTGCCCCATGACCTGGGTGGCGCCCGGCGCGAGGAGTTCTCGCAGGTCATGCCGCTGGCCGTTTTCGAGGCGCCGGTCGCCGGCCCAGCGCTGGCGGCCGAACACGCGGCCGAGTTGCGCGCCGTGCTGGCCGCCGTCGCGGTGGGCTGCGTGGACGCGGTGGCCGACCGGTCGGTCGAGTGGGTACAGACCCGCGAGCAGTTCGGCCGCCCGATCAAGGCGTTCCAGGCGGTCCGGCACCACCTGGCCAACCTGCACATCGCCCGCGAGCAGGCGTGGACCGCCGCGATCGCCGGCGCCCACGAACCGGAGACCGCGCTCACCTGGGCGCGCCAGGCGTGCGAACTTGCGACGACCGCCATCGAACTCGCCATCCAGGTCCACGGCGGGGTGGGCTTCACCGAGGAGGTGGGGCTGCACCACTTCCTGAACCACGTGCTGCAGATCGAATCCCTGCTGGGAGCCGCCCGGTGACCACCCTCGTATGCGACCGGCCGGCACCGGGAGTCCTGCGCCTGCGCCTCGACGGAGAGGACACGCTCAACGCGCTGGACGAGGGCGTGAAGGACGAACTCCTGCACGCGTTGGCGTCCGCCGCGTCCGACGCCACCACCCGGGTCGTCATGCTCACCGGCACCGGCCGCGCCTTCTGCGCCGGCGGCGACGTACGGGCGATGGGGGAGCGCACCGCCGTCGAGACGATGCGCGTGCTGGCCAAGGGCCGCCAGATCACCGAACGGATCGTGGCGCTGGACAAGCCCGTGGTGGCGGCCGTGAACGGCATCGCCTCCGGCGCCGGCTTCAACCTCGCGCTCGCCTGCGACGTGGTGCTGGCCCACCAGTCGGCCTGGTTCCAGCAGTCCTTCGTGAAGCTCGGGCTCATCCCCGACATGGGCGGCACCTACTTCCTGGCCCAGCAGGTCGGGCTGTACCGGGCCAAGGAGATCCTGCTGTCGGCGCGGCGCATTCGCAGCGCGGAGGCGCTGGAACTCGGCTTCGTCTCCCACGTCTACCGCGACGACTTCGCCGAGCGGTCCCTCGCCTACTGCGCCGACCTCGCCCGCGGTGCCACCCAGGCGCTCGCGGTCACCAAACTGCTCGCCAACCGCGCGGTCGAGGGGTCGCTCCAGGCGGCACTCGACAAGGAATCCCTCGGGCAGGCCATGGTTGCGACCACGCACGACCACCGCGCCGCGGTCAACGCCTTCCGGGAAAAGCGCCCCCTCGACGCCGTCACGTTCATCGGAGACTAACCATGCCCCAGTTCGTCACCACCCGTACCGCCGGCCGGATCGGCTACCTCACGTTCAACCGGCCCGAGAAGCTGAACGCCATGAACAACCAGTTGCTGGACGAGTTCTCGGCGGAGATCGCCGCCATGGGAGCGGACCCGGACATCTCCGTGATCGTGCTCAGCGGCACCGGACGGGCGTTCAGCGTGGGGTTCGACGTGGACCCCGGAAACGGCGGGTCCGACGCGGCGGCCGGCCTCGAGTCGTACCAGGACTGGGAGTCGCTGCGCCGCAACATCCAGCGCTGGCTGGCGGTGTGGGACACGCCCAAGCCGGTCGTCAGCGCCATCGAGGGTTACTGCATGGGCGGGGCGACCATGCTCGCGGTCTGCACCGACATCACCGTGGTCGGCGAGGACGCGGTGATCGGGTGGCCGGCGATCCCGCTCGGCGGTGGGCTGCTGAGCCCGACGACCGCCTGGCTCGTCGGCCCGAAGAAGGCCAAGGAACTGTCGTTCATCGCGGGAAGCCGGATGTCCGGCGCGGAGGCGGCGGCGCTCGGGTGGGCGAACTACGCCGTGCCCACCGGGACCGCCATCGAGCGCGCGGAGGCGCTCGCGCGGCAGATCGCGAAGATGCCGCTGGACCTGCTGCGCCTGAAGAAGCTGGCGCTCAACCGGCACCTGGACCAGCGCGGCTTCCGGGAGGCGATCCTGCAGGGCGCCGAGTGGGACGCCCTGGCGCACACCGCGCAGGGCACGCACACCATGACCCAGAAGATCAAGGAGCTCGGGCTCAAGGGCGCCATCGCCTGGTTCCACTCCGAGGAGAACGCATGAACCGGTCGACCGCCCTCCTCGACTGGGCGTTCAGCCAGCCGCGCAAGGACTGCATCGTCACCGACACGGAGCGGTACAGCTACGCCGACGTCCGGGACGCGGTCAGGGCCGCCGCCACGGCGCTCGCCGACCGGGTGAGCCCCGGCACCCGCGTCGGGCTCTTCATCGACAGCACACCCAACTTCATCCTCTACGAGTACGCCGTCTTCTACCTCGGGGGCGTGGTGACGCCCATCAACCGCGCGATGAAGCAGCAGGAGGTCAGGCGCCTGGTCGAGCGCCTCGGCATCGCGGTGGTCGTCTGCGACGCGCCGCTGGACCTCGGCCCGGATGTCGCGACCCACCTGGTGACCGGCGAGTTCGACGTGCCAGCGGTCACCGGGTACGTCGGCCCGGCGCACCTGGGCATCGACGACCCGGCGATGCTGCTGCAGACCTCCGGCTCGACCGGCGAGCCCAAGGGCGTGCTGCTGGCGCTGGGGAACCTCGCCGCCAACTACGACCCGACCTACCGCTGGATCGGGGTCGGCCGGGACGACACCATCCTGCTGGCACTGCCGATCTTCAACACGTACGCCCTCAACCAGGGCATCAACATGATGGCGATGTCCGGCGCGTCGATGCGGCTGCTGCGCAGGTTCGCCCCTGAGGCCGTGGCCGAGGCGTTGCGGGTCAGCCGGCCGACGTTCCTGCCGATGGTGCCGACGATGCTGACCCGGCTCCGGCAGGCCGACGCGCGGTACGACGGCGCGATCAAGGTGGGCATCGGCGCCGCCCCCTCGCCCGCCAAAATCGCCGCCGACGCCTGGGCCGTGTTCCCCCGGGCGCACCTGTACCTCGGCTACGGGCTCACCGAGGCCACGGCGATCGCCAGCCTCAACCACATCGGCACCGCCGACGACCACCACGACGACTTCACCAGCACGGGTCCGATCGTTTCCGGTATCGACGTGCGGATCGACGAGCCCTCGGGGGAGGACCAGCGCGGCGAGATTCTCATCAGGGGCGACTCCGTGCTGCGCGGGTACGTCGGGACCGACGAGCCGCTGCCCGTGGAGGACGGCTGGTTGCACACCGGCGACGTGGGGTTCTTCAAGGAGGGCCGGCTGACCATTGTCGACCGGATCCGCGAACTCATCATCCGCGGCGGGCAGAACATCTACCCCGGTGAGCTGGAGAAGGTGCTGACGAGCCACCCGGCCGTCCTGGAAGCCGCCGTGATCGGGCGCCCGGACCCGGACCTGGGTGAGGTGCCGGTGGCCTTCGTCGTCCCCCGGCCCGGCTCCCGACCATCCCCCGAGGAGCTACGGGAGTGGACCGCGGCGCACCTGGCGACCTTCAAGGTGCCGGCCGAGGTGGTGGTGCGGGACAACCTGCCCCGCACGGCCACGGGGAAGATCCAGAAACGGGAGCTTCGTGCGCACAGCGGGTAGCGACGGGTCGGTCTACCGGCGGTCCGGTCTGGCACAGGCCGAGCGCCTCGTCCGCGCCCATCTCCGCGCGCCGGTCGCCTGGACCGCGCCGCGACCGGCGGTCACCGTGGTGCTGCTGCGCGACGGTCACCGCGCGCGAACTCGCGCTCATGCGACCGAGCGCCTACCTGGTCAACACGTCCCGCGGCCCGATCGTCGACGAGACCGCCCTCCTGGACGCGGTGCGCGAGGGCCGGATCGCCGGTGCGGCGCTGGACGTCTACGACCAGGAACCGCTGCCGCCCGACCACCCGTTCCGGAACACCCCCGGCATCCTGGCGACTGGTCACGTCGGCTACGTGACCGACGGGAACTACCGGATCTACTACGAGGACGCCGCCGAAGGCATCCGCGCGTACCTCGCCGGAACACCCATCCGCCGGATCACCTGATCCGGGCACCGATACGAGGGGAACAAGCACATGCCTTTGCTGGCGGGACGGACCGCCGTGGTCACCGGGGCGGCTCAGGGCCTGGGCCACAGCATCGCCGCGGCGTTCGCCGCGGAGGGGGCCAACGTCGTCCTCGGCGACATCGCCGCGGAACAGGTGGCCGCCACGGCCAGATCGTTGGACGTCGGCGACCGGGCGGTCGGCGCCGCCTGCGACGTGACCGACGCCGACGACGTCTCCGCCCTGCTCAACGTGGCCGTCGAGCGGTACGGCAGCCTGGACATTCTGGTCAACAACGCCGGATTCACCAGGGACGCGACGATGCGCAAGATGACCGAGCAGGACTTCGACTCGGTCATCGCCGTGCATCTCAAGGGGGCCTGGCTCGGGATTCGCGCGGCCTCCGCCATCATGCGCGAGCGGGGGACGGGCGGCTCGATCGTGAACGTGTCGTCGATATCCGGGAAGGTCGGCAACCCGGGCCAGACGAACTACAGCGCGGCCAAGGCTGGCATCGTCGGCCTCACGAAAGCGGCGGCCAAGGAGCTGGGCTTCGCCGGCATCCGGGTCAACGCCATCCAGCCGGGCATCATCGAGACCGCGATGACGGCCGCCATGCGCGAGGACATCCGCCAGGCACGGCTCAAGGAGGTGCCACTTGGCCGCTTCGGCCGGCCCGAGGAGGTCGCCTCGGTGGCACTGTTCCTGGCCAGCGACATGGCGAGCTACCTGACCGGCACGGTCATCGAAATCTCCGGCGGTCGAAACATCTGAGCCCTCGCCGTCCTCGGCTGGGGTTGAGCCACCGTCCCGCGACGCGTGTCAGGCTGGTCCGCCGGCACGTTTCCGGTACACCGCCGGCGTCATGCCGTGGTAGCGGTGGAACGCTTCGTACAGCCGGCTGGTGGAGCTGAAGCCGGACCGATGGCAGACGGCGAGGATGGGCAGGTCGGTGGCGGCCAGCAGGCGTTGGGCTTCGCTGAGCCGCAACCGGGTCACGTACTCCCACAGGGTCAGCCCGCAGACCTGCCGGAAGCTTGCCATCAGGTGGTCGTGGTGCCGGTCGACCGCCCGCGCGACGTGCTCCACCGTGATCGGCTCGACGAAATGCCGGGTGATGTACGTGATGGCGCGGGCGACGAGCTCGCGCGTGGCGGCGCCAGGTTGGTGGCGGGTGGTTCGGTCGCTGGTGGCGGTCTGGTGCATCAGCCGGAGGAGGCGGGCCTGTATCTCCACCTCGGCGGCGGTGCGCAGCCGGGGGTCGCCGGCGGCGAGGTCGGTCTTCCAGCGGGTGAAGGCGAGGCGGTCGGCCATCGCGTCGTCGCCGGACTGGGCGCGGCGCAGGATCTCGCCGCCGAGCAGGCGGTTGAGGACTTCGGCCGAGGCGACCCAGGTGAGCACGTTGACGATCGGCACCTGCGCGACGTGGTACACGGTGGTCGGCGGCTCGGGGTCGACGTCGCGGTGGGGCAGCCCGCCCCAGAACGCGAGCACGTCCCCCTCCCGCATCCGTTCCTCCCGGTCGGTCCAGTCGATGGTAACCGCGCCCGCCTCGACGTAGTGGATCTCCAGTTCGAGATGGGTGTGGGTGGGTGCGTACCGGAAGTCGTCCATGCGTCCGCTGTCCGCTTCGTGGACGAACGTGAACGCGGACAGCCCGAAGTCGTCGAACTGGGTTGTCATTCCACCCCTCTATCCGGGAAGAAACGTGGGAGCAGCGGGAATGTTCCCTGGTCAGCCGTTTGGAATAGTCCCACGTTAAGCCGGCATGACGAGCCGATGACGTGGCTGTAAGGGCGCCGGCGCTCGTACGCGAAGAGCGAAGGCTGGGGATGGGATCGTGATGGCGGCGCCGCACCACTTGCGGGTGGAGCACCTCGACGAGCCGTTCGGGATCACGGTGGCGCGGCCGAGGCTGTCGTGGCGGCTGCCGCCCGGCAGCGCGCGGCAGGAGGCGTACCGGTTGCGAGCCGGAAGCTGGGACTCGGGACGGGTGGTGTCGCCGCGGTCGCTGCTGGTGCCGTACGGCGGACCGCCACTCGGCGCCGGCGAGCGGGTCGAGTGGTCGGTACAGGTGTGGACGGACCTGGGGCGGAGCGAGTGGGCCGAGCCGGCGTCGTGGGAGATGGGGCTGCCGCACCCCGGCGACTGGGTCGCCCGCTGGATCGAGCCGCCCGCTGGTGCGCCGGCCGGGGCGGAAGGTACGCCGGTCTGGTATCTGGGACGGTCGTTCGATCTGGCGGCCGAGGTGAGCAGTGCCCGGCTGTACGCGACCGCGCACGGTGTGTACGAGTTCTTCGTCAACGGCCGGCGGGCCGGCGACATGGAACTTACGCCCGGGTTCACCAGCTACCCGTCGACGTTGCAGGTGCAGACCTTCGACGTGACCGCGCTGCTCCGGCCCGGCGGCGAGAACACGCTGACCGCGGTCCTGTCCGGCGGCTGGGTCACCTGGACCAACCGGTTCCGGGATCTCGGTGTCGGGCTGTTGGCGCAGTTGCACCTGGTCGATCCGGCCGGCGCGGTGCGGCGCCTCGGCACGGGCGCCGACTGGCGGGCCGGCGCCGGCGCCATCCGTTCCGCGGACCTGCGCCAGGGCCAAGTCACCGACCTGCGCGTCGGGTCGGATCCGGTGGGAGTCGGCGCACCGGTGGTGGTCCGCGACGTCGACCTGCGCCGGCTGGTCAGTTCGCCCGCCCCGCCGGTACGCCGGGTGCAGGAGCTTCGCCCGGTACGGATCACCCGTCCCGCCCCCGACCGGCAGGTGATCGACCTCGGGCAGAACATCAACGGCTGGATTCGGCTGGCACGCCTCGGCCCGGCCGGCACGACCGTGACGCTGACCCACGGCGAGGCGGTGGACACGAACGGCGACCTGACCATCGACCACCTCGTGCCGCCGGAGCAGCGGGCGGAGCCGTTCCAGGAGGACCAGACGACCTCCGCCGGCGTACCCGGCCAGGTGTTCGAGCCACGCCACGTTACGCACGGCTTCCGGTACGTGCGGGTGCAGGGCCACCCCGAGGACCTCCACCCGGACGACGTGACCGGTGTGGTGGTCCACAGCGACCTGCGCCGCACCGGCTGGTTCACGTGCGGCGACGACCGGCTCAACCGGTTGCACGAGGTCGCGGTGTGGAGCCTGCGTGGCAATGCGTGCGACATCCCCACCGACTGCCCCACCCGCGAGCGCGCCGGTTGGACCGGGGACTGGCAGGTCTTCGTACCCGCCGCCGCGTACCTCTACGACGTGGCCGGGTTCACCACGAAGTGGCTGCGGGACCTAGCCGCGGACCAACGCCCCGACGGTACGGTCTGGCACTGCGCCCCCAACCCCGAGCCGGCGGCCTTCTACGAGACGTTCCCGCCCGGGTCCGCCGGCTGGGGCGACGCCTCGGTCATCGTGCCGTGGGAGATCTACCTGGCGTACGGAGACCGGGACCTGCTCGAACAGCAGTGGGCGTCGATGACCGCGTGGGTGGAGTACGCCGCCCGCCAGGCCCGCGAGCGCCGGCACCCCAGCCGGGCCGAGGCGCGACCGGTGCCGGCCGAGCACGAGCGGTACCTGTGGGACACCGGCTTTCACTGGGGCGAGTGGCTGGAGCCGGGCGCCGACATGAGCGCCGCCACGGTCGCCCTGCTCAACGTCGCGGACCACGGCGCCACCGCCACCGCCTACCTGTACCGCTCGGCGGACCTACTGGCCCGCGTCGCGGCTGTCCTCGGCCGGGACGCCGCCGCCGCGCACTATGGCCAGCTCGCCTCGGCCGCGCGCGGCGCCTGGCAGGCCGAGTTCCTCCGGCCGGACGGCACCATGACGCCCGACACGCAGGCCACCTACGTACGCGCACTCGCCTTCGACCTGGTGCCGCCGTCGCTGCGGGTCGCGGCGACCGCGCGGCTGGCCGGACTCGTCCGCGCCGCCGGCACCCACCTCGGCACCGGGTTTCTGTCGACGTCGCTGCTGCTGCCCGCGCTCGCCGACAACGGCGAGATCGGGCTGGCGTACGAGCTGCTCCTGCGGGACACCGAGCCGTCCTGGCTGACGATGATCGCGCGGGGGGCCACCACGACCTGGGAGCAGTGGGACGGCATCGACGCCGACGGCGTACCGCACGCCTCGCTCAACCATTACAGCAAGGGCGCGGTGGTGTCGTTCCTGCACCGCTACGTCACCGGCATCCAGCCGGACCCGGCCGGACCGGGCTACCGGCGTTTCCGCGTCGCCCCGCATCCCGGCGGCGGCCTGACCTGGGCCGAGGGCCGCCACGACAGCCCGTATGGCCCGATCGAATCGCACTGGTGGTACGAGCGGGACTCGTTCCGCCTCGACGTGACCGTCCCACCGGGGACGACCGCCGAGGTGCGCCTGCCCGACGGCCAGCGGCACGAGATGCCGCCCGGCCGGCGGCGGTTCACCGGCAAGATTCACGATAGGAGTGTCCAATGAGGATAGCCAGATTTCGGGCCGGCGCGGCGCTGCTGCTGGCCGTCGCCCTGCCGCTGGCCGCGTGCGGTGGATCACCCGAGGAGAGCCAAGGCGGCGAGGTCGTCATCACCTGTTCGGTGTGCCAGCCCTACTCCGACACCGACGCGATCGGCACGTACCGGGCCGACCTCGTGAAGCGGTTCAACGAGGCCAACGCCGGACGCTACCAGGTGAAAGTCATACCCAACATCGACGAGAACACCCCCGAGGGGGTACAGCAGCTCTCCCGCCTGGCCCTCGTCGACGACCTGCCCGACCTGTTCTTCCTCGGCGAACTCCATCTGGTCCCGCTGGACGAGTCGGCCGGGCTCATGGACTTCCGCCCACGGTTCGAGGCCGACACGACGTTCCGGGACACGTTCTTCCCCGAGATGCTGCGGTCTCCGCGCGGGCTCGACCGATTGCTGGCGGTCCCCGACGGCCGCAACGTGCTGGGCGTCTTCTGGAACGAACAGATCCTGGCCGAGGCCGGAGTCGCGCGGCCACCGACCTCGTACCCGGAGCTGTTGCAGGCGGCCGCGGCCATCCGCGCCGCCGGCAAGATCCCGCTGGCCATGGACGGCCTGTTCGTGACGCTCAACTGGCTCGCGCACCTGATCGGCACGCAGCCCGGCGGGGCCGACTACCTCGGCTCCGGCGACCTGCTCGCAGGCGGGCTGGAGAACAACCCGCTCTGGGTCACGGCCGTCGAGCGGCTCAAGGAGCTGCACACCAGTGGCTTCGTCAACGAGGACGCGTTCACCGGCCAGTTCGACCGGGCCTCCCAGCCGTTCCTCTCCGGCGACGCCGCCGCCATGGCGAACGGACCCTGGTACGCGCCGGTCATCTCGTCCGAGACCGCGGAGCCAGGCCTCGCCGAGGCGGTGACGTACGTGTCCGCCCCGGGCAACGGCGTCGCCATCTCCGGCCGGGGCAGCGGCTGGGCGAGCGGCGCCCGGGAGGCGGCGAAGCAGGACGCGGTCTGGGCGTTCGTCAAATTCGCGTACGCCTGGCCGGAGCAGGTGACCCGGTCGACCGCGACGGCCGCGTTCCCGCCCGTGCGCGGCGAGTTCGACACGGCCGACCGGAAGAAGCTCAACCCGCTCGCGCTCGAACTCCACGAGGCGTCGGAAGCGGTCGCCAACGTCTACCCGCTGCTCGACAGCATGCCACAGAGCATGTGGGACGAGTGGGACAACTACTGGCCGGCGTACGTGCAGGGGTCGATGGACACCAGGACGTTCCTCGCCCGCTTCAACAAGTGAGCCCGCGCCAACCAATGAACCCGCTTCCACGGACGAGGCCGCGCCGGCGAATCCCGCGCCGACCGATGAGGACGGGCAACCGGCTCGCGGTCGCGCTCTCGGTGGCGCCCGGCGTGGCCCTGTTCGCCACGTTCTACGTGGTCGCCATCGGCCTGCTTGCCGGGACCGCCTTCACCGACTGGTCGGTGCGCGACACGCGGTTCGTCGGCCTGGACAACTTCGCGCAGATCGCACAGGACCCTCGGTTCTGGATCGCCGTCCGCAACACCGTCATCTTCACCGCGGCGTCGGTCTTCGTCACCGTGCCAATCGCCGTGCTCGTCGCGCTGATCCTGGCCCGGCGCATCCGCGGCTGGCGGAGCATCCGGCTGGCGCTGTTCCTGCCGTACATGGTGCCGGGCGCCGCGACCGCGTACATCTTCGTCGTCATCTTCAACGCCAGGTTCGGGCTTCTCAACAGCCTGCTGCGGGCGATCGGGCTGGATGGTCTGACCCGGGACTGGCTCTACGACGTCGACACAGCGCTGGTCGCGGTGATCCTGACCGGCCTGTTCAACATCGGGTTCTACACGATCCTGATCCTGGCCGAGGCGCAGTCGATCCCCCGGGAGTACTACGAGGCCGCCGAGTTGGACGGGGCCGGGCTGGGCCGGCGCGAGTGGCGGATCACGATCCCGCTGACCCGGCACGTGATAGCCACCTGCTGCCTGCTCGCCGCCCTGGGAGCGCTGAACGCGTTCGAAGGCGTCTACGTGCTGACCCGAGGCGGCCCCGCGGACGAGACGATGACGCTCGGCCTCTACGGCTACCTCGCGTACACCCGCGGCGACTGGGGGATGGCCAACGCCGTCGGCCTGGTCACGCTCGTCGCCGGCGTCGGGATCGTGCTGCTCGTACGCCGGCTCGGGCGAATCGAGGAGAGCGACCGATGACACCACGACAGCAGCGCGTGCGGCCGGTACGCGTCGTGCAGTACACCATCCTGGCGGTCGCGCTGGTGGCGGCCCTGGGCCCGACGGTCTGGGCGGTGACGACGTCGTTCCGCCCCACCCGCGACATCGTGGACCGGATCGTCGGGTTGCCGATCCCGCCCACCCTCGCCGGCTACCGGGACGCGTTCGCCACCATCGACCTCGGCCTGCACCTGCTCAACCAGTTCTCGTACGCGTTCTGCACGGCCACCCTCGTCACCGTGGTCGCGCTGCTGCTGGCCTACCCGTGCGCGCGGATGACGTTCCCCTTTCGCCGGACGCTGACGGTCGCGATCACCTCGGCCCTCGCCGTGCCGGTCGTGTCCCTGGTGACCCCCGAGTTCTACATCATGTTCCGACTCGGCCTCTACGACACCAGACACGGGCTCGTGATCTTCTACGTGGCGACCTACATCCCGCTGACCTTCCTGCTCCTGAGGGCGTACCTGACCAGCGTGCCTCGGGAGATCGAGGAGGCGGCGGCGATCGACGGTGCCTCGTACTGGCGGACCCTGTTCTCGGTCGTGGTGCCGGTGGTGGCACCGGTTCTGGTCACGGTCTACATCCTCGCGTTCGTCTTCACCTGGAACGACTTCCTGTGGAACCTGCTCTTCGCGCCGAGCCGCGAGTACCGCAACGCCCAGGTGGCGCTCTCCGAGTTCCAGGGCGAGTGGGACGTCAACATCTCCGGCCTGCTGGCGGCCGCGACCATCATCGCGCTGGTACCGGTGACGATCTTCCTGCTCACGCAGCGGTACGCGCTGGCCGGCCTGACCGGGAGCACAGCGGGCCGGACCGGACGGCGACGGCAACCCGCCCCTGGACCGGGCGACAAGGAGGCGACGTGACCTCAGCCGACCGGCTGGACGCCGACATCAAACGCTGGTGGGACGAGGACCTGCGAGCCAGCCCGCAGGACGGCCCACCGGGTACGGACGGCGCGCACCTGCTCGCCGTGCCGTTTCCGTACGTGACCCCGGGTGGCGCGGACGGGCCGTTCGGGGCGATGTTCGCCTGGGACACGTACTTCATCAACCGCGGCCTGCTGGCCCACGACCGGCTGGACCTGGTCGAGGGGCACATCCACAACTACCTGTCCCTGGTCGACCGGTACGGGCACATGCCGAACTCGAACGTGTCGGTGGCGCTGACCCGGTCGCAGACCCCGGTGTTCCCGGACAGCGTCTGGCGCCACCTGCTGGCCAGCGGCGACGAGAAGCTGCTGGAGCGCGCCTATCCGCTGCTCGCGCGAGAGTTCCACGGATATTGGAACGCGCCGCACCACCGCACCCCGATCGGGCTCGCCACCAACCGCGACCTCGGCGACGCCTACTGGCCGCCGGATCTCGCCGCGGAGGCCGAGACCGGCCTGGACTGGACACCGATCTACGGCTCCGACGTCCGCCGCTGCGTGCCGCTGGTGACCAACTGCGCCCTGATCCGGTACGCCGACACGCTCGCCGCGATGGCCGACGCACTCGGCCGCCTCGGCGAGTCGGCCCGCTTCCGCGCGGACGCCGACCGCCAGCGCGACCTCGTCAACCGGTACTGCTGGGATGAGCCGGCCGGCGTCTACCTGGAGTACGACCACGTCGCCGGTGCCCGCCTGCCGTACATCTCGGCGTGCGCGTACTGGCCGCTGTGGGCCGGGGTCCCGAGCCCCGAACGGGCCCGCCGGCTGGTGGCCACCCTCCGCGTCCTGGAGCAGCCTCACGGTCTGTCCACGACCGACAGGGCGTACCCGGATCCGCACCGGCCCGGCGCCTACCCCGACCTGTCGGCCGCGGCCGACGCGCACACAGGGGACGCCACCCGGGGCGGCGGCGGGCAGCTCCAGTGGATGTACCCCGCCGGCTGGGCCCCGCTGCACCTCATCGCCGTCGACGGCCTCGACGCGTACGGCTTTCACGCCGACGCCGACCGGATCGCCACCGCGTTCCTCGGACTCGTGCTGCACCACTACGAGCGGACCGGCCGGCTCTGGGAGAAGTACGACGTCGTCGACGGGACACTCACGCTGCCCAACTCACGCTACGGCAACGTGCCGATGCACGGATGGACGGCCGGCGCCGCCGCCGTCTTCCTCCGCCGAACGCGGCAAGGAGCCCACTCATGAACGCACGAATCCGCCGGACGGTGGTACTCACCGCGCCCGGCCGCGTCGATCTGGCCGAGAGCCCGTCCCGACCGCTGAAGTCCGGCGAGGCCCGCCTGCGCAGCCTCTACAACGGCATCAGCCACGGCACGGAGATCGCCCACTACCGGGGCACCGGCGCCGACCTGGACGTCGTGTTCGATTCCGAGCTGAGGGTGTTCCGGCCTCGACCGGAGGGCACCAGCCCGTACCCGATGCCGATGGGGTACGAGACCGTGGCCCGGGTGACCGAGGTCGCCCCCGACGTGACCGACCTGACCGTCGGCGACCTCGTCCACGTCGATGAACGGCACGCCGACGAGATCGTGATCGATGTCGCGGGGGCGTGCGACAGCGATCTCTACCCGCTCGTCGTCCTCCCGCCGGCGGTGACGCCCGAGGCCGCCGTATACACCAGCCTCGCCTGCGTCGCGCTACAGGCCGTACACGACGCCCGGATCAAGGTCGGCGACGCGGTCGCCGTGTTCGGCCTCGGCGCCGTTGGCCTGCTGGCCATCCAACTCGCCCGCCGCAACGGCGCCACGTGGGTGGTCGGCGTCGACCCGGTCGCCGAACGCCGCGCGCTGGCTGAGCGGACCGGAGCCACCCTCACCATCGACCCCGTCGAAGGCGACGCTGGTATCGCGATCAAGGAGCGAGCGCCGGCGACCGTCGACGGCGACCTGCCACCACCGGCGATGCGGCGCGGGGTCGACATCGCCATCGAGACCTCCGGCTCCTACGCGGCGCTGCACGAGGCCACCCGCGCCACCTCGGTCGGCGGTCGCGTCGTCACCCCGGCCGGCTACTGGTACGGCGGCGGCGAGGCGCTGCGCCTCGGCGCGGAGTGGATGCACAACCGGGTCGAAATGGTCCCTAGCTTTGGGGTCGGCGGCAACCCCCACCGCGACCATCCACGCTGGAACCGGCGACGCATGATGCGTACCGTCACCGCCCTGCTCGCCGACGGCACGCTCGACGTCGGGGCGCTCCCCGTCCGCACCTTCTCGTTCGACGAGGCGCCGGCCGCGTACGCGTTCGTCGACACCAAGCCGACCGAGGCGATCAAAGTGGCGCTCCGCCACGATGTGGGCTCCGGCGCATGACACCGCTCGGAGGGTGAACGGGGTTGAGCCCGATCAGAGTGGGCCTCGTGGGCGCTGGCCCGCACGCGAGGTCACTGCACGCGCCCATGTGGGCCGCCGGACCGCAAACCACGCTGGCCGGGGTCTGGTCCCGCCGATACGAGGCCGCGGCCGAACTCGCCGCCACCCATCAGACGCGGGCGGTCCGTTCGTTCGACCAACTCGTCCACCACAGCGACGTCGTCGCCTTCGCTGTCGCCCCGGAAGGGCAATGGCAGCTTGCGGCACGCGCCGCGCGCGCCGGACGCCACCTGGTCCTCGAAAAGCCAATCGCCGACACGCTCGACCACGCCCGGGCGCTCACCGACGCCGTCGAAGAAACGCATGTGGCGTCGCTGGTCGTCCTGACGGCCCGCTTCCTTGAGCCGGTACGCCAGTTCCTCCATCGGGCGGCCACCTTCCCCACCACCGGCGCCCGCCTGACCATGTTCAACGGCTTCCAGCGCACCGACCCACCACCGGTCACCTCGTGGCGTACCGTCAACGGCGCCCTCCTGGATCTCGGCCCCCACGTTTTCGACCTCGTGACCGCCGCCCTCGGACCGGTGACCCGCGTCCACGCGACCGGCGACCCCACCGAACTGGTCGCCGTACAGTGCGACCACGCCGGCAACGCCACCTCACAGATCGCGCTCAGCTCATCCATCGGCGAATCCGGCTGGCAGTACCGCATCGAGCTGTACGGCCCCGACGGAATGCTCGACCTCGACGTCAACAGGTCCATGACCCTCGACGCCCTCTGCGAGAGCATCCGGCACGAGATACACCGAAGCGTCCTCGGCTCCCGGTCGCCTCTCGACGTGCGGCGAGGGCTCTACCTCCAACATGTGGCCGAGGCGGCACAACGGTCACTGCGTATCGGCCCCGTCGAGTTGGCCGCCGTCGGCCCTCCCTTTCCGGGCCCTCGCTACCGCCGATGACGGAGCGGGACCGCGCTCAGCCTTCGGGACGAGTGACGACGCCTGCGGGGGCGTCGATGGTTTCAGCCGCTGGCGGCGAGGTGACGGTGATCGGCTGGCCGAAACCGCACCACCTCGACACCGCGCACGTGTCTCTCCCCTTTGGACGAACCGCTCCCGCCGGAACGGACACAGCCTACTAATAAGCGGTGTGCGCGAGGGCGAGACGCATGGGACCGGACACCGGGTCCACGGTGAGTTTGTCGGGGCGGGCGGTGGGCGCAGCCGCCCGGGCACAGGCCCGCGTCGCCGCGCTGCCGGCGTACGAGCGGGGCCGCATTCTGCGTTGAGCAGCCGACCTGATCGAGGACCGGGCCGAGCGGCTCGGGGCGATACGGCGGCCCACGCGACGCCTGCCCGGAGCTGCTCCATGTCGCGTCCGGGCAGCTCACGGGCTGTTGTGTAGCGGGATCGGAACGGCTCGCTAACCGCCCCGCAACGTCTGGGGCCGCTTGCTCGAAACAAGGTCTACCTAAGGTCGTCTCTAGTCTATAGAGAAGGGAGTGAGATGACCGCGACGCAAAGTGCACCCCTCGCTGAGGTGGCTCAGGCCGTCAACGAGGTGCGGGTGCCGAGTGCACCCGAACTCGCGCCGATGGTGTCCATCGTCGATCTCCACAAGCACTACCGCACCGCCGAGGGCGATGTCCACGCCGTGCGCGGAATCAGCTTCGACGTCGCCAGAGGTGAGTTCGTCACGCTGCTCGGCCCGAGCGGTTGCGGCAAGACCACGATCCTGCGCTCGGTCGCCGGATTGGAGACCCCCACCTCCGGCGAGATCTTCATCAATCAACGTGTCGTCTTTTCGTCCGGTCGTCGGATCCGGCTGACGCCCGCACAGCGCCAGATCGGCATGGTGTTCCAGTCGTACGCGATTTGGCCGCACATGTCGGTCTTCGACAACGTGGCCTACCCGCTGCGGCGCCGCAAACTGCCGAAGGCCGAAATCACCGCCCGGACCACCGAGGTGTTGGAGATGCTGGGGCTCGCCCACGCGGCGAAGCGCTCGGCCACCAAGCTCAGCGGGGGCCAGCAGCAGCGGGTGGCGGTGGCCCGCGCGCTCGTGTCACGGGCCGAACTCATCCTCTTCGACGAGCCGCTGTCCAACCTCGACGCGAAACTGCGCAAGGAGGTCCGCCAGGAGATCCGCGACTTGCAGCAGCGGCTCGGCATCACCGTCCTCTACGTCACCCACGACCAGGAGGAGGCGATGGCGGTCTCGGACCGGATCCTGGTCCTGGAGAGCGGCGAGATCAAGGACCAGGGCCCGCCCGCCCGGGTGTACTCGCGTCCGACCGACGTGTTCGCGGCGAACTTCGTGGGGGAGAGCGAAACCCTCGACGGCACCGTCGTCGACGCGGACGACGACCACTGGCTGGTGCAGACCGGGATCGGGCGGCTCCAGGTGGCGCGGCAGCCACACGACACCGTACGGGTCTCCGAAACCGTTGTGCTCACCGTCCGCCCGGAGCACCTGCAACTGTGGGAACCCGCGGCCGCCACCAGGACGCAGACCATCCCCGGGTCGGTGCGGTCGGCCTCGTTTCTCGGCCCGTTCGCCGAGTTGGTCGTCGAGTTGGAATCCGGCCACCTGGTCACCGCCCGGGTGAGCGGTGGCGCGGGCGCCGCACCAGGCGCCCCCGTCCACGTGCGGATCGAGCCGCACCACGTCGTCCTGCACGCGGGCCGCACGCCGGCTGGCCAAGCCTCGCAGTAAGAAGTCGAAGGAGAATGTAGATGACGTACAACCAGGTCCACCCGAAGAGCCACGCCGTCGAGGTGGTTGACCGCAGCGAGACCCTCACCAGGCTGAACGACGCCCTGGAGATCGACTTCACGAAGACGGCCGTCGTGCAGATCGATATGCACGTCCGGCAGATCGACAAGGACTGGTCCTCGTTCCCGCAGAACGTGGCCGAGCGGATCCTGCCGAACGCGGCCGCGATGCTGGACGCCGGCCGCGAACTTGGGCTGCCGATCATCCACGTCATGGTCTACCAGCGGCTCGTCGAGCGGGGCATGCAGCCGCGCGCCGCGATCGTCCAGAGCACCGGCCGACCGGGCACGCCGTACGGGCTGCCGCCCAAGCCCGGCTACCACCCGGACGCGCCCGAGGGCTACTTCGAGTGGGACGTCATGCCGATCCTCGGTCCGAAGGCGGGCGACTACATCATCAACACCAAGCGGCAGATGACCAGCAGCTTCCTGTCGACGGACGTGGAGCACCTCATCCGCTGCCTCGGCGTCGACACGTTCTTCGTCGTCGGCATCAACACCAACAACTGCGTCTCCAACTTCTCGTTCGACGCCTACAACCGGATGTGGACGCCGATCATCGTGACCGACGCCGTGGGCTCCACGCACGGCAAGGACCTGCACGAGTTCGCCCTGCAGAACTACCCCCGCACCATCGGCTTCGCGATGTCCTCCGCCGAGGCCATCGAGCGTCTCACCGCTGCCAAGGCCGCCGCCGGGGTCCCCGCGATGGCAGGCATCTGAGCCGGCCACCCGCTGATCGCCACATCCATTGAAAGGACAGCCATATGCTCACCGGACCCACCATCGACGTCTACGACCGCAAGGAGTTCCTCCAGGTCATCAACGACGCCGTTCCGGTCGTCCCGGCCAAGTCCGCGATCGTGACGGTCGAGATGACCAGGCGCCGGCTCACGCCCGTAGCGCCGTTTCCCCCTGGCGTACGGGACGATCTGCTCGCCAACACCGAGAAGCTGCTCACGCTGGCCCGCGAGACCGGCACCGCGGTTATCCACGTCCTGTCGGCGCTGCGGTCGGTCGAGGCGCAGGCCCGCGCCAACACCCGGGTCAACAAGGCATGGGCCGCCATCGGCGCGTCGCCGAGTCCGTACGGCCCGCTGCCGGACGAGTCGGTCGACGTGCAGGACGGCACGTTCGAGCCGGACTTCGCGGTCTCGGTCGCCGAGACCGACTACATCATCAAGACCAAGAAGTCACTGAGTGCCTTCTACCAGACCGACCTCGAGTGGCTGACCAAGGCGCTCGGTGTCGACACGCTGATCCTCGCCGGCGCGAACACCAACGCGGACATCCAGTCCACCGCCTACGACGCTAGCTGCAAGGCGTACAAGGTGATCACGGTACGGGACTGCGTCGCGACCTGGTTCGGCGAAGACCTCCAGGAGCTGGGTCTGCAGCAGCTCGGGCGCTGCCAGGGCTGGGTCCTCACCTTGGCGGAACTCGCGGCGAAGCTCACCTCCGCTGAGGCCAGCCCGCGGGTGCCGGCATGAGACGCCGCCGCACGACCGCGCTGCGGATCGTGGCCCCGCTGACCGTGGCGGTGCTCGCGCTGGCCGCCTGCGGTGGCGGTGACGAGGCGACGGCGGCATTGCCGGAGGATCTCGCCGTGGCGTCCACGGTCGAGATGACCGACGAGGAGTACACCGAGTACCTCGCGAAGCTGGAGGAGGCGTCGAAGGCCGAGGGCGGCGTGCTCAGCTACTACTTCAGCGCTCCCGCCGCGGCGGCGCAGAACCAGATCAACCTCTTCATCGAGAAGTACCCATGGGTGAAGTTGGAGTACACCTCCGGCGGCACCCTTGAACTCATCGAGCGCATCATCACCGAGAACAGGGCCGGCCGTCCCAGCGCGGACGTCATCCAAGGCGGCCCGCTGGAGGACAACACGCTCTGCCGGGACGAGGATATCTGCCTGGCGTACGACCCGCGCGGCGAGCGCGGCCTGCCGGCGGACCGCCTCTACGCCGACTGCGTCTGCTCGGTGGCCGACTTCTTCACGTTCCACATCGTCTACAACACCAACAAGGTCACCGCCGCGGAGGCCCCCAAGACCTACGAGGACCTCACCGACCCGCGTTGGCGGGGGCGGTTCGGCATCAACATCGACCAGCTCGACTGGTTCGCCGGGATGCTGGCACACCTGGGCGAGGCGCCGGGCGTACAGCTCATGGAGGCGATCGCCGCCAACGAGCCCGTCATCTACTCGGGCGCGGACGGCCTAGAGAAGCTCGCGGCAGGGGAGTTCGATGTCGCGCTTCCGCAGAGCGCGACGCGGACGGTACGGGACCTGATCGCCGACGGGGCACCAGTCGAGATCGTCACCACGCCGGTGACCATCGCCCAGCCGGACATGTACTTCCCGCTGAAGAACGCGCCGCACCCGGCCACCACTCGGCTCTACATGGAGTGGCTGATGAGCGACGCCTGGCAGAACACGGTCGGCGAGGCCGTCGTGAAGGTGCCGATCAAGCCGGGGGCCCCGATTCCCTCGTCGGCCGAGGGCATCCTGTCCAGCGAGCTGTTCTTCGAGACCACCGACAACTTCGGCGACTACGCCACGCGTGTCGAGCAGCACCAGTCGATCTTCGTAACGGGCTGACCGACATGACGACCATCGTGGAAGGGGGGTCCCGGCTCAGCACCGGCCGGATCACCCGGTTCTCCGCCCTGCGGGGGGTGCTGTCCCCCCGCAGGCTCGTCTACGGCCTGGTCCTGGTCATCCTGCTTGCCCAGGTGGCGCTGCCGATCGCGATCCTGCTGTACACCAGCGTGAAGGACGCTCGGCCCACCGATGCCGACTTCTTCTCCCCGACCTTCACGCTCGAGAACTTCCGCGACGCGTTCAGCTCCGGCCGGCTGCTCAGCGTCACCTGGACCACGGTCCAGTTCGCGGTCGGTTCCACGCTCGTCGCCCTGGTCCTGGGGACGTTCCTGGCGTGGATCGTCGCCCGTACGAATGTGCCGTTCCGCAACCTCGTGGGCCTGCTCACGGTCGTCCAGATGGCGGTTCCGGGGATCCTCGTCCCGGTCGCGTGGACGTTCCTGGCCAGCCCGGAGATCGGTGCCCTCAACGTGGCCTGGCGAAACCTCACCGGCACCGACGGCACGCTCTTCAACGTCTACTCCATGCGGGGCCTCATCCTCGTCAACGGCCTGACGATGGTGCCGATGGTCTACCTCTTCGTGGTCACCGTCTTCTCCTCCATGAACTCCTCGCTCGAGGAGGCCGCCGAGGTGTCGGGGGCGTCGAAGCTGCGCGCGGTGCGCGACATCTCGCTCCCGCTGGCGGCCCCCGGCATCGCCGCCGTCGCGATCATGGCGCTGATGCGGGCCTGGGAGGCGTTCGAGATCCCGTGGTTCCTTGGGGTCAACGAGCGGATCTTCACCTACGCCTCGGAGATCTACCTGCGCACGAGCACACCTCCGAGCAACGTCGGTCTCGTCTCCACCTACGCGGTCTTCATGCTGGTGGGAGCCGTGCTGATGATCTGGTGGTACGACCGATTCAACCGAGCGGGGGATCGGTACGCCGTGATCAGCGGCAAGAACTTCTCGTCGGTCCGGATAGACCTGGGCCGAGGGCGGGTGCCGATGGCCATCCTCACCTTCGTCGTCCTGACGGTGGTGATCCTGCTTCCGCTGCTCATGCTCCTTTGGATGTCGCTCAATCCGTACTTCCGGCAGGTCAGCTGGGACGCCATCATGTCGGTGTCGCTGGACTCCTATGTGGACGCGCTGCGGACGCCCAACGTCCTGCAGGGGTTCACGAACAGCTTCCTGGTCGGGGTGCTCGCGAGCATCGGAGTCCTCACGCTGTCGACCCTGGCCGCGTGGTTCTCGGCCCGGCGGATCGCCGGCGGCCGGCTGCTCTACCTGTTGACGTCGGTGCCGATGGCCCTGCCCAACGTCATCGTCGGGGTCAGCTTCCTGTGGATCTTCCTCATCCTGCCGCTGCCGATCTACTCGACCCACTGGGCGCTCGTGATCGCGTACATCACCATCATCATCGCGGTGGTGTCGCGTCTGGTCAGCGCCCGGATGCTGCAGATCAGCTCCGAGCTGGAGGAAGCCGCACAGGTGTCCGGGGCGAGTTTCATGCGGGCGATTTGGACGATCGTCGTCCCGCTGCTGTCGCCGGCCTTGCTCGCGGGCGCGCTCATCACGATGGTGATGAGTTTCCGCGAGTTGCAGACCACGCTCTACCTCGCGGGTCCCCAGACCCGTACCGCGGCGGTCGTCATGTTCGACATGGCCGGCGACGGGCAGTTCTCCACCGTGGCCGCGTTCGGCATCGTCACGTTCGCCGTCCTGCTCGTGGGGCTCGTCGGTTACAACCGCCTCAACGCCCGGATGGGACTCGATGGCGGCCTCTAGGTCGCCCTCGGGCCCGGCAACCATCGTCGTCGAAGCAGTAAGGGATGCCATGACCACCGCAGTCCAGGGGCCGCTCACCGACCGCGACTACCCGACGTTCTCCGGCCCGGAGTTCGACCGCCGGGATGCCGAGATACGGGCCAGGATGGACGCTCTCGACCTGCAACTCGTCGTCGTCTGCGGTCGCGGTGGCCGCGACCCGAACGTGCTGTACCTCAGCAACTGGTTGTCTACGCGAGAGGCCTGGGTTCTGTTCCCGCGCCACGGCGAGCCGACGATGCTGATCCAGCTCTCGAACCACCTGCCCCTGGCCCGGCGGATGTCCCGGTTCCCCGACGTCCGCTTCGGCGGCTCAGCCCCAACGGGCTCGGTGGACACCGTCCCCACCCTCATCGAGTGCCTCCGGGAGCGCGGCGTCTCGACCGGCCGGGTGGGTCTGGCCGGGACCATCACCTGGCGCGAGCACGCCCGCCTCACGGCGGCCTTTCCCCGCGTCGAGTGGGTCGAGTTCGGCGGCCAACTCGTGGACCAGCGCCAGGTCAAAAGCGCCGAGGAGCTAGAGCGGCTGGCGGTCTCGGCACGGATGTGCGACGCCTCGGCGATGGCGATAGCCGAGCAGGCCCGGCCCGGCATGACCGAGCACGAGCTGGCCAGGATCGTCGAGGACAGCTACCTGGCCGAGGGCGGGGTCAACGGGATCCACTTCATGGTCGCCACCCAGATGTCGGATCCGCGCGGCGGCGTACCGTGCCAGCACCAGTCCGACCGCAGGCTCCAGCTCGGCGACGCCCTGGTGGTCGAGCTCAGCACGAACTACGCCGGCTACTCCGCCCAGGTCCTGCGCAGCTACACGATCGGCGCCGACCCGACACCGTTGTACGCCCGGCTGCACGACGTCGCGCTGGAGGTCTTCGACGCCGTCGCTTCGGCGATCAAGAGCGGGTCAACGGTGCCCGACATCCTCGACGCGGCGCAGGTCGCCCAGGAACGGGGCTTCACGATCTACGACGACCTCGTGCACGGCTGTGCGCAGCTTCCCGCGATCGTCCGTACCCGCCAGACCTACCGCGGCGAGCCCGAGGGCTTCGTCTATCAGGAGGGTATGTGCCTGGTCGTCCAGCCGAACATCGTGACGCCCGACGGCCTGGCCGGCGTCCAGTACGGCGAGATGTTCAAGGTCACCGCGTCCGGTCTCGAATCGCTGCACTCGGTGCCGCGCGAGTTCTTCCGGTGCGGCTGACGGCGTGACGACCACGGACAACCAGAGGCGTAGGGAGCGGGGCCCGCTCCGGCGGCGCCTGGTCGTTGACATCACCCCGCTGCGGGAGTCGCCCGACTACCGGCGGCTCTGGACCGGGCACGCCGTCGCCATCCTGGGCACCCAGATGACCAGGGTCGCCGTGCCCTACCAGGTCTACGTGCTGACTGACTCGACCCTCATGGTCGGCCTGGCGAGCCTCGCGCAGCTCATCCCGCTGATGGTCTGCTCGCTGTTCGGCGGCTCGGTCGCGGACGCCGTCGACCGTCGCAAGCTGCTGGTGATCACCGAGTGCCTGCTCGCCGTCGTCGTGGGCGGCCTGGCCCTGCTGGCACTGCTGGACCGCCCGCCGATCTGGGCCATCTTCGTACTGGTGGCCGTCTCAGCCGGACTCTCGGCGCTGGAGAGCCCGGCGCGCAGCGCCTCGGTCGCCAGCCTGGTTCGCCGGGAGATCCTCCCCTCCGCCTTCGCACTGAACCAGTCCCTCACCCAGGTGGGCGCGATCGTGGGGCCCGCCGTCGCCGGCGTCGTCATCGCGGCGCTCGGGCTGTCGACCACGTACGCGGTGAACGTCGTCTCCTTTCTCCTCTCCGTCGCGGTGCTCAGCCGGATGCGGCCGATGCCACCCGCCCATGCCGTCACCCGGCCGGGGCTCAAGTCGGTGATCGAGGGCCTGACCTATCTCCGGAGCAAGCCCGCGGTGATGGGGTGTTTCCTGGCCGACGTGAACGCGATGTTCTTCGGCATGCCCCGCGCGCTCTTCCCGGCGATCGCCCTCGGCCAGCTCGGCGGCGACGCCATGACCGTCGGCCTGCTGCACGCGGCCCCTGGAGCGGGCGCTCTGATCGGCGCCCTCACCTCGGGCTGGGTCGGGTCCGCGACGCGCCAGGGACGCGCCGTGATCATCTCGATCATCGTCTGGGGTCTGGCGATCGCCGGCTTCGGCCTGTCGCATTGGCTGCCGCTGACGCTACTGCTGCTCATGGTCGCTGGCGTCGCCGACGTGGTGTCGGCCGTGTTCCGCCAGACCGTCCTACAGCTCAGCGTCCCGGACCATCTGCGCGGACGGCTCTCGGCCGTACATATCGGCGTGGTCACGGGGGGACCGCTGCTGGGGGACGCTCGGGCCGGGGCGACGGCGAGCTTTAGCAGTCCGGCCTTCGCCATGGTCTCCGGCGGTCTGGCCTGCGCGGTGGTCATGGGGTTGCTGGGCTGGCGGCTGACGGCGCTGCGCCGGTGGACGCTCGCGGACGCCGAGATCGATCGCCGTGAGGACAGGACCGGACATGGCGGAGCACATGGAACCTCGTAACTCCACGGGTTCACCTCGATTCTGTAGAATCGAGGCGCCGAAAGGTGCGCTCGGGGATGTGCCCCGGGGTGAGGAGAATCGAGGGCAGCACTGTGGCGTTCGGCGAGCACCAGGCGACGTCCTTTGCCGGCATCTCAGGGACCGTCCACGAGCGCGTCCGGGACTGGATGCGATCGGCGATCGTCGACGGAACGCTCCCGCGCGGGTCGCGGATCGTCCAAACCGAGATCGCGAAGCTGCTGGGGGTCAGCCCCACACCGGTACGCGAGGCGATGCGCGACCTGGCCTCCGAGGGCCTGATCAAGGTCCATGCCCGGCGGGTGGCCACGGTGACCGCCATCGATGCCGACGAGCTCCGCGACATCCGGCTGCTGCGCGAAACGCTCGAGGCGCTGGCGGCCCGCCTGTGCGCGGAACGGATCACCGACCAGGAGCTCGCCGAGGCGGAGCGGATGCAGGAGGAGATGGAGCGCGATCCGGACCTCAACAAGTACGTCGAGCTGAACCGCACATTTCATCTGCTCCTGTACAGCGCAGCCCGTTCGCCGCGCCTGACGCAGATGCTGCAGTCGTTGCGGGCCGCGACCCCGGGCATGCTCTCGGTGGCGTTCATCCGCTCCAAGGAGCGGCGGCTGGACGGCCTCGACGAGCACCGGCGCTTCCTGAAGGCCTGCCGCGACCGGGACCTCGACGCGGCGGAGGCGATCTTCCGGGGTCACTCGTCCGCCTCGTTCGACGAGATGGAAGCCTCCCTGGAGCACCGGCCGATCGCCTGAGACCCGATCGACCGCGCCCTGACCGGCCGAGCCACGATCGGCGGGGCCTCGATCGGCTCATCCCGGGCGGGGACGGGCCGTGACGAACGACGACAACCAGCTCCCGACCCGGCCTCCGCTGGCCGTCGCCGTACCTCCGCTGCTGGTCTTCTTCAACCCGCTCACGCAGCTCGCGTACATCCCGATCTCGGTGGGTCTGGGGCGCAGCCTCGACCTCAGCCCGGCACAGATCGGCATCACCATCGGCGTGCACAGCGTGGCCACCGCAGCCGCCGGTCTGTTCGCCGGGCCGCTGCTCGACCTCATATCGATCCGCAAGGTCCTCGTGCCGGGCATGCTCGTCAACGCCGTCGTGTCGATCCTGCTCTGCCTCTACCAGAACTACGCCGTGCTCACCGCCGGACGGCTGCTCACTGGCTTCGCCAGCGGCGCCATGGCACTCTGCGGCCAGGCACTCGTGGCAGACCTGACCAAGGGCGACCCGAAGGCCCGCGACCGGGGCTACTCACTGCTGCAGACGTTCGTCAGCATGGGGGCCGCCTCGGCGCTCGCGCTGGGCGCGTTCGCCGCGTCGCTGGACCGGCCGGTCATCGTGTTCGCGGCCGGCGCGGCCTACGCGACGGCGCTGCTGGGTGTCGTCCTCATCGCGCGACTGGGACGGGAACACCCGCCCGCCCGGCACACACCCGGCATCCCGTTCCGCGGGCGGATCAGCTTGACACTGCGAGCGATCCGCGGGATGTTGCGGGAACGGCGGCGCCAGTGGCTGATCCTGTCCAGTATCGGGATCGGGCTGACCATGCAGGGCAGCCACTTCGGCGTCAGTGTGCTCCTCGACCGACTCTCGGGCGACCTCAGCACACTGGAACGGGTCGGCCTGTCGATCCTCATCCCCTGTGGCGTCTTCACCGGCAGCTTCATCAACCGCATGTCCCTGAAACGGATCACCCGCGAGCAGCTTTTCACCCGGCTGTACCTGGTCATCCCGCTCGCGGCAGCCGCCTACGCCACGGTAGCCCTCGCCGCGCTCGACGTTGTGGCCGTCGCGCTGACGCTGGTCCTGCTCGGGACCTGCCTGGGCGCCCTCATGCCACTGTCCATGGCCATCAGCGTGGACTGGAACCCGGAGCTACGCGCGACGGCGGCCGCCGCCGACACCCTCTCGCGCAGCGTAGGCCAGACCACCGGTCCAATCGCCGTGGGCGCGCTGGTGGCCCTGGCCGGCGTCGGCACGGTGGGATTGGTCGTCTTCGGCGCGACCTTGCTCGGCCTCACCGCGTCACGGAACATCTTCGCTGCCCGGACCTGAACCGTCACAGTGCTCGTCATCGAGGTCGCCGGGCCGTCGATGGGACGCGAACGGGATCCCAACCTGTACGACGTACCGCTACTGCGTTTCGGTTCCGCCCAGGGCCGACAGCCGTCAAGGGTGCCATTGGGCCCGGCGCAGTCGGGTAGGGCCTGATCTCCTCCGGTGCCCTGCCGGTGGCCGCCGTCAGTAGGTAACGGGGAGAGCCGTTTGGTGGTTGGTGCTCTTCACTCCACGACGGCGTTCCAGACCTCTGCCACAGCTGGGGCGTGGGGCGGCAGGCCGGCGACCTGGGCGACGAGGAGGCGGCCGGTGTCGACGAGGTGTTGGCGCATCGCCGCCTCTGCGGTTGTGCCGTCGCCCCGCGCGATCGCCGCGATCACTGGTTCGTGGTCGTCCCGGATCTGGCGCAGCGAGCGACTGCCGGGCGAGGAGGGTGGGGTGAGCAGGTCGGTCGTCGCGCGGAGCGAGGCCACGATATCGGCCGCGCGCCGGTTGCCGGTGCCGCGCAGGATCCGGTCGTGGAGCAGTCGATCCGCTGCCCAGAAGGCGCGTTCGTCGTCGTGGCGCAGGGCGGCGTCGAGGGCGTCTAGGGCGTCGGTGACGTCCAGGCCGGCGGCCCCGGCTCGGCGCGCCGCCGGGGGTTCCAGGGCGAGGCGGACCGCGAAGATCTCGGCCACGTCGTGCGGGTCGGGGAGGATGACGCGGAAGCCGCGGTTGCGCTCGAACTCGACCAGTCCCGCCTCGGCCAGCTTGAGCAGTGCCTCCCGGACCGGGCTGCGGGATACGCCGAGCAGGTCCGCGATTTGGTGCACGGAGTATCGCTCGGTGGGCACGAAGCGGCGGGTCCTGATTCCGTCGCGGACCGCCTCGGCCGCCCGGTCTGCGAGGTTCGGGGGCAGGCGTAAGGCCAGCTCAAACATGAGTAGCATGTTACATGTGACACGCACTTCTTCTCGCTCGACCGGCCTGGCCGGTGAGCTGCGTCGCGCCGGGCTCGAGGTGCGGGACGACACGGGAACCAGGGCCATGTACGCCACCGACGCCTCTCTCTACCGGATCCCACCGTTGGCGGTGGTGCGGCCCCGTGACGCGGCCGAGGTCGCTACCACCTTGGAATTCGCCCGCGCGGCGGGCGTGCCGGTCACCTCGCGCGGAGGCGGCACCTCCATCGCTGGCAACGCGGTGGGGCGTGGCCTTGTGCTCGATTTCAGTCGTCACATGAACCGCGTGCTGAGCATCGATCCCGAGACCCGGACCGCGGTTGTCCAGCCCGGTACCGTGCATGCGGATCTCCAGCAGGCCGCGCTGCCGCACGGTGTCCGGTTCGGGCCCGACCCGTCGAGCCACTCTCGCTGCACGATCGGCGGAATGATCGGCAACAACGCCTGTGGCAACCGGGCGCTCGGCTACGGCCGGACCTCGGACAACGTGCGGGGGATGACGCAGCTGCTGGCCTCGGGCGAGAGCCTGGTGACTGGATACGACGTTGACGGCCGCCCGGTCGCTCATGGGCCGGCGGGACTGCTGTCCGACCTGCGCCGGGTCATGGGCCGTCACCTCGCGACGGCCCGGACCGAGTTCGACCGGTTCGGTCGGCAGGTCAGCGGCTACGCGGCGCAGCACCTGTTGCCGGAGCGCTTTGACTTGAACCAGGCCCTGGTCGGGTCCGAGGGAACCCTCGCGATCGTCACCGAGGCGACTGTTCGCCTGGTCAAGGATCCCGTCTACCGGGTGCTCGTCGCGGTGGGCTTCGACGACATCGTCCGTGCCGGCGAGGCCGCTCCGGTGGTGACGACCTTCGCGGCGACTGCCTGCGAGGGCATGGACGAGCGGCTCGTCGCGGTGCTGCGTTCGCGTCGGGGCGACGCCGCCATCCCGCCGCTGCCCAAGGGGCGCGCGTGGCTGTTTGTCGAGATCGCGGGGGACGACCGGGGGGAGGTGCTCGACCGCGCTCGCGCGCTGGCGTGCGTCGGCCTGGGTGTTGAGTCGATTCTGGTTGAGGAGCCCGAGGCCGCGGCACGACTGTGGCGTATCCGCGAGGACGGCGCTGGGCTGGCTGGCCGGGCGCCGTCGGGACGCCCGGCGTGGCCAGGCTGGGAGGACGCGGCCGTTCCGCCGGAGCAGTTGGGCTCCTACCTGGCCCGCTTCGACGAGCTGGTCGCCTCCTACGGGATGACCTCGGCGCCGTACGGCCACTTCGGTGACGGCTGTATGCACGTCCGCCTCGACTATCCTCTGGACCGGTCGGACGGCCTGCGGGTGCTGCGCCGGTTCCTGGTTGCCGCAGCCGAGCTGGTGGCCGAGTACGGCGGGTCGCTGTCTGGGGAGCACGGGGACGGCCGCGCCCGGGGAGAGCTGCTGCCGGTGATGTACTCGGCCGACGCCATTGCGTTGTTCGGCGGGATCAAGCAGGCATTCGACCCGGACAACCTGCTTAACCCGGGGGTGCTGGTCGACCCTGATCCGTTCGACGCGCAGGTGCGGGTCGCCGGGGTGGCCCCTTACCGGGCGGGGCTGGCCTTCGCCTACGAGCACGACGACGGGGACCTCGCCCAGGCGGTGCATCGGTGCACGGGCGTCGGCAAGTGTCGGGCGGACAATGCGGCAGCCGGCGGGGTGATGTGCCCGTCATACCTAGCCACCCGGGAGGAGAAGGACTCCACCCGGGGTCGGGCCCGGGTGTTGCAGGACGTGGTCCGGGGCGCCGTCGACTGGCAGGATCCGGCGGTCGCCGAGTCGCTCGATCTCTGCCTTGCCTGCAAGGGCTGCCTGTCCGACTGCCCGACCGGTATCGACCTGGCGACCTACAAGGCCGAGGCCCTGCACCAGCGGTACCGGCGCAGGCTCCGTCCGCTCGCCCACTACACCCTGGGCTGGCTGCCGCGCTGGAGCCGACTGGCCGGGTACGCGCCGAGGATGGCGAATGCCGCTGTCCGGCTCCCGCTCCTGCGTCGGCTCGCGCCGGCGCTGCTTGGTGTCGACCACCGCCGGTCGTTGCCGACGTTCGCACAGCAGCCGTTGCGTCGCTGGTGGACGAAGCGGGTTGCGCCCACCGTCACCACCGGCCGGCCGGTGTTGCTCTTCGTCGACACCTTCACCAATTCGTTCTCCCCGGCAGTCGCCGAGGCGGTCGTCCGGCTGCTGCGCACGGCCGGCTTCGAGCCGCGCCTGCCGTCGGCGTCGGTGTGCTGCGGTCTGACCTGGATCAGCACCGGTCAGCTTGACGCCGCCACACGCATCCTTGGTCGGACCGTCGCCGAGCTGGCGGCCGCAGTCCGGGCCGGGGTGCCGGTGGTGGGTATCGAGCCGAGCTGTACCGCCGTCCTGCGCTCCGACGCGGTTGAGTTGCTGGCCGGCAACGACCGGGCCGCTGACGCCCGAGCGGTGGCGGCGGCCACCAAGACCATCGCCGAGCTGCTCGCCACCGCCGAGGGATGGGTCCCACCCGACCTGACCGGTACCGTCGTCGTGGCGCAGCCGCACTGCCACCACCACGCCGTGCTCGGCTGGTCCGCGGACCGGGCGTTGCTGGAGCAGACCGGCGCCACGGTGACCACCCTGGCGGGGTGCTGCGGGCTCGCGGGCAACTTCGGCGTGGAGCGGGGCCACTACGAGGTCTCCGTCCGGGTCGCCGAGCAAAACCTGTTGCCAGCTCTCGACGCCCACCCCGACGCGGTGGTGCTGGCCGACGGCTTCTCCTGCCGTACCCAGGTCGCCGACCTGCGCCGGCGGCCGTCGCTGCACCTCGCCGAGCTGTTGGCCGGGCCGGTCAGCGCCGACGAGCCCGCTCAAGGCACCGGCGGGAGGGTCTACGGCGACCGCCGGTGAGCTGGCCGGCTGCCCGCGGCACTGCCGTTGAGCTGGCCGGTTCCGCGGCGGCCGGTCGGACGGCTCAGCCACCTCGGATGGCCATCGCGCCACCGAGGGGAGCTGTCCAGTCGACGCTGTTGTCCCGGGCGATCGCCGCGTCGAGTGCGGTGGCGACCTCGTCCGGGAACAGCGCGGTCCGGCGTTGGGCGATGTCGATGTGCAGGATCATCGCCTCGAAGGTGAACGCCAAGGTTCGCGCGGAGCGGTTCGTCAGCAACACGATGACGTGCAGGGACTTGGCCGAGCGGGCGAGCAGCCGGGTGTGCGTGGAGAACTCGCTGCCGGGGCGCAGCTCGTCGAAGTAGCGCAGGTGGTGCTCGGCGGTGAAGGTCGTGAAGCCCGTCCGTTCGAGGTAACCGTCACCGAATCCCAGCTCCTCGAACCGGGTGAGCAGGGTCTGGTCGCCCAGCCCGAAGTAGTGACGGATGTTCATGTGACCGTTCTGGTCGAGGTGCTCGGGGCCCACACGGCCGGTGACCTGCGCCGGCAGTTCGGTGATCTCGTCGTATCCGGGAAGTGTCGGCATGGCGCGAGAGGCTAGCCCGTGTGCGACGGTCCACATCGTTCGGGGCCGTCAGAGCGGGTCAAATCCCTGCCCAGGGTGGTGAGGTGAGGCACTGGCAGGAGGCCGACACGCGGAGTTGTGTGCATTTCCGTGGAGTCTATTGACATCTCGTGGAAACTCAAGGGAGCATGTGCCCAATGTAACACCCATGGCACGCCGTGGTTAACGAGGCATTGCAGCCTGTTGCGGTACGCCGGACCACACAACATCACACACCGCCCCACATAACTCCGGAGGCAAGTCCATGCGTACCGCACGCAGAACCCGGTCCCTGTCCGTTGCCCTCGTGGCGATCGGTGCGCTCCTGGCCACCTCGGCGTGCGCCGGCGATCGCGGCGGGGCCAGCAACGGGGACGGCAGCGCGTTCCCCACCAAGCAGATCCGCTTCGTGGTCCACGCCCCGGCGGGCGGGGGCTCCGACACGACCTCCCGCGCCCTTACCGCCGAACTGGAGAAGATCCTCGGCCAGGACATCATCGTCGAGAACCGCACCGGTGGCGGCGGATCCACCGCGCTGCAGTACGTGGCCGGGCAGAATCCGGACGGTTACACCCTCGGCTACATGCCGGTCGAACTAGGCATGTTGCCGCACCGGGGTGCCGACGTGGACCCGGCGAAGTACGACCTGCTCGGTCAGCTGGTCAACATTCCGGGGGCGGTGGCGGTCCCGAAGGACAGCCCCTACCAGACCATGGCCGACCTGATCGAGGCGAGCAAGTCCAAGGCGGTGCCGATCGCCATCACTGGAGCCGGCGGAGTCTGGGACATGGCGACCACGGCGCTGAACAAGGCCGCCCAGTCCGGCCTGCGTGGGGTCCCCTTCGACGGGGACGCCCCGGCGGTCGCCGCCGTCAGCGGCAAGCAGACCGAGGCGGTGATGGCCGGGGTGCCGACGGTGCTTCCGGCCGCCAAGGACGGCAACCTCCGGGCCCTGATGGTGCTCAGCGACGAGCGCCTGGCGGAGCTGCCCGATGTGCCGACCGCCAAGGAACTCGGGTACGACCTGCCCTTCGGCGGCTGGGGCGGCGTCGGCGCTCCGGCCGGCCTGCCCGACGACGTCCGCCGCACTCTGGAGGAGGCGATCGCCGAGGCCCGCGCGTCGGAGGGCTTCACCTCGACGATCGCGCGGATCAACTCCACCGTGGTCAACCGCAACGGTGCCGAGTTCGAGGAGTTCGTGAAGTCCCAATCCGAGCTGTTCGGTCAGTACCTCTGAGTGTCGAAGGCAGCATGACTCGTGGCAACGACATCGACGCAGGGCGAACCGGTGGGCGAGCCCGGTCCTGACCAGAGCGGCTCGCTGCGGGCCCGGCTACGTGCCCGGACCGGGTCCGGGCACGCGGTCGCCGCCGCCGGGATCGGCCTCGCCGTCCTGGTGCTGGTGCAGACCTCTGATCTGCCGCGAAGCAGCGACATCGGCGGGCCGGGGTCGGGACTGTGGCCGCAACTGCTGGCCGTGTTCATCCTGGTCATGGCCGCCGTGATCGCCCTGCGACACCGCCGGGCCGGCACGGACGACGAGCAGGCCCCGGTCCGTCCGGACGGCCTGCTGCGGATCCTCGTGGCCGCGCTGCTGGTCATCCTGTATGGGGTGGCCTGGCAGTACCTGCACTTCGTGATCGTGACGCCGCTGCTCATCGCTGGTTTGTCCTACGTGTTGGGGCTGCGGTCCTGGCCCGCGTTGACGCTCTTCCCCGTCGGGGTGTCGCTCGTTCTCTACGGACTCTTCGCGACCGGATTCGGAATCGCCCTATGAACGACTTTTTCCACGGAGTCGCCGTTCTGGGCGATCCGGCTGTCCTGGTCAATGTGATGATCGGTGTCCTGGTGGGCATGCTGGTCGGGGCCTTTCCCGGGGTTACCGCGACCATGGCGGTCGCCCTCGCCAGTGGCCTCACCCTCACCATGGAGCCGATCGAGGGAATCGCGGTGCTGCTCGCGATCTACGTGGCAGCGAATTTCGGGGATCGGGTGCCCGCAATTCTCATCAACACGCCGGGCACACCGGCCTCGATTGCCTCGACCTTCGACGGATACCCGATGGCCAAGCAGGGGCGGGCGGGAATTGCCCTGACCGCCTCCGCGATCGGATCCGCCGTCGGCGGCTTGGCCAGCATCGCGGTCTTCGCCCTGGTCGCCACGCCGGTCGCCAACGTGGCCCTCAAGTTCGGACCAGCCGAACTGTTCGCGCTCATGGTGTTCGGGCTGACCATGATGGTCGGTGTCTCCGGGGGGCACATCGCCAAGGGTCTGCTCGCGGGTGCCGTCGGTCTCCTGCTCGCCGTCGTGGGACGCGATCCGATCGGTGGCGAGGACCGGTTGATGTTCGGTATCGACTACCTCGCCGCGGGAATCCCGGTGATTCCGGTGCTGATCGGTCTGTTCGGGGTCGCCGAGATCCTCGACCAGATCGCCACCCGGCCACGTCAGGGCGCCCCCCGGATCACCCAGTTCGGCCGCTGGTGGCCGAACCGAGGTGAGTTCCGCCGGATGCGGCGACCGGTCGTGGTCGGCACGGGCGTCGGGGTGGGCGTGGGAGTGCTGCCCGCCGCCGGCGGCGACATCGCCGGCCTCCTTGCCTGGGAGGGCGCTCGGCGGACATCGTCCCGTCCGGAGGAGTTCGGCAAGGGCTCGATCGAGGGGATCACCGCGTCCGACACCGCGGCCAACGCCAGCCTGGGCGGCTCGCTGACCACCACGATGACCCTGGGCATTCCCGGCGACGCCGTCATGGCGGTGGTTATCGGGTCCATGGTGGTCTGGGGCCTGCAACCCGGGCCCGGGCTACTGAACAGCCGGCCGGACCTGGTCGGCACGATGACCGCGATCATGGCGGTCGCCACGCTCTTCGCCCTGGCCATCAGCCTGCTGCGCCTGCGGGGGATGGTGAAGCTGCTCAATCTGCCCGCCCCGTACGTGTGGGTGACTGTCCTGATCTTCTGCATCGTCGGCACCTACGCCATCGGCAACAACGTGCTCGACGTGGTCGTCATGCTCATCGCCGGGGTGTTCGGGTTCCTGATGCGACGGACCAGCGTGCCGCCGGGACCCGTCGTGCTGGGTCTGCTGCTGGGTCCGCTGGCGGAGTCGAATCTGCGTCGGGCGCTGCTGATCCAGAGCCCCGGGCAGATGCTGTCCCGCCCGATCGTGATCCTGTTCCTAGTACTGACTGCGCTGGTGCTGGTCAGCTCGTTGCGGGGCGTCGGATCCCGACGCAAGGTGACCCGGAAGAAGACCAGCGATGCGGTCGAGCGACAGTAGCAATCAGGACGCGGATGCGACGAGCAGAACCGCTCCGGATCTGCTCATCGCACCGCGTACCATGCCATGCCAGAATGCAACCATCCACAACCAAACTCACGTGACCGCAGCCACGGTCGACATCCACCATGAGGGGGTGCGCAGATGACCGCGGAGAGCCGTGGTGCCGAGAGGGCCGATTCGCCCGGTATCTTCGCAGTCGAACGGCACGGGCGGATCGTCGACCGTCTTCGCCGAAAGGGTCGCCTCGAGTCGGCCGAAATCGCGGCCGAGTTCCAGGTCTCGGGGGAGACGGTGCGCCGGGATCTGATCGTCCTGGAGCAGGCGGGAGTGCTCAAGCGGGTGCACGGAGGTGCCGTTCTGACCGCGGTGACCGGTGTGATACCCGACGTGCATCAGCGCGAGACGATAATGCGGTCCGAAAAGGCGAAGATCGCGCAGGCGGCCGGGCGGTATGTCCCCGCGCAGGGTGGGCTCATTCTCATCGACGCGGGCACGACGACCCACGCGTTTACTGAGGTCTATACCTTCGACGCGGCGACGACCGTGGTGACCCCCTCGCTCGTGGTCGCCGACGAGGTCCTGCGTCGCTCCGAGTCGAACGTCCACACGCTCGGCGGCAGCGTCAACCCGCGGACCTGGGCGGAGAGCGGCGACTGGACGCTGCACGCCCTGTCGGGCATGCAGGCCGACGTGGTGTTCCTGGGTGCCTCCGGAGTGACCGTCGCGCGGGGGGCGACCACCTCGGACCACACCGACGCCATGGTCAAGCGCGCCATGGTCAAGGCGTCGCGCCGCCGGGTTCTGCTCTGCGACTCGGCGAAGATCGGGGTGGCACACCTGTCCCACTTCGCCGACCCCGGCGACATTGACGTGCTCATCACCGGCGCGAAGGCCAACGGGAGCGAACTCGACGGGCTGCGGACTCTCGGCGTCGAGGTCGTCGTGGTGTGACCGGGCGGCGCCAAGGGTGGCCCCCGCGGCGGTCGGGCTCGGCACTGCCACGACCCGCCGCGGGGCCCCACGCCGTCAGATCGACCGCCTGAGGTGGCCGAAGGGATCCACGGACTCCCGCAGGATCCGCAGTTCGTCACGGGTCGGCGGGGCCTGGAGCGCCTTGATGGGCGCGTACCGGAAATCGAAGCCGGTGGCGTCGACCACATCCTCCGGACGGACCCCCGGCACCGTGGCGATCAGTTCGGCCAGGCCCTCATCGTCGAAGCCGAAGATGCCCAGCGGGGTCACCACGAGCTCCGGCCCGCCGCCGCGCAGCCCGAGGGCGGCCCGCCCGGAGCGGCCGTCGGGGAAGCCGACCCCAGTACGGTGGTGGACCGACTCGACGAACCGGAGACGGTCGTTCCGGGGCATCATGATGATCTCGCGGCCGAACAGGCCAAGGTGTTCCGGGATCAGGATCGGCCCCACCAGCCGCAGCTTCCCCCTGGACGCCGACACCGTGGTGGTGTTGAGGTTGCCGGCGCGGTCGACCTGGGCGCCGGAGCTGAAGCCCACGGTTACGTCGCCGCGCCGGAAGGTGTAGAGCGGCGGGTACGACATGTCACGCGCGTCGCACTCAAGCTGCAGTAGCACCGGGTCGAACTCGGCGTTGGGCAGGGTCGCGAGCATGTGCAGCGAGGGATTGACGCACCAGCCGCCGAGCAGGACGGTCAGGTCCGGCGCGTGCGTCTCGCGCGCCAGTTGCATGGCGGCGAGGGGGATCATGGTGCCGAACATCGCAGCGGCATCGCCGGTGGTCAGCCCGGTGAAGCCCACGTCGTCGTTGCGCATCGTCCGGGCCACCGCGACGGCGAGCAGTTCGTACAGTGTGGGATCCTGGTCGTCACTCACAGCAGTCCCGTTCCCGTCTCCAGGGTCGCCCACCGGCTGGCAGGTGTCAGGTCGAGGTAGGCGTCGTTGTCCGCAGGCCCGTAGACGTAGGTCTCCAGGTAGGCATGGAAGTCCTCGGCTGAGCGGGAGGCGGCCAGGTACCGCTCGAAGTGGTCGACGTCAAGCTGGTAGAAGCCGAGGCTGTGGCACGGGTGGGCGCCGCGTGGCGCGTGCGCGACGGCCTCGACGCGCAGTCCCGAGATCACCGTCAGGTCGGCGTGCTGGCGGACGAACTGGTTGGACACGATCCGCTCGGCGGTCACGATGACCCGGTCGCTGGCCCGTGCCATCACCCCGTCGAAGGTCTGCGGCACCAGACGGGAGGCCGGCGCGAGGACGTTGCCGTACTCGTCGGCCAGCCCCACATGGACCACCACGACGTCGACGTTGGCGGCCGGCACGACCTGCAGCGGTGTCCCGGTGAATGGACAGGTCATTTCCCGGGCGTTGGTGTTCCCAGTCATGACATCAGAGCCAGCCAGGGAGTACACGGGCAGGAAGGTCCACCCCGCCTCGCTGGCCCTGAACCGGTCGAAGGCGACGACCTCGCTGTAGTCGTGGACCTTCAGCCGGCCGGCCTCGACAGCCCGCCGGTAGTTGGGCGCCAGGCCGAACTGCTCCAGACCGACGTAGGAAGTCTCGACGACCGCGACGGCACCGGCCCCGACCAAAAGGTCGAGTTCGGGACCGTTGAGGACGCCGATCACCGTGAGCTCCCGTCGACGTTGGCGGGCCAGCTCCCGGACGAAGGCCATCGGGTGCTGGTACACCGACTGCCCACCGAAGGCGATCCGGCATCGGTCCGGGACCAGCGCCGCCGCCTCCCGCAGACTGACCAGCTTCGAGGTCCGCGGTTCGGGCGACTCGCCGGTCCAGGGGCGTCGGATGCTCGACGCGAGCTGTCTGGTCGTGCGGCTCACAGATGCCTCACCTTCATCGGCAGAGGCGCACCGGGCACGTCCCACCGCACCGTGGTGATCCGGCCGAGCGACGCCTCGGTGACGTACAGGGTCCTCAGGTCCGGCCCGCCGAAGCAGACGTTGGTCACGACCGGGTCGGCGCAGCGCAGCACCCGCTCCACCGGCCCGCCGCCGGGCAGCACGACGAAGACGGCGCCGGCGGTGGAGCCGGCGACGAGCAGCCGGCCGTCCGCGTCCAGGCACATGCCGTCCGGGGAGATGTCCGGGCCCAGCTCGGCGTAGGTGCGCCAAGCGCCGAGACGACCCGGCGCAAGGATGTCGGCGGCCAGTACCCGGCCGGTGCGGGTCTCGCTGACCAGCAGGGTGGACTGGTCGGTGCTGACGCAGACGCCATTGGGAAAGAGCAGTCCGGTGGCGCTGCGCACCGCCGGCCCGTCGGGCGGTTGGTAGCACACGGCGCCGTGGTGGGCGGCCTGTCCGTCGTCGCCCCAGTGCGGGTCGGTGACGTAGTAGCCGCCCAGCGCGTCGAAGCAGATGTCGTTGGGCGCGTCGAGGGGGATCCCGTCTATCTCCTCCAGTACCACCCGCAGGTCGCCGCCGGGACAGACCTGGAGGATCCGCCCCCGACGGCCTCCGGGACCGGCCGTGCTGGAGGTCGAGGCCGTCGCCGGCCAGTGGCCACCGTTGTCCGCCACGTGCAGGACACCCTGAGGGCTCAGCGCCGCCCCGTTCGGTGCGCCGTCGCTGCGCGCGACAATGCGTATGCCCGCTTCGTCGAGTACCGAGACCGCGCGGGCAGCCAGGTCGACGAAGATCAGCGCACCGTCCTGGGTCCAGCAGGGGCCCTCGGGGAAATGGAGGCCGTCGACCAGCACCTCGCGCAGGTCCGCCGGGCCCGGTTCGGTGGTGGCCATCAGGTCGCTCCCGCCGTGCGGCGGGCCGCCTGACTGTCCCAGGTGCTCGGGGTCACGCCCTGGGCGCGCAGTTCGGTCTTGCGGATCTTCGCGGTGGGGGTGCGCGGCAGCGCGGTCGCGAACTCGACGTAGCGGGGAACCATGAACCGGGGAAGTCGGGCCGACAGGAAGCTGTGCAGCTCCTCCTCCGTCAGCGTGGTGTCCGCCGCGCGGGTGACGACCAACTTGACCTCCTGTTCGCTGATCGGGTCGGGGACGGCGACGGCCGCGGCCATCTCGACCGCCGGGTGCGCCAGCGCCTGGGCCTCGACTTCGGTCGAGGAGATGTTCTCGCCCCGCCGTCGGATGGAGTCCTTGTTCCGGTCGAGGTAGCGGTACCTGCCCTGCTCGTCGACGGAGAACACGTCGCCGGTGTGGAACCACTGGTTGCGCCATGCGGTGGCGGTGGCGGCGTCGAGACCCCAGTAGCCGGACATCAGCCGCCACGGTCGGTCGGTGCGGATGACGAGTTCGCCGGGTGTCCCCGCCGGGACCTCCCGGTCGTGTTCGTCGACGATCCGCAGGTCGAACCCGGGCCGGGCGGTGCCGCAGACCGTAGGGTCGATCGGCCCGTTGTCCCAGCCGCCGACGATGGGGCAGCTGATCTCGGTCATGTTGTAGACCGAGTAGGCCTCGACGCCGAACCGAGTCCGGAACTCCTCGACGCCCTGGATCCACGGCGAGAACAGCACGCCCACGAGCGGGTTGTCCTGGTCGTCGGGCCGTGGCGGCTGCCGGAGGACGAAATTGGCCGTGGTCGCGATCAGCAGCGTGAAGGTGCAGGAGTAGGCCCGCACGTCCGACCAGAAGGCGGCGGTGTCGAACCGTTCGCGCAGCACCACCGATCCGCCGCCGAGCATCGCCGCGTACAGCGGTGTCTTGCCGCTGATGTGGAAGGTGGGGTACGGCGAGTAGAAGACGGTCCACGGTTGGCGCAGGGTGCGTTCGGGCCCGGTACCGATGGTCGTCTCGAACAGTTGACCCCAGGAGACCATCACGCCCTTGGCCGGGCCGGTGGTGCCGGAGGTGTACAGCAGGCAGGCGAGATCCCACTCGCGGGGGAAGTCCCAGGTTCGGACGGGGGCGTGCGGGACGCGGTCGACCGCCCGTACATCGACCCCGTGAGGTGCGACCGCGTGGGTGAACGCGGGGGAGGCGGTCCCGGTCACCACGATCCGGTCGAGGCGTCCGAGGTCGGCACCGAGGTCGGCACCGAGGTCGGCACCGAGGTCGGCGACCGCGTCGAGGTACCGGTCGCCGACCACCGCGAGTTTCGCCCCGGAGTCGCGTACGACGTGGGCCAGCAATGAACCGCGCAACTGGGTGTTGAGGGGTACCTCGACGGCGTCGAGCAAGGCCAGGCCCATCCAGATGGCGAGTGCCTGTGCCGACGTGGGTTGCAGCACCAGTACCGTGTCGCCGCGGCCGACCCCGAGGCCACGCAGGTAGCCGGCCCAGTCGTTGCACAGCTGCCAGAACTGTGCGCAGGTGTAGTCGTAGCCGTCGACCTCGCGTATCGCTGTCCGGTCGGGGGTCTCCCGGGCCCTGAGCGCGATCTGCTCGGGCAGGGAGATCGGCTGCTCCATCGGCCTACGCTCCGTTCGTCTGCGCGACCCCTGCGACTCGTGTGTGATTGCCTGGGACTTAGTGGAAATCCTCGGACGGTCGATGCCGCCAAGGTTGCGTCTACGCTGGGATTGTGTGTATCAGTTGATCAAGGTGTAATGCAAGTCCTGTGCTAATGTTTGCGCGTCAACACACAAACCCACATAGACGCTGGTTTGGTCCGCCGATACGGGGGCCACCGTCAGGCGAACTCTCGCCCAGGAGGAGTGCAGTGACCAGGACCACGCCGGATCCCCTGTACATGATGGCCTACGACCATCGCCAGGTACTGCGAGATCTGTACGGTCAGGCAGCCGAGGGGCGGTTCACCGAGACCAAACTCGTGGCGCTCGACGTGCTGGACCGGGTGGCGGCGGCCGGCGTGCCGAGGGCGGCACTCGGCTTCCTCGTCGACGAGGAGTACGGCGCGCCGGCCGCGCGGACCGCACGGCAGCGGGACATCTACCTCGCCATGCCGATCGAGGCGAGCCGCACAAAGATCTTCGAACTGCAGTACCCGGCCGACTACGCCGAGCGCTTCGCCGGGTTCCAGCCGGAGTGTGTCAAGGCCCTCGTGTTCCACAACCCCGCCGACGACGACGCCCGCAAAGAGGTCCAGTTCACCCGGATCGCCGAGGTCGCGACCTGGGCGCACCGGCACGGCCACGACTTCCTGCTCGAAGTCCTCGTCACCCCGACGGCGGCTCAACTGGCCGGCTGCGGCGAAGACACCGCCGCCTTCCGCCGCGAAGCTCTTCCGGGACTTCTCGTCGAGTCGATCGCCGAATACCAGGCCCGTGGCATCGAGCCGGACATCTGGAAGATCGAGGGTCTGGACACGGTCGAGGCCTGCGAGGCCGTGGGTGCCCAGGCCACCGTCGGTGGCCGTGGGCAGGTGCGGTGCATCGTGCTGGGCAGCGGCGCGTCGCTGCAGACGGTCGGGACCTGGCTGCGGGCCGCCGCCCGCGTGCCGGCTTTCGCCGGTTTCGCCGTGGGCCGCAGCGTCTGGCACCGCCCTCTCGGCGACCTTCTCGCCGGCACCGCCACCCGGGACGAGGCGGTCGACCGCATGGTCGCCGCGTTCACCGGGCTGATCGACGCCTTCGGACGAACAGACCTGGAAATGACGCTGCGCGCATGACAGCGAGCCTGCTCGGCGTGGACCTCGGCACGACCTCGTTCAAGGCGACGCTGTTCACCGTCGCCGGCGAGGAACGGGGCACCGTCTCGTACCTGACGCCGTGGCGCACAGGCCCGGGCGGTCGTCACCTGCGCCTCGAGGACTTCTCCGCCGCCGTACTCGGTCTCGTCGACGCGGCCGTGGTCGACCTGGCCGCCGGCACGGTGGCGGGCATCGGCGTGACGGGCATGGCGGAGACCGTTTTCGCGTGGACCTCGACCGGCGACGCCCTGCCGGCGACGGCGTGGAACGACCGGGGACCAGCGTGCCACACCGACCTGCCCGACCCGCACCTCGTAGCGCGGACCGGGCTGCTCGACTTCCCCCGTACCTCGGCCGCCGCGCTGCGCGGCCTGGCCCCGTCCGGGCAGACCATCGGCCGCTGGGCCAACCTGCCCGAGCAGGCCGTGGTTCTGCTCGGTGGCGAGCAGGTCGCCGAGTACTCGCTGGCCTCGCGGTCCGGACTACTGGATGTCCAGACCCGCGCGTGGAGCCCGGCGCTGTTCGACTGGGCGGGCCTCGACCTCCGCTCGGCGCCCCGACTCGTACCCGCCGGCAGCCCGGTCGGGACCGTCCGGACCACCGGGGCCTGCGCCGGGGCGGTACTGACAGTCGCCGGTCACGACCACCTCGTCGCCGCGGTCGGCGCCGGCGCGACCGGTCCGGACGCCGTCTTCGACTCGATCGGTACGGGTGAGGCGGTCATCGCGCCGATCACCGCCGGGCAGGCCGCGCAGGTGGCGGGCTTCAACGCCGCCGGGTTCAACGTCGGTGCCGGGGTCGAGGACGGCTCCACCAACGCGGTATGCGGCCTCGGCACCGGAAACCGGTTTACGATGATCCTCGACGCGCTGGACCGGGCCGGTTATCCGCGGGCCCAGGTCATGACACCCGATGACGCGTCGGCCGGTCCGCTCGGTCCGGCGCTGGTCGACCTCGTCGGGGCGGTCTTCCACCCACGCTGGCGGGATCTGGTCGATTCCGACCGAGCCGGGCGGGTCGTCCGGGACACGGTCGACAGCCTCGCCGTGGCCCGCGCCGTGTGGGTCCTCGCGGTACGCACGGCCAGCGAGCGCGTGCGCGAGGCGCTGCGGGAGCTGGCCCGGCTCACCGGGCGGCCCCGGCGGGTTCTGGCCGCCGGCGGCTGGCTCCAGGATCCGCAGATCCGGGCGATCCGGGCCGAGGTGATCGGAGCCTACGAGATACCGGCGACCGCGCAGGCCGGGACGCGGGGCGCGGCCCTGTTGGCGGGGCGCGCGTGTGGCGCATTCCCGACGGCGCATGACTATCCGCCCATCGCCACCACGAGGATCGGGGACACCGGCAGATGACGATCACCGGCAACACCCGCGTGTACGCGCACATCGGTCACCCGATGGGCCACGTCCGCACCCCGACCCTCTACAACCGGCTGCTGGCCGAACGCGGCCTGGACGTCGTGGTCATGCCCCTGCACATCAGACCCGAGGATCTCGCTACCGCGCCGCCGCTGTTTCGCAGCTGGGCCAACCTGGCGGGCGTGGGCGTCACCATCCCGCACAAGGAGACGATGACGCGACTGGTCGACGAGCTGACCCCCATGGCCGCCCGATGCGGAGCCACCAACGTCATCCGGCGAGACCCGGACGGTCGGCTGGTGGGCGGTCAGTTCGACGGCCTCGGCATGACCGACAGTCTCGTCGCCGCCGGCCACTCCATCGCTGGGCGGGAGGTCCTGCTCGTCGGGGCCGGCGGCACCGCCCGCGCGGTCGCCTTCGCGCTGGCCGACGCCGGTGTCGCGGTCCTGCGGATCTCCAACCGGACTGCCGAGAAGGCGAGCGAGTTGGCCGCTGCCGTTCTACGGGCCTATCCGCAGTGCCGGACGGACCGCTACACCGGTGGCGGCCGATTCGACGTCGTGATCAACACCACCAGCCTGGGCATGCGGGCCGGTGACCCGGTGCCGGTCGACCTCGACCTGCTCACCGCGGGAACCGTCGTGGCCGACGCGGTCATGTCGCCGCCGACGACACCCCTGCTGGCCGCAGCGGCCGAGCGGGGCTGTGCCATCCACCCGGGTAAGGAGATGCTCGCGGCCCAGTTCGACCGAACCATCGCGTTCCTGCGCCTGACCGAAGTGCGAGAGACAGGAGCCCACGGTGTCCACTCGTGACACCGCCGTGCCCGCGTACGCCGACCTGGTCGGCGGCCTGACCTGCCCGCCGGGCGCGGCGTGGGGGGTCTTCGGCAACGACCTGGGAACGCTCAACTTCGCTACCGCCGAGCGAGTCGTCGCCGCCGCCACGCTCGTCCGGCGAGGGGTGACGATCCCGCTGAACTGGAGCACGACGTTGCCGTCGCCGCCGATCCTGGGACGCCGGGCGCCCACGCATCATCGGGTCGAACTCGACGGCGGCGGCTTCGACGACTACTACGACTCCTTCTATCCGCAGATGTCGAGCCAATGGGACGCGCTCAGCCACGTGGAGCATCCCGAGTTCGGCTTCTACCAGGGCCGCCCGCTCGCCGACGTGCTCGACCCGGTGTTCCCGGCGCTCGGCATCGACCAGTGGGCGACGCGGGGCATCGCCGGCCGGTTTGTGCTGGCCGACGTCGAAGGGTTCCTCGCCGGCCAGGGCACCCCGCTCGACGCGGCGAGCGCATTCGCCATCACCACGGACCTGCTGGACGACGTGCTCGCGGCCCAGGACGTCGCCCTCGACACCGGTGACATTCTGCTGCTCAACGTCGGCTGGATCTGCTGGTACGAGGGGCTCGACGAGTCCGGCAGGGCCGCGCTAGGCACCGGTGACCTTTTCGCCGCGCCTGGACTGGACCCGCGGGAGGAGACCGCACGGTGGATCTGGGACCACCGGCTCGCCGCGGTCGCCGCCGACTGCCCGGCGCTCGAGCGAATGCCGTTCGACAAGTCGTCCGCCGACGGCTTCCTGCATGCCCGGCTCATCCCGCTGCTAGGTCTGGCGGTCGGGGAGCTGTTCGACCTCCGGGCGCTGACGGCGGACTGCCGGACCGACGGCGTCTACGAGGGGCTCTTCTGCGCGGCACCACTCAACACCCCCGGTGGGGCGGGCTCCACCGCGAACGCCCTGGCCATCAAATGACGTCGGGAGGCAGATCATGCGCGCACTCGTCCTGAACGGAATTCAGGACTGGTCGATCCAGGAGGTGCCCGAGCCGCAGGCCCGTGCGGACGAGGTCATCCTTGAGGTGGCCGGCTGCGGCATGTGCGGCACCGACCTGCACACCCTGACCGGCGGCAACAAGCTTGTCCGGTTTCCGGCCGTTCCCGGCCACGAGTTCGGTGGCACGGTCCTGTCGGTCGGCCGGGAGGTGGACTGGTTGCGGGCCGGTCAGCGGGTGGTCGTCGATCCGTCGTACTCGTGCGGGCACTGCGCCCAGTGCCAGGCTGGGCGGGGCAACCTCTGCCCCGACAAGGGCGGGTACGGTTCCCGTTTCCCCGGCGGCTTCGCACAACGCGTCGCGGTCCGGGCACGCTCCTGCGTCCCGGTCCCCGACGACTTGGAGTGGAACGTCGCCCTGCTCGCCGAGCCGCTGGCCTGCGTGCTGCACGGCGTCGACCGCCTAGGGGCGACGGTCGGCCGGGACGCGATCGTGTTCGGCGCCGGCCCGATTGGCCTGTTGACCGCCATCCTGCTGCGCCGGCAGGGATCGCAGGTGTCGATCGTCGAGTCGTCGGACTTCCGGCGCGCGGTCGTGGCCCGCCACGGCTTCGACGCGGTGGCCCGAGTGCCTGAGGAATTGCCGGAGCCGAGCGCCGATGTGACCGTCGACGCCACCGGCGTGCCGGCGGCGATCGAGTCGGCGTTCGCGGCGACCCGGCGCGGCGGATCCCTCCTGCTCATGGGCGTGGCGCACGCTGGCGCAACCGTCACGCTCAGCCCGCACCTGATCAACTGGCACGAGCTGACCATCATCGGCTCGATGGCCGTCAACAACTCGTTCCACCGCGCCGTGACGCTGCTCGGTGCGCTGGCGACGGAGCTGATCGGCTTTGTCACCGATACGGTCCCCCTCGACGACTTCGGCCAGGCCCTCGACCTCGTCACGTCCCAGCGTTCCCTCAAGGTCTTGGTGCGCCCGTGACCACCGCGACTCAGACGACACTCGCCCACCTGGAGGGTTCATGACAGCCGACGCCTATGAGATCACCCAGCTAATTGACGGTCAGTGGCGCGGTGGGGAACCGGTGACCGACCGGTACAACCCGGCGGACCCGGCCGATCTGGTGTCGCGCACTGTCTCAGGCACCGCCGCCGACGTTGACGCGGCGGCGACGGCGGCCGCGGCGGCGCAGGTGGGCTGGGCGGCGATGACCGGTCCCGAACGGGGAACTGTCCTCACCCGGGCCGGTCAGCTCCTGCGCGACCGGATCGAGGTGGTCGCGCGGGACCTGACCCGCGAAGAGGGCAAAACCCTCGCCGAGGCGACCGGGGAGGTGCGCCGAGCCGCCGACATCCTCGAATTCTTCGGAGCCGAGTGCTGGCGGGCCCACGGACAGACCTTCCCGTCCGGGGTCGCCGATACCCACGTCTTTTCCCGGCGTGAACCGTTGGGCGTCGTCGGACTCATCACGCCCTGGAACTTCCCGATCGCGATCCCGACCTGGAAAGCCGCCCCGGCGCTGGCCGCGGGGAACGCGGTGGTCTTGAAGCCGGCGCAGCTCACGACGGTGTCGACGATGCATCTCGCCCGGGCGCTGGCCGACGTGGGGCTCCCACCGGGGGTGCTCAACATCGTGCACGGCAGCGGGGCCGTCGTCGGCGAGTCCATCGTGCGCCACGAGATGGTCCGCGCCGTCTCGTTCACCGGCTCGAACGGGGTGGGACGCCGTATCGGTGAACTCGCCGCAGCCCGGCGCATTCGGGTGCAGCTCGAGATGGGCGGAAAGAACCCGGTCGTGGTGCTCGACGACGCCGATCCGGAGCGGGCCGCCGACCTCGTCGCCGCTTCGGCGTTCGGGCTGACCGGCCAGGCATGCACCGCGACGAGCCGGGTCATCTGCACCCCCAGCGTCCACGACCGGGTCGTGGACGCACTCGCCCGTCGGGCTGAGGCGTACGCGCCGGGCGACGGGCTCCGTGCCACGGTCAAGATGGGCCCGGTGGTGAGTGCCGCCCAGTTGGCGACTAACGTCCGCTACCTGAAGGACGCTCTCGGGGAGGGGGCTAACCTCGCCACCGGCACGCTGGCGTTCGAGGGCATGCTCTTCCCGCCGGCGGTTCTTACCGCGGTCGAGCCGACGCACCGTATCGCGCAGGAGGAGGTCTTCGGCCCCGTGGTGAGTGTCCTGCGGGCACCGAACCTCGACGCGGCGATCGACCTGGCCAACGCCGTACCGTTCGGCCTCTCCGCGGCCCTGGTCACGCAGAACCTGACGGCGGTGGCCCGGTTCGTTGAGCGCATCCAGGCGGGCGTAGTGAAGATCAACCGGCCGACCGGAGGAGTGGACCTCAATGTGCCGTTCGGCGGTGTAAAGGAGTCGTCGAGCAACACCTACCGGGAACAGGGCAGCGGCGCACTGGACTTCTACACCTGGACGAAGGCGGTGTACATCGGCGCCAACTGACGATGTGAGGCGCAGTTGGGACCGTTGACGCTGAATGTGGTCGGATTGTTCCGCCGGTCGCACCGGGCGGACGGGACGGCGGTCAAGGCCGTTTTCGCTGGCCCGTCGAGGTAGGACGACAACGTCACCTCGCCGCACTGTTCACCACCAGCCGCAGGACCATCCGTCGAGCCATTAGCGAAATCGAGCCCTTGCTGGCCCTGCACGGACCACGATTACACCCACGCCGGAACCGGTAACGCTCGCCAGCCTCCTCCAAACCTTTACAGAACGAACAGAACCTGCGAATTCGATAGTTTGCGATCCCTTAGCCTCAATCCACCGATGCCCTCTCTGTCAAGATCATGTGAGACGTCGGAATACCGGATCTTGTGAAGCAGGGCGAGACGGGATCAAACGATCGTGACCTTGAGCATCGCTGACATGGGCGAGGATGGACTGGTGGGTTCAGCCTCCTCGCCGCGGGCGGACCGGCCGAAGCGCCGCACGTTCACCGCCGAGTACAAGCTGGCCGTAGTGGCGACGCTTATCTTCCTGAGATTGGGTCTAATCCTGGCTTCAGGTTGGTCGAGGACACTGAGCGGCAAAAGCATCGGCTGGAAGGGGGCGGGTCGGCGTGCGGATTATGATCGCGGACGATGAGGCGGCTATCCGTGAGTCGTTGGAGCGGGTGCTCCAGGTCGAGGGTTACGACACCAGCACCGTCGCCAACGGTCTCGCCGTGCTCGACGGGCTCGGTGGCGACGCGCCCGATCTGCTGATCCTCGATGTGATGATGCCTCGCCTGGGCGGGTTGGAGACCTGCCGGCGGTTGCGGGCGGCGGGTCGGGATCTGCCGGTGCTGATGTTGACCGCCCGGGATCAGGTCTCCGACCGGGTCGCGGGGCTGGACGCGGGCGCCGACGACTATCTGCCCAAGCCGTTCGCCACCGAGGAGTTGCTGGCCCGGGTCCGGGCCCTGCTGCGCCGCCGCGCGCCGGGCGTCGGGGAGTCGCAGATTCTGTCGTTCGCCGACGTCCGGCTCGATCCCGACAGGTTCGAGGCGTGGCGTGGCGGGCGGCCGCTGCATCTGACCCGGACCGAGTTCTCCCTCCTGGAGGTCCTCGTGTGCAACGCGACCCGGGTGTTGACCCGTGACGCGCTGTTCGAGGCGATCTGGGGCTTCGACATGAGCGCCACTGCCAACAACCTCCAGGTGTACGTGAGCTACCTGCGCCGCAAGATGGAGGCCGAGGGTGAGCCGCGATTGATCTACACGCTGCGCGGCCTGGGGTACACGTTGCGGGAGACTCCTCCGTGAGCTGGGGCGCCGCCGGCTGGGGCTTGCGACGGCTGGCCCGATGGTGGCGGCGGCGATCGCTGCGGACCAGGCTGACGGTGATCGCGGCGACGGCCATCGCGGTCAGCGTGTTCGTGGCCTTTCAGGTGGCCATCGAGTTGCTGGACTCGGAGCTGCGGGACGCCGCGGAGGATCAGCTGCGCGCCGACTCCCGCGTCCTGGCGGCGGACGCGGAGCGCGCTGGTCTGGCGCAGGTCCAGCTACCGCCGTATCCCGGATCCGGTCGGCTGGTGCGGGTCATCCTGCCCGACGGCTCGATCCGGACGCCGGCCGGCCAACCCGCGCTGCCTCCGGTCAGCGAGCAGGCCGGGCGCGTGGTGCAGGGCGGGTTGGCCGACCTGATGGAGTCGAACGACAGTGACGAGGACGGATACCTCGTCTACACGCTGCGGGCGGGCGGCGGCGCGGTCCAGGTGGCCCGCGTCGCCGACGACAGCCCGATCAACCAGTTCGGGCTGGGCATGCTGCTGATCGGGCTGCTCTGCGTGGCCGGGGGCGCCCTTGTCGGGCGGACCGTGGCGCGGACCGGGCTGGCGCCGATCGACCGGCTGACCGCCGCCGCGGTACGTGTCGCGCACACCCGGGATCTCGACGCCGACATCCCGGATGAGGGCGGTGGGGAGATCCGGCGGCTGATCCAGTCGATCAACGACATGCTCGCCGCGCTCCGGGACTCCCGTCGGGCCCAGCGGCTGCTCGCCGAGGACGCCGCCCACGAGCTGAAGACCCCGCTCACCAGCCTGCGCCTCAACGTCGAGCTGCTGATCCGGCTCGACCGGCGCGGCACCCTCGACGCTGTCCTGTCGGCGGATAGCCGGACCCGGCTGCTCAACGACCTCGGCGCCCAGGTGGCCGAGTTGAGCACCCTTGCCACCGAGCTGACCGACCTGGCGCGCGGTGACGTCACCGACGAGAGCACCGAGGTGCTCGACCTCGCCGACGTGGTGGTGGCCGCCGCGACCCGGGCGCGTTCCCGCGTGCCCGACATCGAGATCGCGCTCGACCTCACCTCCGTGTGGGTGAGCGGCCGTCCCGCTGCGCTCCAGCGGGCGGTACTCAACCTCATCGACAACGCCGGCAAGTGGTCCCCCGCGGACCAGCCAGTCCAGGTCCGGCTCCTCGCCGAGGGCGCGTCGGCGGTGCTCGAGGTCGACGACGCCGGGCCGGGCATCGACGCCGCCGACGTACCGCGGGTGTTCGACCGGTTCTACCGTGCCGACAGCGCCCGGGCGTTGCCGGGATCCGGTCTGGGGCTGTCGATCGTGCAGCGGGTCGTCGACGCCCACGGCGGCCGAGTCACCGTCGCCCGGTCCGCCCGCGGCGGCGCGCTGCTGCGGGTCGGCCTTCCGGCCGCTGCCTCGCCCGCTCGGATCGCGCGTCACGCCGCGGGGGAGGACAGCGCGGTGCGCTGACCCGCCCCGGCGGCGTGGCGCAGGACAAGGGACGGCGGCCCTCGGGCATGGCCCCGCGGCGCTCACCGTCGGGGCAGGACACCGCGGTGCGCCGACCCCAGCCTCGACGCGTGGCGCAGGACCAAAGGGCGGCGACCGTCGGGCCCATGAAAAGATCCGGGACGGGCCTGAGCCCGTCCCGGATTTCGTCCGTGCCGCCGCGCTCACCGTTGCAGCGCGGGCTCCTCATCGTCCACGAACGGCCGTTGCCCGTCCGGCAGCTCCACCGGTCGGGACAGCCGGCTCGGCCACCAGATCCGCCGGCCGATCAGCAGGGTGAGGGCGGGCACCAGGACCGACCGCACCAGCAGGGCGTCGAGCAGCACGCCGAAGGCGACCAGGAACCCGACCTCGATCAGCATCACCAGCGGAAGCGTGGCGAGGACCGCGAACGTGGCCGCCAGGACCAGGCCTGCCGAGGTGATGACGCCACCGGTGGCCGAGAGGGCTTTGAGCATGCCCTCTCGGGTGCCGAGACGCACGGTCTCCTCCCGGGCCCGGCTGGTCAGGAAGATGTTGTAGTCGACGCCGAGCGCCACCAGGAACAGGAACGCCAGCAGCGGTACCGAATAGTCGACGCCCTTGAACCCGAGGATCGTGTCGAAGACGAACACGCTACCGCCGAAGGCCGCGGCGAACGAGACGACCACGGTCGCCATCAGGACCAGCGGGGCCACGACCGCGCGCAGCAGCAGCCCGAGGACGATCAGGACGACGGCGAGCACCAGCGGGATCACCAGCTTCTCGTCGCGGCTGGTGGTGACCTCGGTGTCGAGGTTCTCCGCGCTCGGCCCGCCGACGATCGCCTCCGCCCCGTTCACCGCGTGCACGGCGGTGCGCACCCGCTTGATCGTGTCGTACTCCGCGGTGGTGTCCGGCGCGTCGGTCGGGAACACGGAGATGTCGGCCCAGCCACCGCTGGTCTGGCCCGGGATGGCCTCTGCCACGCCGGGAGTGCGCTTGACGATGTCGAGCACCCGCTCCTGGTACGCCGGGCGCGTGAAGACCGTCATCGGCTGGCCGCCCAGCTCCGGGAAGTGCTGGCGGAGAACGGTGAAGCCGGTGACCGACTCCGGCGCGGACAGGAACTGGTCCTGCTCCCGCAGGGCGCCGGTGTTGCCCGCCAGCCCGACGGCGAGCACACCCAGGATTCCGAGCGAGCCGAGCGTCGCCACCCACCGGCGGCGGCTGATGGCGGTGCCAAGCCGTCCCCACAGCCCCGGCTTCTCCACCACGGCTGTGCTGAACCGCGGGATGGCCGGCCAGAAGATCCGCCTGCCGAGCATCACGAGCACCGCCGGGAACAGCGTCAGCATGGCCACCAGCGCGCACAGGATCCCGGCCGCACCGATCGGGCCCAACCCACTGGTGCTGTTCAGGTCCGCGACGAGCAGGCAGAGCAGGCCGGCGACGACGGTGGCCGCGGAAGCGACGATGGCCGGCGCCGCGCCGCGTAGCGCGTGGACCATCGCAACCCGGACGTTCTCGTGGTGGTGCAGTGTCTCCCGATACCGAGCGATGAGCAACAGCGCGTAGTCCGTGCCGACGCCGAACACCAGGATCGTCAGCAGCGCCGAGTTCTGGTCGTTGACCACGATGCCGAAGCCCTTGACGAGCAGGTAGACGGTCGCCATCGCGGTCAGTGCGGCCGCGCCCACGGCCACCAGCGGGATGAACCACAACACCGGGCTGCGGTAGGTGAGAATCAGCAGGAGCGTGACGACGACGACAGTGGTGAGGAAGACCTGCAGGTCGATGCCGTCGAAGATGGCGTCCATGTCGCCGTCGACCGCGGCCGGGCCGGTCACGTCGAGTTCCAGGCCGGCGGGGCGGTCCTTCGCGGCCTCACGCAACGGGCCGACGATGGCCTCCGGTGCGCCGTAGCTTGTGCTCACCTCGAGGGTGAACATCATCGCCTTGCCGTCGGTGGAGAGTCTCGTCGGTAAGCCCTCGTCGTCCTCGCCGGCCGCCGCCGCCACCTTCGGCGGGTACCGCTTGGCAAGGGCGTTGTAGTGGCGCTCGACCGTCGCGCGGTCGGCGTCGGTCATGCCGCCAGCGCGGTGGTACACGAAGACGAACGTGTTGTCCTCTCCGCCGGAGAGACTGTCCTCCAGCACCGCCACCTTGGTGGACTCGGCACTGGCCGGCAGGGTGTCCACGGCGCTGTCGGTGGTGACCGAGCTCAACTTCCCGCTCAGCGGCACCATGACCGCCGCCAGCGCCACCCACAACCCAATCACCAACCACGGCACCCACCGGCCCGCCAACCGACCGGCCGGCGCTTCCCCGGACGGCGCTGCGTTGACTGCCATCACTAGCCTCCTACATACGGGTTGCATCGCTTATCTGATGCCGACTTCGTACCGAGCGAACCTGAGACGACGGTTAATGCGCCGCTCAGGCCGGGTGGCCGAACCAGGTGCCGAGCGCACGCACCCGCGCGGTGGCGTCCAGGTCCTGCCCGGTGGGCAAGTCCCAGGCGACACAGCCGTCGGGCCGGATCAGCAACGCGTCGACGTCCACCCGGTCCGTGCGGGCGGTGACGGTGTTGACCCGTCCGGTCCACGCGACCGCGGCGGTGTCGATTCAGCGGGTCCCGGACGACATCGTGGTGATCGTGACGTCGGTGCCGCTCACCCGCCGGATGCTGTCCTGCAGTTCATCGACGGTGAGCGGCTCGACCTGCCGCGGCGGGCCGTCGAACTCTACTGTGGACAGTCGGCTCACCCCGAGCCCGTGCACGTACAGGTCTCTTTTGGTGGTTTTACCGGCGTCGGGGTGCTCGGTGATGGTCTTTGGAGCCGCGAGGGCGTCCGGGGCCTGATGCGCTGGGTTTCGACGCATCGGCAGGATGGGTGGTTTTCGGATGGAGGTTCCGAAACGCGTGACGGACCTGCGCCGGCGTGACTTGGGGCCCAGTTGCGACGGGCCTTGATTCTCGCGCGGGTGTCGAACGGCGCTCCAAAGAGTAGTACCGTGGTGCCACCTCCCTCCCGAGGATGAGGCCGCGGTACGACGAAGCAGGACGGAATCGGGCCTAGCGTTCAGGCTATGACGAAACCTGACAGTCCACTGTGGATATTTGGGGCGGCCACCATGGCGCTGGCGACGGCGTTCGCTGTCGTCGCCTGTGCGCGGACAAGGCTATGCAACACGCTCGGGACCGGCTGCGGGAGCTGACCGCCCGGTCCCGGGTTCGGGTGCCCGTGGAGATGGTGGTGCAGGAGATGAACTGGTTCCTCAACGGCTGGGCCGGGTACTTCAAGTACGGCAACTCGGGCCGCCGTTTCGCGCAGCTGCACTGGTACGCGCAGAGGCGATTGGGCCTTTTCCTCAGCAAGCGCTACGGCCGCGGGCGCCGGTTCGGCCGATGGCTGGTAGGCGTGCACACCCCAGCCCGGCTACGCCTTGCTGGCATTGCTGGAACCGTGGTCGCCCCGAGGCCGAACAGGCCTTGGCGGGAAAAGCCGAATGCCGGCGGTGAACGGCGTCGGTGAGCCGTGTGCGGGAGAACCGCATGCACGGATCGATGTGGCGGGAGCTGGAAACGGAGCCAGGAAACTGACCATGGTCACTGGGATGGGACAACCACCCGGGAAACCGGGGGAGACGTGAAGGCCCCAGGGCCTACCGCAGGAGAAGCAACCGCGCCAGTTCCCGACCCTCCTGGGCATAAACCGCCGGTTCCTTGCGGTGTGCCGTGCCGGCGGGGCAGCGGTGGAGCAGTCTTCCGTGAGAGGCTGCCGACGTCGCGATCCGGAAGCAATGATCGCGCTGGGACTGCTTTCGTCGGCGTCGCCTCGCCGTCTGACGAGGGGCGAGTCTGGGCGGAGGAAGGCCACCGCGCAGAGATCGGATCCTAGCCCGAGCCGGCCGGGGCTGGCCCGACGATGAACGGCGAGTGGCGAGGAGTGGTATGAGCGTCCACAATGCTCCGGTGAGGAGCGAATCGCACACCGATGATGCTCCGTCCGCACCGGCTGACCGTTCCTGGCCCGCTATCGCCGAAATCGTCGGGCTGGGCA